>NZ_DIMK01000043.1:26016-107033 GCF_002425525.1 Pseudomonas sp. UBA5568 | reverse complement strand
TCAAGACACAAGCGGCCTCGCGCCGCGATGGGCTGCACAGCAGCCCCAACAAGGCGTTTCAGAAGTTCGATGAATACCCTGTGAGCTCTCAAGTTTCGCAAAGTTGGTTCAGTGCTTCAGTTGCGTTTCTTGCCCGTATACCTGGTCATTATTAGGGCGCCCAAGGGCGCCCTTAATATTTTCAAGTCATACTGTCTTTCTGGTTTTTAAAGCGTCTATGCCTTCGTTTAAGTTTTTCGCCAGCTCATGCAGCGCCGCCGCGGCTAAAAATCCTGATCTGGACGCATAAGCGCTGTCTTCTTTCACGCGATCATCTATGCGTTTGAGGAGACCTTCTGGTAAAGACGCGTTAAAGCGAACCGACTTCCCATAGTAGGGGGTGACGTCGAATTCTACGAAAGCCCAGATGCCATCGGCATAAGCCGGGTCCTTCCTATGGATTTCGATATTTTGAGGTTGCGGCAGAGGCTCTCCATCTTCTACCAAACCTTCAAAGTGCATCTCTAACGCGAGTTGGACTTCGCTCAATGCTTCATCGATCGTTTCGCCAGCAGAGAAGCAGCCCGGTACGTCTGGAACTGTCACTCCGTAGTCGGAGTCTTCATCTTTGTGCAAAACAACTGGGTATTTCATTTTAAATATCCCTCCGAAAAATTTCGGCGATTCGATTTCACTATTGCTAACAGCAAGCTTACGATCTACCCGCAAGGGTAAAACCGGTCAGAGACCGGCTTGCTTCCAAATGTTTCGAAGCGTCCCGATTGCCACATCCTTATTTGGATGAGGAACCGTAACCCGCCCCTTCTTGGTTGGATGCTTGAACTGCTGGTGGCTCCCATCAGTCCCTTTGACTCTGACCCAACCGTCATCCTTCAGCCGCTTGATGATGTCTCGGCTGTGCACGGGTATCTCCTCAAAGCTTGCCGCAGTTGTGTGTATACTACACAACGATTCAGAGGATTGTACACACTAGTACACAATGTCTAAGATCCGACAACCCAACGCTTGTTCCCCAGAGCAGGGGGATGAGCTCACATCGACCGTATTTGCATGCGCTTCACCTCCATTTGCTAATCCTCGCCCCACCGTATCCTGCCCAGAATGCTGAGCGTCATCAGGGATGGCCCCTGCGACCTGTGGGGGATGTCCTCTAGCCTGTGGCTGGCGGCTCCTGACGTCCTGGAGCGAGGGCATCTCATGATCTGGCCTCTTGAAGCCGTTAAAGGTGGGCGGGTAGAGGCTGCAGTGGCTGACGAGACCAGTGCTGCGAGATCCTGAGTCGGTGAAATGCAGCAATGCGATGACCAGGGCATGCCCGACTGTTAGTCGGGTGCACTCCATTCCTTGGTCTGCGGCACCATCCCCTCCATCGCTGCTGCTGGAGCCATTGGCGTCTGTCACGCCTATGTCAGGAGGGAAGTTGTCGCAAAACCAAATGCGATAAGGGTTGCAGCACTGTCAAGAGCGCCCGTCTCTTCCCAGTGAAAGAGACGGATCACTGGATAACTGCTTAGGGCAGTCAGGCCTTCTCGGCCATCGGGTTTCACGTACCTGAGCCGCCCGCCGTTGCGGCCGTTGGCTTGCACAAGCAGGTCGAGACCGTCCCCATCGAAGAGCTTGTACTCGCGCTTTCTGGCTTGGCCGTGCGACAGGAGGTATCGGTAGGCGGGGCAGTTGGGCGGGCCACAAGGGTAGTCTCCGATATCGAACGAACCTCTATCTTTAAAACTCCCTTGTTAGCGCTTGCGACCCTGGGCATCCCCGGAAAAACTCGCGCCAAAAGGCGGGTTTTTCGGGGATGCCAGAGATTTTGAAAGTCTTCTCTGGAACCTTATATGGTGCGGCACCAGGAGTCGAATTGTGACCTAACCGATTGTTTTTTAATGAATTAATACTGATTGTTCGTGATGGTACCTCATAAAATACCCGCAGCCTTTATTCCATCTTGGCGCAGTCGTTTGTAGCGCAGTCCTCGTAATATCCAACGCCATACCTATACACAGTCAGAAGAGCTCTAATTGGCGCGCCGAGCGGTGGTGGCCGTGATTCCTTGGAGCTTTAAGATTTTCGTAAGGGAGTAATTAGCCTCTACACAGCCCTTTTTCACGTCTGCATATAAAGGAATAGACACGATGATGGCCATTCAGTAGCATTCGGCCAAGGCCTAAATTCAGGGACGAAAAATGAGCATTGCAGATAAATTTAAGAACTTTTTGGATAATATAAAAGTACCCAACGATGAACAGATCAGTATTCGATATGGCGAAATAACTCTAGCGTTAAATAAGGAGTTTAGGGATTCTGAATCTAGTACAGCTAATAATCTTCGGGTCGGGTCCTACGGTAGATGGACAGCGATTAAGGGGATTTCTGATTTAGATATGCTCTATATTATGCCCGCTGGAAAATGGCAGGATTATAAAGATGGTGGGCAGTCTAAACTTTTGCAGGATACAAAGAATGCTATAAAAGCCCGATATCCAAGGACTGATATTTTCGTAGATAGCCCTGTGGTGAGGGTGCTATATACAAACTTCCATGTGGAGGTGCAGCCCGTATTTAAACAAGACGATGGAAGTTATCTATATCCAGATACAAGAAATGGAGGAAGCTGGAAAACCACAAAGCCCCGTGAAGAAATGGATGCCATGAAAGCGGTTAATGAGGATTATAACCATAACCTCCGCCGACTTTGCAAAATGGCTAGAGCTTGGAAAAATAAACACGGTGTAGGTATGGGCGGTTTACTAATCGACACACTTGCTCATAATTTTATCAAGTCGAATGATGACTACAAAGAAAAAAGCTATCTTTACTATGATTGGATGAGTAGGGACTTTTTTAAGTTTTTGGCAGATCAGCCAGATAAAGAGTACTATGCCGCTCTTGGAAGTGGGCAGCGTGTTAAGGTTAAAGAAAAGTTTCAAAAGGCTGCAAGTAAAACATATGATTTATGCTTGAAGGCTATTGAAGATAATGGTAAAGATACTGAAAATGCAAAGTGGCAAAAAATCTATGGGCGCCAATTTCCTGCAGCTGTTGCCGTGGAGAAGGCGGAGGCTAGCACTTATGAACAGGATTATAGACGTACAGAAGAGTTCGTAGAGGATAGTTATTCTACTGATATTCGAGCTAAGCTTAGAATCGACTGCGAGGTAACGCAGAACGGGTATCGCCCGGACTCACTTCGCAACATGCTGCTGAGCAGATTCAAGCTCAGCCCCAAAAAGTCTTTGAAGTTCTACATCGTGGAAAATGACACGGCGGGTGACTACGATGTGTATTGGAAGGTCTTGAATCGAGGTGATGAAGCGAAACGTAGAGATTGTGTTCGTGGGCAGATTGTCAAAGATTCTGGTTTGAGAAGGATAGAAGAACATACTAGTTTTTCTGGCGACCACATTGTGGAGTGCTACGTAGTAAAAAACAATGTAGTCGTTGCAAAAGATAGAATTCATGTCCCTATTGAGTAAACAAATATGAATAAGGACGCTCTATTAAAAATTATCGCCGATACCGGGTATAATGTTGGTTTCGGCGGTAGAAAACATTGGGCAACATTCGACATAGTAGACAAGGTTCCAGGTCTTATCAGTTTTTTCTCGATGGCTATTGGTATATTTGCACTGATTTGGGATGAGTTAGGAACAAAAATCCCGTCAGCGTCACTGCTAGTGTTAGGTGTGATTGGCTTATATATTTCATTTTATGACCATAAGAAAAAAGAATATGAAATAACGGCGATAAAGCTAACGCGTATATACGAGTCCCTAAGAGATTTGTATAGAGAAGTTGAAGCGCTAGACGGCGAACCTCTCATGTCTTACCGTGAAAGGCTTTCAGTGTTGAAAGATGAATATTATAATGCTGCCATTAGTAAACAGATTTTGTTTAGCGACTGGTATGCCCATTACAAGTTCTTCTGGCAGTATCAGATAGATTGGGTTGATGAGAAAAAGCATTTTCGGTTGTTGAGAGATAAGATACCACTGTCATTTATGTTCTGGTGTGTTGTGGTAGTGCTGGCTCTATTGGTTGTGGTATTTAGATCGAATCTGCTTTTGATTTGTATGAGTTTTGGTTCGTAGGGAATTTAGACATCAGTCGTGGCTTCTGCTGGTTGTGCGAGGGTATACGTTAATTTTAGTGATAAAAACTGGCTTAGGTCTCGAAAGAGTATGGACGAATTTACCTTTATATCAGAGATAATTAAAGCTTTAGCTTGGCCTGGGGCAATAATCATTTTGGCTTGTCTATTGCGAAAACCACTAGTGGGGCTTGTTCCGCTAATGAGAAAGCTTAAATATAAAGAGCTCGAACTTGAGTTTTCGCAAGAGGTACTTGCCCTAAAGACTGAATCACCTGTTCTGTATTCACCACAAAAAGAGGATCTATCCGCTACTACCTCCAAAGCATTGGAATTGGTGTCCCTGTCTACGCGTGCGGCAATTATGGAAGCTTGGATTGATGTTGAAACAGCGGCAGCAGAGGTTGCTAGTTCATTTTGGAGTCAGTCGTCTAGCGAAGCAATGCGTAATTTCCCGAATCTGGGTGAGTACCTACATCAGTGCAAAGTCATCGATGATAAGCAGCTGGAGATATACAGGAAACTTCGAAGGCTTCGCAACAAGGCAGCTCATGCGGAAGAGATGAATTTAAGTGAGGAAGATGCAACGTCCTATGTCATCATGGCCTTCAATCTAGCTCGGCATATAAAGGGCAATTAGTTGGGGTGTATAAGTTTTGGCTTATTTGCGGGTGATCCAGAAAAGGTTTTTTTAAGTATTGAGTAGGGGGTTCTTATGGCACTGGCAGAGTGGTTTAGCACCTTCTGTTACAATATTAGAGTTCAAGATTCAGGTACTATCCCTAGCCGTTATAAGGCCATTACTCGTCGTCTAAATACAGAGTTTTGGAATACTACGTCCGATGTTGCTCACGGACTCTATCTGGGGTCGTACGGGCGAAACACTGCGATCCAGGGTATCAGTGATCTGGATGTGCTTTTTCAACTTCCATATTCAGTTTATCAGCAGTACAACAACTATGCTGGAAACGGTCAGTCCTCTCTGCTTCAAGCGGTAAAGAGGTCCATCGAGAAAACATATTCTACTACAAATATCAGGGGCGATGGTCAGGTAATACTTGTCCCATTTACTGATGGGATAACATTCGAGGTATTGCCTGCGTTTATAAATAAAGATGACAGCTTTACCTACCCCGATGCGAACGGTGGGGGATGTTGGCGGGTTACTAATCCAAAGCCAGAAATTTCTGCGATAAGGACGAGAAATGGAGTTTGCAACGGAAATCTGATCCTACTTTGTCGAATGATGCGGGCATGGAAAAGAAATTGGCAAGTACCAATTAGTGGTATGCTAATTGACACGCTTGCTTATCAATTTATTGATAATTGGCAGTATAAGGATAAGTCGTATTTTTATTACGATTATATGTGTCGAGACTTTTTTTATTTCATGTCAAATCAAGATAGCAACAAAGAGTATTGGAAGGCGCCCGGAAGCGGGCAGCACGTTTACGGCAAAGGATTGTTTCAATGGAAAGCCACTAGGTGCTACAATCTTGCACACGAGGCAATAGAACATGAAATTGCTACTCCCAAGCGTGAGTGGTCAGCGAAGCAAAAATGGAGAGAAATATTTGGAACTTCATTCCCAGACTAATGACTCTCTAGACTCAAGAGCGATCCTGGAGGGGCAATTACGCGAATGCTATGGACGTGTTGTGTACTCTCATAAAACACATGAGAAGTGTGCAGACATCCTGTTGAGCCGGCTTTCCAACATCAAGTTTTGGCAGATTGTCCTATCCGCTATAACAACCGGCGGCTTTGTCGCAGCAGCGTTGGGTGGCGGTAAAACTTCAGCGATCGCCGGAATCGTTGTCTCTACAATACTGCTAATATTGAACGCTTACACAAAAAATTACGACCTCGGAGAGCTCGCTCAAAAGCATCGGCAGGCAGGCGCTGATCTCTGGATTATCCGAGAAAGATATCTTTCTCTCATCACGGATCTACGACTGGGCGAGAAGCCCATTGAGATTCTACAAAAGGTGAGAGATAACCTGTTGGAGCAATTGCATGCAGTTTACTCAGGTGCTCCCAGTACAACATATCAAGCTTATAAAAAGGCGCAGGAAGCGTTGAAGGCACTCGAAGATATGACATTCTCCGACGCGGAGATTGATGCGTTTCTTCCGAAAGAACTTAAGAAAGGATAACAGTATATTGGCAGCATATTTTTCTTCCGGTACGGTTCAGCCAGCATAGGCCAATCGGTATTAATTGTGATGCACAAGGTTTTGCTAACTCTTCGAAGGGTGGTTGAACTGCCACCGTTTTCCTAAGCGAAGGGTAATCAGATTTACTGTGAGGCGGTAGTAATATTTCGTCGACTCGGCGCGCCGGCCCACTTGGCAGCTTAGAAACCACGCAAGGTGTTTTCGCTGCCAGGTCCAAGGATTATCCAGATACCATCGATCAGAAATCGCTTTTTGTATAGCGTTAGCTTGTTTGAGGTGGCGCCGACGCGTGGTATGAGAGCCAGTCAGAATACCCGCTAGGAATGATTCCATATCGAAATTCTTACTCATCTGCGGCCTCCTATATAAGCCGACACCACGTTTATACGACAGTGTCCCAGTTCGTGGCTGATTTGCCTCCGGGCCTCACGATCAAGGTTCTTATCTACCTGGTAACACTGGCCACCGTTGATAGGCGCGCGGTGTTGGGTTATTTGCTCATAACGCTCACATGCGAACGCCGCCCGTAACTCATGAAATCCTTTGAGGTTGGGTGCATGCAGGATGTCCCGCGCAGGGCGAATACTTTCTCGCAGAAGATTCAGGTAGCTTTCGTGTGGCGCAATCAGGTTGCGGCTACCTGCAGGCGACACTTGCCGTGCAAACTCAATAGCACCTCGAACATGGTTGTCCACTGATATCCAACGGGGAGCCGTTGCCCCGGCACGGCCACCTTTGGTGCCATCCTGAATGTTAATCCTGCCTAGCTCTGTAGCCTCACGGCTCAGCCGTGGCAGGTCAGCTAGGATGGCCTCACGCAAACGCATGCCGGCGGCTCGCGCTAGTAGAACGATCGCGACGGCGCGTTGCTGATGTTGGCGGCAAAGTGCATCGACGATCTGTGTAACCTGTTTGCGGTCCTGGCCTTGTGGCACAGACTGTCGCACTCCGGTGCGCTGCATACCCAGCGCCTTGCTCGGACTGGGCAATTTCACGCACTGATCACCGCGAAGCGCCGCCATGGTCCTGTTAACGCTGGATAGCCGGTTTTGTGCGGTACTGACGGCGAGGTCACCGCGCCCAACCATGTTGCGCAGATACGCCGCGTAGTTAGCCAACACCTCACGATCAATCTGTCGCGCATCATTGATGCCGGGCCCCTGTTCGGAGCGACACCATTTGACGAATGCTTGCCACAGATCACCGTGCGCTTTGACCGTGCCGTAATGGCCACCGCCAAACACGTCTTTCAGCGCCTGCGGCCCTGCGTAGCTCAACTGTCTGCCGTAGCCGAAATTGCGGCCATCGCGTCTACCCACCAATGCCATATTGGTCACCTCTTCTTATGCTCTACCGTCCTTCCCACGTCATCCCGCCAAGAATGCTGAGTGTTATCAGGGATCAAGGCCCCTGCGACCTGTGGGGAGTGTCCTCTACGCGGGACTGGCGGCTCCTTACGACCGGGAGTAAGGGCATCTCATGATCTGGCCTCCTGAACACCGTTACCGGTGGGCGGGTGGAGGCTGCATTGGCTGACGAGACCAGTGCCGCGAGATCCTGAGTCGGGTGAACGCAGCAATGCGATGACCGGGGCATGCCTGACTGTCAGTCAGGTGCAGTCCATTCCCTGGTCTGCGGCACCATCATCTACATGGCTGTTGCTGGTGACATCGGCGTTTGTCACGCCGATTGTCACGAGGGGAATTGCCGCTGAGCCATGTGCGATCAGGGCTGCAGCAGTGTCAGGAGCGCCCGTCTCTTTCCAGTGAAAGAGACGGGCGCAGGTTGGCGCACGCGAAATGGCCAAGCGGATAGGTTGCTGCTGAGCAGATGGGTAGAGTGGTTGCCGCAGGGGCAACGATATTGAGTTGGCATCCATCACATGGGTAGTGACCGTACGAGCTGCCGGACGCGAATCGTACTTGCGGGTGAACCACCGCGGGAGCGGCGTGACCTTAAAGGTTCGGGTCACCTGGGGTGCTGTCATCGACAGCTCTTGCGACTCCCGGTCTACGCTTGTGGACAATATTCGTCAAGCAGCGCGATATCACGGATTTAGCGCCTGTGGATAAAACTATCCTCCGGTGGACATCAGTGGTTTTCCACAGACGTAAGCTGTGCCAGCAGTTTTTTTCTTAGGTATGGTCCTTTCAAACGGGGCGGCTTTGCAGCCCCGTTTGAAAGGACCCGCGCGGAGGAGCTTCATGCGGTGCTGTGGGTAACTTCACAGCGAGTTGAGGTGGTGGTGCGGCGGGTTACTCGGTCCTCTTGGCACTGCGAAGCCGCGTGACGTTCTCGCCCGTCTGCTTGGCAAACTCATGCGGGGTCACATGGTCCTCGCGGTTCGCTTCCAGAAACCGGCTCCACCAGGTCATGATCATCCGGCGCTCTTCGAGGAACTCGGCCTTGTGGGTATAGGCGGCCCGCACGTTGTTGCGTTCCTTGTGGCTCATCTGCCGTTCGATGGCCGTCTCTGACCACAGCCCGGACTCGACCAGCGCACTGCACGCCATGGCTCGGAACCCGTGACCGCAAATATCCACCTTGGTGTCGTAGCCCATCGTCCTGAGCGCCGCGTTCACCGTGTTCTCGGACATCGGTTTCCACGGTTTGGCATCCCCCGCGAAAACCAGGTCGAACTTGCCGGTGATCGCGTGGATCTGCTCAAGCAAGGCCACTGCCTGCGGTGATAAGGGTACAACGTGAATGTCCCCGGCCATCTTCGTACCCCTTGTGGAAAACGGTACGCCGTCGAGCGCCGGGCGAGTGTCGGGGATCTCCCAGATGCCGCGATTGAGGTCGAACTCGTTCCAGCGGGCGAAGCGCAGCTCACTGGAGCGTACGAATACATGCAACGACAGCATCACCGTGAGGCGCGTGAGCGGGCGACCTCTGTAGTCCTCAATGCACGCCAGTAGCTCTGGAAGCCGCGATAAGGGTAGGGCGGGTCGATGTGTAACCCGTGGTGCTCTGATTGAGCCATCGAGGTCGTGGGCTGGGTTCGACGTGATCAGTCGCAGCCGTTTGGCTTCGCGCATGATGCTTTGCAGGTAATTCTTGATCCTGAGCGCCACGTCGATGGTGCCGCGCTTCGTCACGGCTTCCAGTGGCTGCATGAGGTCGTGGGTGTCCAACTCAACGATTGCCCTGGCACCGAGCAAAGGGAATACATGAGTCTTCAACCGGCTGAATACAGTCTTGGCGTGGCCCGGCGCCCACTTGGGCACCATCCCGGCATACCAATCGAGCGCGACGCTTTCGAAGGTACGGCCATTGATTACGGCTTGCACCTTGGCCTGCTGCTTGGATTGGATGGGGTCAATGCCGTTGGCGAGCTGCTGTTTGAGCTCGAAGCGCTTGTGGCGAGCGTCAGCCAGCCCGACCACCGGGTAATTGCCGAGTGAGGTCAGGCCCTCGCGACCATCGGGCTTCACGTACCTGAGCCGCCAGCCTTTACGACCGTTGGGCTTCACGAGCAGGTAAAGGCCATCGCCGTCAAAAAGCTTGTACTCACGTTCGCGAGCCTTTGCAGTGCGGCAGGCGTTGTCGGTAAGGGGAGCCGTTGTGCGAGCCATAAGGGTACTTTCCAATGTCGAATTGGTAGGTATCCTTAAAAGTACCCTTATTAGCGCTGGCTACCCTCGGAATCCGACGGAACGCCAAAACGAAAAAACCCGCCAGAAGGCGGGTTTTTCGGGGGTTCCAGAGATTTTGAAAGCTTTCTATGGAACCTTGAATGGTGCCGGCACCAGGAATCGAACCCGGGACCTACTGATTACAAGTCAGTTGCTCTACCAGCTGAGCTATACCGGCAATGGGGCGTCATTATAACGATCGTTTGGCGTGTGTAAACCACTTCCTTGCGATTGTTTGAAAATGACCTAACTCACCGACCCAAAAGGGAAATTTTCTTACCAGCCGCGGTGGAGGGTGGTGACGTTTGGTTCGGTCTTGCCGGGGTTGAAGAACAGCTTGTCGTTGTCGCAACCGCGCTTGCGGCAGGTGTTGTCGGCGCGCAGGGGGAGGCCTCGGTCGCCGCCCAGTTGCATGCCGGGGTGGTTCCAGCCGAGGTTGCCGGGGGCGGGGTGCGAGGGGCCGCTGGCGCAGGCGGTAAGAGCCAGGGCGAAGGCGAGCAGGGCGAGGGGCTTGGCTTGGGTCACGAGAGTCAGGTCCGTTGTCGAATCTGGCGCAACGCCAGATGGCCGCAGGGCTGGCAGGCAGCGCGCGACGTCACTTTTTAATGATTTGGGGGGCGCATGATACACGGTTGTGGGGGCGGGGATTAGGGGTGGGATGTTGCGGGGAGTGTGCGGTGGGTCATGGAATGGGAAGTTGAGTGGGTTTTTGGGGGAGGCGGGGGTGTGTGGGGCTGTGGATATGGGGTTTGGGGTGGAGTTACTGGGGCCGCTTTGCGGCCCATCGCGGCGCGAGGCCGCTCCCACACCGGGATACGTTGGGCTGGAATTTTGTGTTTGATTGATGGTACGGGATGAGTGGTTTGTAGTCTGAGGGCCTTGGTTTTGTAGGAAATGTCTGGACTCTTCTGCTGGAGGCTTCTGCAAATTTACGTATCGGACGTATCCTACGCGCTCTGCCGAAGTATCGCCGTTGTCTGGGAAATACCTCACGGATACCTTTGCCCCGTCGCTCTGGCGACCGGGTGTGAGAACCCGACTTCGAATAAGCGCTACCTGCAATGGTGGCCGTGCGCGGGCAGGCTTTGGTCTGGCCGGGGTTCCTTATTCACTCGGTTTCTCACCCTGCGTACGGCTGCCACCCTATCCGTGAGAAGGTCTGCGTGGCGGCTCCTGTTTTCGAATAAGGAACCAAGCCATGGACACGAGCAATTCGGACCCTATCACCACCGCAGGCGTAGAAACCTTCCTCCAAGCCGGCACCCCACCCGTAAACCTCCTTCGCGTACAGCCCGGCATCCCGGTGGATGCTGCGTACGAGCATGTCTCCATTCTGATGGGTTACATCAAGCACCTGGTGCGTGAGGGGGACATGGAGGATGACCACAAACTGCTCGGTGCGGCGGATTACCTTTGCGACATGGCCAACGCCTTGCTGAATGACATCGAAATCGCCAAAGGCAAACGCCACTAGCCAACCAGAACCTCGGCGGCATGGATGACAATGGGCCAGGGTGCCAAGCGGATAGACAAACCGTTCTCAGGCACCCGCCCAATGCTTTCATCACTGCTCAAGGAAAACAGACTTCGGAATTTCAAAGCCACACGCGAGTACTGAAGCATTCACAGTTCCGGCATGGCAGCTCGATCCCCTACGCACCAAACCTCTCTGAAATCAACAAAAAATCGCCCCTGAAAAATTGCTTATGCACAAGCGGCATCGAATGCTTGTGTCAATGGCATAACCCCGCCCGAAATAAACCAAATTTGCGCAAATGCCTGTTTTTACTGGTCTTGAACGTCATTTTGGAATAAGCCAATCCACCCGAATGGCCCCGTACACCAACAGGTAACCCAAAGCTTGTTCACAGACTTATCCACAGGTTGTTCTGCGGCTATCTGTCGCGTTCGGCAAGGATCATCAGGTTGCGCGGGGTGAGGGCATAGTCGCAAAACACGCCCAAACGTACGTCATAGCCCTGTTCGGTCAGAAAAAGGGCACGGTCCAGTGCCAGCCAGAGTTCGAGTGGGCGGCGGAAGAGGTTGCGCAGGCGCTCGAGGTTGCGTACCTGCGCCAGGCGATCCCACCCTGCCGATTCCAACGCCGCCCAATCGATATCCCCATCCAGGTCCAGTTGCTTGAGCGCAGCCAGGTCACGGCAATACCGCTCGAAGGGCTTGGCCAACCAGGCCACCGGCAGCGATGGCGTGGGCAGGTACTGGTCGGTCTGGCGCTGTTGGCGTTGCAGCAGGTCGAAGCCCAGGCGGCGGGCCATGGACGTGTCGCGCTGGCGGCGTACGCGGGCGCCGGCGGTGACGGTTTCGCTCAGGGGCAGGCCAAGGTCATCCAGCGACAGGTGCAAGGCCGAGGCGCGAGCAGCTGTGGATAACGCCTGGTACTGGGCGGTGGCAATGCGGTTGTAGCAGCACGGGGCCACGGCCAGTTGTGGGCAATGTTGCTGGCTGGCCAGGCGCAGCAGCCGGACATGCAGGTCGCCGCAGGCGTGCAGGGCGACCACGCTGGTGTCTGCATCCAGATGCTTGGCGCTGCCAGGGGCCATCACGTCCTGATGGATGTGTTGCACGGGCAAATAGTGATGGGCACTGAGCGCCTCCCCGGCAGCCACCAGCGCGGTGTCGTACTCCAGGCAGGTCAGGCGCTGGCCGGGGTGCAGCAAGCGCCGGCCCAGGTGGCCTTTGCCCGAGCACCAGTCCAGCCAGTGGCGGGAGGGTGCGCGGAAGGCGAGGTGACTACCGAAGGCTTCGATCTGCTGCCATTTGCGACCGGGTACATTGACGTCAAGCCGGTGGGCGGCGGCGGGGAGCGCACAGGTGGGCAGGGCACCCAGCACGCTGAGCGCCTGGGCGGCATCAGCCAACTGTGGATAAGGTGCGGGCAGTGCGTGTGGGTCGATGTCACCTTCGGCCTCGGCCAGGCTGCTTTGGCGCAGATGCCGCGCAAGTTCCGGGTAGGTGCTTTCCCAATCCAGGTGCAGATGGGTGAACGGCCTGGGTTTCCACAGCGCCTGATGCTCGGTCAAAAACCGGTCAAGCGCCTGAAAGCGTTCGAGCAAAAGGTGGCTGTGGAGGGAGGTAGGCATTGGGAGCGCTGTCGATAAAGGGTGGTCAGGCCTTGCTGCCGGCTGAACCCGCTTTCACCCAGCCGGGTAAAACGGGCCAACCGGCTGCAGCCGGTAACGGATCAGCGCCCTTGGCAGGCGTCCACGCGCAACCAGCGCTCCAGCAGCTTGAAGCCCTGCACCAGCATGAACGAGATCAGCAGGTAGAACAGGCCAGCGGCGAAGAAGATCTCCACCGGCAAGTACGTGCGGGCAATGATGGTCCGCGCCATGCCGGTTAGTTCCAGCAGGGTGACCGTACTGGCCAGCGCGCTGGCCTTGAGCATCAGGATCACTTCGTTGCTGTAGGCCGGCAGGCCGATGCGGGCAGCCCGGGGCAGCATGATGTAGACCAGCGTCTTGGCCCGGGACATGCCCAGCGCACGCGCAGCCTCGATCTCGCCCTTGGGAATGGACTGCAAGGCGCCGCGCAGGATTTCGGCGATGTAGGCGGCGGTGTGCAGGGTCATGGTCAGCACGGTGCACCAGAACGGGTCGCGCAGGTACGGCCATAGCGCGCTGGCGCGCACGGCGTCGAACTGGGCCAGGCCGTAGTACACCAGAAACAGCTGCACCAACAGCGGGGTGCCGCGGAAGAAGAAGATGTAACTGAACGGCACGGCGCGCACGTACCAGTGCCGCGAAGAGCGGGCGATACCCAGCGGGATGGCCAGGATCAAGCCGGCCACCACCGCGATGGCCACCAGTTCCAGGGTCAGGGTGGCGCCCTGGGCCAGGCGCGGCAGCCACTTGATGATCACTTCCCAGTTCATTGTTCGGCCCTCGCGAAGCCGCGAGCGGCGCGTTGTTCCAGGAAATGCATGCCGGTCATGGCAATGACGGTCAGGCTGAGGTAGATGCAGGCCGCCACCATGTAGAAGGTGAACGGCTCCTTGGTCACGGTCACGCCAATCTGGGCATGGCGCATGATTTCTTCAAGGCCGATCACCGACACCAGCGCGGTGTCCTTCATCAGGATCATGAACAGGTTGCCCAGGCCCGGCAGGGCGATGCGCCACATCTGCGGCAGGATGATCCGCGACAGGATGCGGCCCTTGGACATGCCCAGCGCCAGCCCGGCTTCGCGGTGGCCTTTGGGGATGGCCAGGATAGCGCCCCGGAACACCTCGGTGGCGTAGGCGCCAAAACACAGGCCCAGGGCAATGACGCCTGCGGCAAAGGCGCTGAGCTCAAGGCCTGGCATGTGCAGGGCTTCGCCCAGGGCGTTCATCAGGCCCACGGTGCCAAAGTAGATCAGCAGCACCCACAGCAGTTCGGGAATACCCCGTACCAGGGTCGAGTAGAAACCGCCAAGCCACTGCAAGGGCTTGAGCGGGGAAGTCTTGGCCAGGGCGCCGAGCAGGCCCAGCACCAGCCCTAACAGCAAGGCGCACAGCGCCAGTTTTACGGTCATCAGGGTGCCGGCCATCATGGCCGGACCGAATCCGTGCAAGTCGATATTCATGGGCAGGTCATTCTAGGGAGAGGCGCGCCACCGGGGCGCGCCAATCGGGGCGGATCATTCGATGCTGAACGGGAAGTACTTGTCGTTGATCTTCTTGTACGTACCGTCGGCCTTGATTTCGGCCAGGGCTTTGTTCAGGTCGTCGCGCAGCTTGGTGTCACCCTTGCGCACGGCGATACCGATCTTGTCGCTGTCCATCACTGGCTCGCCCTTGAACTCGTAGTTCATGCCGTCCTTGCTCTTGAGCCACTCGTACTGCACGTACTTGTCAGCCAGGATGCCGTCGATACGGCCGGAGACCAGGTCCAGGTAGGCGTTTTCCTGGGTGTCGTACAGCTTGATGTCCACACCGCTGTAGTTGTCTTCCAGGTAGGTGCCGGCCAGGGTGGCGCGCTGGGTGCCGATGACCTTGCCCTTGAGCGAGTCCTTGTCAGTCTTGAAGTCGACGTTCTTCGGTGCGATGAACTGCAGCTTGTTGGAGTAGTACGGGTCGGTGAAGTCCACCGCCTGCTTGCGCTCGTCGGTGATCGACAGCGACGAGACCAGGAAGTCGAACTTCTTGGCGTTCAGGGCCGGAATGATGCCGTCCCAGTCGGAGGTGACGACCGAGCACTCGACCTTCATCTTGGCGCACAAGGCATCACCAATGTCCTTGTCGAAACCGACGACATTACCGCTGGCGTCCTTGTTGTTGAACGGTGGGTAGGCGGCTTCGATACCCATGCGCAGTTTTTCCGCGGCCATGGCATTGGCCGACATGACCAGGGTGGCAGCGGCTGCCAGGAGAAACTTCTTGTAGGTGTGCATGTATTGCTCCGTTAACGGTGGCTGGACATGAATTGCTTGCAACGCGCCGAGGTCGGGTTCTCGAAGACCTGCTGCGGCGATCCCTGCTCTTCGACCAGGCCCTGGTGCAGAAAGACCACTTCACTGGACACCTGGCGGGCAAAGTTCATCTCGTGCGTCACCAGCAGCATGGTACGGCCTTCTTCGGCCAATGCGCGGATAACGTTAAGCACTTCCTGGACCATTTCCGGATCGAGGGCCGAGGTGGGCTCGTCGAACAGGATGACCTTGGGCTTCATGGCCAGGGTACGGGCAATGGCGGCGCGCTGCTGCTGGCCACCGGACAGCTGGGCGGGGTAGCTGTGACGCTTGTCGTAGATCCCCACCTTGTTGAGCAGCGCCTCGGCTGCCTCGACGGCCTCGGCCTTGCTTTGGCCAAGTACGCGGCGTGGGGCCTCGATGATGTTGTCGAGGATCGACATGTGCGGCCACAGGTTGAAGTTCTGGAAGACGAAGCCGATTTCGCTGCGCAGTCGGTTGATCTGGCGGTTGTCGGCAGCCATCAGGTCGCCGTTCTTTGCGGCCTTGAGCTTGAGGGCTTCACCGGCCACGAGGATTTCGCCCTGGTGCGGGTTTTCCAGCAGGTTGATGCAGCGCAGCAGGGTGGACTTGCCGGAGCCGGACGACCCCAGAATGGAGATCACGTCACCGTCGCGTGCGGTCAGCGAAATGCCCTTGAGAATTTCCTGCTCGCCATAACGTTTGTGCAGGTTGCGGATTTCCAGCGCGGGCGTGGCCTGAGCCATGTGCGGTCCTCATGTGTTCGGGTGCGTTCCCAGCTGTTGGCGGCCTTCCTGGCGTGCGCCAAGCTAGCATAGCGGCATTATGACGGCCAACAGGGTCGCCGGGCACTCTGGGCATTGGTGGGGCAGTTTGTCGCATCGTTGCAGCGCAACGTCGCGCAGATGTCCACAAGGGAGGTTACCCGGCACCAGAGCCATGATGAAAAAAGGCGCGATGGTGCCAGTTTTGACGGTCTCAGGGAAGCGCTTTCGGACCATGTGCCCGTCAAACCTGACTGTCCGGACAGCCTGTCGAGGCGGCCCGGTGCAGCCTTTTTTACTCCCGCCGCGGTCCAGGGTTGTACCGAAGGGTTGCGCCCTGTTTGCCTTGTGATGGTGCGCAGGTGTTACCGAGGGGCACCTTTGGTGCATTTGTAAGTGAGTATTTCGGTAATGAGCGCTTTTGATGGCTAATCGGCCATTCAATGGCCCTTTTTGCCGTGGCCCCCGCCGTTGTTGGCTTCGGGCGTGGTCTTGTCGAGTGCGAGTAGCACATGGCGCGGTTATTGCCAGTGTCCAATCAATGGTTGCCGCTGTGCATGCTCCAGACGCGAGCCGTGCTTGCGCAACCGATGTGATCTACTCCTTGCAAAGGTAGTTTTATGAGCGGCAACAATTCCAATGACCTCGCTCAGGGGCTTAAACAACGGCATGTGACCATGCTGTCCATTGCTGGCGTCATCGGCGCAGGCCTGTTCGTCGGTTCCGGACACGCCATTGCAGCGGCGGGCCCGGCGGTACTGCTGGCTTATGCCGCCGCCGGTACGCTGGTGGTGCTGGTCATGCGCATGCTTGGTGAAATGGCGGTGGCTTCGCCCGACACCGGTTCGTTCTCCACCTACGCCGACCGTGCCATCGGGCGCTGGGCCGGCTTCACCATCGGCTGGCTGTACTGGTGGTTCTGGGTGTTGGTGATTCCACTTGAGGCCAACGCCGCTGCAGCCATCCTGCATGCCTGGTTCCCGGCCGTTGACCTGTGGGCGTTCTCCCTGCTGATCACCTTGGCACTGACCGTGACCAACCTGTTCAGCGTGAAGAACTACGGTGAGTTCGAGTTCTGGTTCGCCCTGCTCAAGGTGCTGGCCATCATCGCGTTCATCGTGGTCGGTTGTGTGGCCATGTTCGGCCTGGTACCCAACAGCCAGGTCAGCGGTGCCAGCCACCTGTTCGATACCCAAGGCTTCATGCCAAACGGCCTCGGCGCCGTGCTGGCTGCCATGCTGACGACCATGTTCTCGTTCATGGGCACCGAGATCGTCACCATCGCCGCTGCCGAGTCCAAGGACCCGGGCAAGCAGATCAGCCGTGCCACCAACTCGGTGATCTGGCGTATCTGCCTGTTCTACCTGGTGTCGATCTTCCTGGTCGTGGCGCTGGTGCCATGGAATGACCCGGCGTTGGCCGAAGTCGGTTCCTACCAGACCGTGCTCAGCCGCATCGGTGTACCCAACGCCAAGCTGATCGTCGATATCGTGGTACTGATCGCCGTGACCAGCTGCCTGAACTCGGCGCTGTACACGTCCTCGCGCATGCTGTTCTCGCTGAGCAAGCGTGGCGATGCCCCGGCCATGGCCCAACGCACCACCAAGGCGGCTACCCCTTACGTGGCGGTGCTGCTGTCCACTGCGGCGGCGTTCCTGTGCGTCTTCGCCAACTTCCTTGCGCCAGCCCAGGTCTTCGAGTTCCTGCTGGCAAGCTCCGGCGCCATCGCGTTGCTGGTGTACCTGGTGATTGCCGTTTCGCAACTGCGCATGCGTGCCAAGCGCGAGGCCAGTGGTGAGCAGATCGCGTTCAAGATGTGGCTGTTCCCAGGGCTGACCTGGGCGACCATCGCCTTCATCGTGGCGGTGCTGGGGGTAATGGCACTGCGTGAGGACCACCGCATCGAGATCATCGCGACGGCACTGCTGAGCATCGCCGTGGTGGCTGCGGGGCTGCTGGTGCACCGCAAGCGCGAAGCCGGTGGACGGGCAGCGGTGGCCAAGTAAGGCTGCCACTCCATTCGCCCGTGTGCAGGGCCGGCCATCGCGGCCGGTCCAGCGCCCCGGCAAGGCCGCTCACGCAGGTATTCGGTAGTCTTCAGGAGCGGGGCAGGTCGGCTGTTTCCAAACCGTCAGCCCAGCCACCCAATCAACCAAACTGCTTCTGCTGTTGCTGCTGCTTGGCCACCAGCTCGGACGCAGCCAGGTAAGCCTCCTGGAACTCATCGCTTTCCAGCCACGCCATGGTCGTGTCTTCGTCCGCGCCATCGAGCCATGCACGGTAGGCGTTGAATACCATCACGATATAGTCGGTCGCGTGTTCTTCCTTGTGGCCCTTGAGCACCAGAGCCAGCAGCGGATCAACCAGGAACACCGAGATCATCGGCACCAGGCCGCCTTCCTGGGCTTCCTTCATCTTCTTGAACAACGGGTCGTAACTGGCCGACGCCATGGCCTTGTCGAACACCTGCTCGACGCTGGCGCTATCGCCTGCGCTGGCCTTCACGGCCTGGCCGCTGCGCACCATGCGGTTCTGCTTGGCCTTGGTGGCGGCGCGCTTGGCGCGTTTTTGTTGCTTGCTGGAGGTGGCCATGGGCAATCCTTGGGTGGGGCTTGAAAGTGCGCGTATTGAAGCGCAGTTGCCCGCGAAACCCAAGTGCCATGCACGCAGCGCCGGCTGTCAGCTGGCGATCGCGTCGTCCTCCTCGAACCCGCGCGATGCCCGCCCGACCAGCAGTGGGTCCGGCGCGTAGGCCACGCTCAAGTCCTTGTCCGGGTAGTCCAGCGAATGCAGGAAGTGGCGGATGCAGTTGATGCGCGCACGCTTCTTGTCATCGGACTTGATCACCGTCCACGGCGCGTCGGCGGTGTCGGTGTGGAAGAACATGGCTTCCTTGGCGGCGGTGTAGTCGTCCCACTTGTCCAGAGACTTGATGTCGATGGGCGACAGTTTCCAGTGCTTGAGGGGGTCGTCCCGGCGCGAGATGAAGCGGCGCAGTTGTTCCTCGCGGTTCACCGAAAACCAGTACTTGAACAGCAGTATGCCGCTGTTGCACAGCATCCGCTCAAGGTCCGGCGCCTGGCGCATGAACTCCAGGTATTGAAGGGGGGAGCAGAAATCCATCACCTTCTCGACGCCCGCGCGGTTGTACCAGGAGCGGTCGAAGAACACCATTTCCCCCGCCGTGGGCAGGTGCTGCACATAGCGCTGGAAATACCACTGGCCTTTCTCTTGTTCCGACGGCTTTTCCAGCGCAACGATGCGAGCGCCCCGGGGGTTCAGGTGCTCCATGAACCGCTTGATGGTCCCTCCCTTGCCTGCAGCGTCACGCCCTTCGAACAGAATCACCACCCGCTGGCCGGTTTCTTTCACCCAGCTTTGCACCTTGAGCAACTCGATCTGCAGGGCGTGCTTGGCCCTTTCGTACTCTTGTCGACGCAGGCGCTGCGGGTAAGGGTAGCCGGATGGCAAGCGCGCCGATGTGCTGTCTTCGCTGCTGCCCTTGGGAGCGCTGGCCACTTCAAGTGCGGTCGGTGCCTGGCTGATCGCGGTGATGGCCGGTTCGGGTTTGCGCGGGCGGGGGCGGCGAGTGCGGGGCTTGGCCGTGGGGGTAGCCTTCTTGGGGGGTGGGGAAGTCTGGAGAGGGGCGTCGTCGCTCATGGAGGTCCTTGCAAGGTGGTTCGAATTTTCACCTTGAATGCTAAGGACGACAGGGCGCTGGCTCTTTGATGTTGATCAACCCGGCCGGGATGAGTGCTGCTGACCGAAGGCTACCCACGACGAAGGGCGACCCACCAGCACTTTTCGACAGGCAACAAAAAACCCGCACTGGGCGGGTTTCTTGTGTCGCTTCGGGTAACTTTGCAACCACCAGAAGCTGAAGGTGGTGCCCAGAGACGGAGTCGAACCGCCGACACGAGGATTTTCAATCCTCTGCTCTACCGACTGAGCTATCTGGGCGACGAGGTGAATTAAATAGACTTTCAGACCGCTCGTCAACGACTTTTTGAAAAAAATATTAAATTAATTCCGTCGCTTACGTGCCCCGGGGTCATTGCGAGGGCGGTACGTAGCCTTCTGCCTGAGCGTATTCTTCGCCAGCGAAAAACTTGTCCATCTCGGCCTGGAGGAATTTGCGGTCCTCGCCATTCATCATGTTCAGGCGCTTTTCGTTGATCAGCATGGTCTGGTGCTTCTGCCAGTCGGCCCAGGCCTTCTGCGAGATGTGGTCGAAGATGTCCTGGCCCTTGGCCCCTGGATAGGGTGGGCGGTCCAGGCCGGGCAGTTCTTCGTTGTACTTGCGGCACATCACGGTGCGGGTCATCAGGCATCTCCTGCAATCAGTTCGTCGGCTGCGCGTTTGAGCAGCTTCTTCACCGGGGCGGCCAGGCCCAGGCGCGGTGGGGTGGCCAGGTTATACCAGAGCCAGTCGGCCTCGACCATGTGCTCGCCAACCGGGTCGACGTGCACCAGCCAAGGCTCGATGGCCAGCTGGAAGTGGCTGAAGGTGTGGGTCAGGTTGTCCAGGGCGCGGCTGCGGCCCAGGCGCAGGCCGTGCTGGTCGGCCAAGTCGTCGAGCTGGGCGATGTCGTCGAGCTCCGGCAAGCTCCACAGCCCGCCCCACAGGCCACTGGACGGGCGACGGTACAGCAGGATGGCGCCGTCGTCGTTGGCCAGCAGCGGCATCAGCGTGCGCCGCTGGGGTAGCGCCCTGCGCGGCTTGGGCTCGGGGTAGCGGGTTTCTTCGCCGTGCAAGTGCGCCTCGCAGCCGCGCCGGACCGGGCAGAGCAGGCAGGTGGGCTTGCTGCGGGTGCAGAGCGTCGCGCCCAGGTCCATCATCGCCTGGGTGTAGTGATTGGCACGAAGCATGGGCGTGAAACGCTCGGCAGTGGCCCACAGCTGGTTGGCTACCTTCGGCTCACCCGGGTAACCGGCCTGGGCGGTGAAGCGCGCCAGGACTCGTTTGACGTTACCGTCCAGGATCGGCGCACGGATGCCCATGCTGATGCTGGCGATGGCCCCGGCTGTGGAGCGGCCGATGCCGGGCAGCTCGGTGAGCTGCTCGACGCTGCGCGGAAACACCCCGCCATGCTGCTCGACCACGATGCGTGCAGCCTTCTGCAGGTTGCGGGCGCGGGTGTAGTAGCCCAGGCCCGTCCACAAGTGCAGCACCTCGTCCTCGGGCGCCTCGGCCAGCGCTTGCACGGTCGGCAGCGCATGCATGAAGCGGTCGAAATAGTTCAGCACGGTGCTGACCTGGGTCTGTTGCAGCATGATTTCAGACACCCACACCCGGTACGGGTTGATGCCCTGTTGCCAGGGCAGATCGTGCCGGCCGTGCGTGTCGTACCACTCCAGCACAGCGCTGGAAAACTGCTCGGGTGTCATCGCTTGAACAGCCCCTTGAGCGCGTCTTTGAGTTCCGGGCTCACTTTGTCTCCGAGTTTTTCATCGAGTTTTTCGTCGATCTTGTCTTTGAGGCGGTTGCCTGCGAGTTTGGCGGCGACCTTGCCCATGCCGTCCTTGTCCAGACGGCAGGCCTTGGCGCCCAGCTCCAGCGGGCCACGGCAGCGCAGCGGCACTTCCACGCCCACGTAGCGCTCGTTGACCTGGCAGGCCGGGTCGGGCATGGCCCGCTGATCGCCCTCGACGATAACACCCACGTTGTAGTCCATGCCCAGTACCCGCAGGTCCACGTCACCATGGCCGTTGACGGTCAGGCCTGGAATTCGCACCTTGAGGTCAGGGTTGCTGGCCACGCCATTGCGAATCACCACGCTGCCATGCAGCGCCTGGAACGGGGTGTCCTTGCCGCGCGGCTCGCCGCTGAGCGACTTGCGGTTGAGCGTGGCAATGGCCTGGCACAGCTGTTGTTCGAGGTTGGCGTTGACCAGCACACCGTCATTGATGGTGAAGTTGGCCGTGCCGTTGAGCGTGTCCACCAGCGCTTTCTGGCTGTTGCCGGTGGCGGTCAGGTCGCTGGACAGGGTCAGCAAACCCTTGACCGGCGGCGTCTTGTCCTTGTCGTCGGTCTTGATGAAATGCTCGACGGGTACTCGCTGGATGCGGGTGTTGACCCCCAGCTGTGGCACGGCGGGGCGCACGTCGACCGTACCCTTGGCCTCGAACGTGCCGTTGTACAGGTCACCGCGCAAGGTTTGCAGGGTCAGTAGCCCACCCTGGCCATTGGCCGTCAGGCGGGCGTTGCCGATGGGCAGCTTGTCCAGCGTCAGCGAACCGAAGCTCAGGTCTGCCTGCAGGTCGAGGGCGCGCAGACGGTCCACCGGCAGCAGTTTGTCAGTGCTCCAGGCGCCCTGGGTGGGGGCGTCGGGCAGGGGTGTGCTGCCTGCACCGGCCACGGCACTGGCTTCTTGCTGCTGTACCTGGGCCTTGCGCGCAGCAGTGGCGCCCTTGGCCTCTTCGCTCTTGGCCGGCAGGTACCGGTCTGCATCGAAGCTGTCGCCCTTCAGTTGCAGGCGCAGGGCTTGCTTGGCGAAATCTTCAACCGCCACGCGTCCGGTGAAGGTGCTGCTGTCCAGTTTCACCGACAGGTCTTCCAGGGCGATGCTGGCAGGCGTGCCTTGCAGGCGCGTGACCAGCTCGAGTTTGCCGAAGGCAGCCGGGTCCTGAGTGGTAGGCAGCGGGTGGCCGATACCGTCCAGGAAGGTACGCAAGTCGAACTGGGCAATGGACAGGCCGCCACTGAGCTGCGGCGTCTTGTCCAGCTCGCGCAGGTTGAGTTCGCCCAGGGCGCGCAGCTGGTTGGCCGACAGTTTCAGGCCGTTCCATGACGCCACGTTGGCGGCCTGGTCGAGCAGCAACTGGCCCTGGGCGGCGAAGGTTACGGTCTTGCCGCCAGTGGGCTCTCCAGAGGTTTCGCCCGACAGGCGCATGTCTTCGAAGCTGTAGCGCTTGAGCGCACGGTCCAGACGCAGCTCGCCGGCCACTTCGGTGCGCGCCTTGATATTGGGCTGGCTGGCGCTGATGAATGCGCTGGCCTTGAGTGGAATATTGGCGCCTTCGTGTACCGCGCCGGTGCTGAGTTGAATGCTTTCGGCGTTGTAGCTGACGCCGCTGCGTGCGTCGGTGTACTGCACGCGTGCGTTGTTCACGGTCAGGCTGTCGATATCGAGCTTGACCGGTCGGTCTGCGTTGGCAGTGCCGGAGCGCTGATCGGTGTTTTCGGGGCCTTGCGCATTGCCTGGTGCAGGGGTTTCGCCCTCGGCCGACGCAGGCAAAGGCTTGCCGATGTCCTCCCAGTTGCCATGCCCTTGTTCGTCACGGGTCAGGATCAGGTTCAGCCCTTCGACGCGCACATCACTCATCTGCACCTCGCGGCGCAGCAGCGGCAGCACCCGCACCGACAGGCCCAGCATCTGCAAGTCGGCAAACGGCGCCTTGGGCGCATTCAAGGTGGCGATGCTGGCGTCATGCAGCTCAAGCCCCAGCCATGGGAACAGGCTCCAGCCAATGTCGCCGTTGAGAGTCAGCTCCACGTGAGCCTTGTCGCGCGCCAGCTGGCGAATCTCGTCTTTGTAGTCGTTGGGATCGAACAGGTGGGTCAGGGCAAAGCCCAGCGCCACGATGATCAGCAACAACCCGAGAAGCCCTAGGCCCAGGATTTTGCCGAACGCTTTCATGGGCGAGTCCTTAACTATCGGAATGTGAATTCAAGCGCGAGAGTATAGCGCCGCAGCGGCCGTCCCTGCTGATTCGGCTGGATATACCGGCCATTTCCCACGTGCTCAGTAGATGCTACGGCTTTCGACAGCGGTGATCTTGGCAGTTCAGAAAGATCGGCTACAGCGCGTTA
Source organism: Pseudomonas sp. UBA5568 (assembly GCF_002425525.1). NCBI lineage: Bacteria > Pseudomonadati > Pseudomonadota > Gammaproteobacteria > Pseudomonadales > Pseudomonadaceae > Pseudomonas > Pseudomonas sp. UBA5568. The sequence goes on along the minus strand of NZ_DIMK01000043.1, from coordinate 83,127 downwards.
CCGTTTCAGCCGAACTAAAATAGGCGATATCAGATTGCTTTCATGTGATCGGATACTGCTACCCTTGCGCCGCTTTGCCTGCCTTCACGACTTATAAAAAAGGATCATCCCCATGAGCCGCACCATGACGGCGGATGCCTTGGCCAGTGCGCCAGGCTTCCTCTCCAAGGAACGCATCATCGCCCGGCCGGGCTTCAACCGCTGGCTGGTGCCTCCGGCTGCTTTGGCCATCCACCTGTGCATCGGCATGGCCTACGGCTTTTCGGTGTTCTGGCTGCCGTTGTCCCAAGCCCTGGGCATCACGGCGCCAGTGGCGTGCGCGCCAGACATGAGCTTCGTCGCCCGATTGTTCAGCGCCGAGTGCGACTGGCCCATTTCGATGCTCAGCTGGATCTATACCCTGTTCTTCGTCTTCCTCGGCTGTTCGGCCGCCGTGCTGGGCGGCTGGCTGGAACACGCCGGCCCGCGCAAGGCCGGGCTGGTCTCGGCGCTGTGCTGGTGTGGCGGCATGCTGATCTCCGCCATCGGGGTGAAAACCCATCAGCTGTGGCTGATGTGGTTGGGTTCCGGCGTGATTGGCGGTATTGGCTTGGGCCTGGGGTACATTTCGCCCGTGTCCACCCTGATCAAGTGGTTCCCGGACAAGCGCGGCATGGCCACCGGCATGGCCATCATGGGCTTCGGCGGCGGTGCCATGGTGGGTGCACCGTTGGCCACGGCGCTGATGGGTCATTTTGGCAGCGCGCAAGAAGTGGGCGTGTGGCAGAGCTTCGTGGTCATGGCCGCGATCTACTTCGTGTTCATGACGGCCGGCGCCCTGGCCTATCGCATTCCGCCCACCGGCTGGAAGCCTGAAGGCTGGACCGCGCCGGCCAAGAAGGCGGGCAACGGCATGGTCACCGATCGCCATGTGCACGTCAGCGTAGCCTGGAAAACCCCACAGTTCGTCCTGGTCTGGCTGGTGCTGTGCCTGAACGTGTCGGCCGGTATCGGCATTCTCGGCATGGCCTCGCCGCTGTTGCAGGAAGTGTTCGCTGGCAAGTTGCTGGGCAATGAACTCACCTTCAGCCAGCTCAATGCCGCGCAATTGGCGCAGATTGCCGCCATCGCGGCGGGCTTTACCGGCTTGTTGAGCCTGTTCAACATCGGCGGGCGGTTCTTCTGGGCGTCGTTCTCCGACTACATCGGACGCAAGAATACCTACTTCGCCTTCTTCGCCTTGGGCGTTGGCCTGTACAGCCTGATCCCGAACATGGGTCACCTGGGCAACGTGGCGCTGTTCGTGGCGGCGTTCTGCATCATCCTGTCGATGTATGGCGGTGGCTTCTCCACGGTACCCGCCTACCTGGCCGACCTGTTCGGCACACAGATGGTCGGCGCCATCCACGGGCGTCTGTTGACAGCCTGGGCGGCCGCCGGGGTGCTGGGGCCTGTGTTGATCACCTACCTGCGCGAATCTCAATTGGCGGCTGGCGTTGAACGTGCGGCAGCGTACGACATGACCCTGTACATCCTCGCCGGCCTGCTGGTGCTGGGCTTCATCTGCAACATGCTGATCCGCCCGGTGGCCGACAAGTACTTCATGTCCGATGCGCAACTGGCCGCCGAACGTGCGTTGAGCCACGACAAGGGCGCTGACGGGGCGCGGTCCCTCGAGTGGAAGGCTGCGCCTGGCAGCCTGCCGCTGGTGCTGTTGGCCTGGGCCGTGGTGGTGGTGCCGTTGGCCTGGGGCGTCTGGGTGACCCTGCAGAAGACCGCCGTATTGTTCCACTGATCCGGGCCGATCCAAGCCTTGCCACGGGGCCGTCGCGTCTGGCCCCTTGGCGTCGATGCTACCAGCACGTGCAACAGGGCCGCGTTCAATGGCGGCCCTTCAGGCACCCCACGAGCGATCCCCCGCTCCCGGTTGTATAGACCTGTAGCGGTATCCGAGCCCGTCATTGCTGGGCTTGCCATCTATCTTGCGCGTTCCAAGCAGCGGCCATCTGCGCCTATAATGCAGCCCTTTCGCCTAATGATTTTGCGGAGCTGGTGATGGTCGAACGTAAGGCTTCCGTCGAGCGCAATACCCTGGAAACCCAGGTCAAGTGCTCGATCAACCTCGATGGCAGTGGCAAGGCCCGATTCGATATCGGCGTGCCGTTCCTTGAACACATGCTGGACCAGATCGCTCGCCATGGGCTGATCGATCTGGATATCGAGTGCAAGGGTGACCTGCATATCGACGATCACCATACCGTCGAGGACGTCGGTATCACCCTGGGCATGGCGTTTGCCCAGGCCATCGGCGACAAGAAAGGCATCTTCCGTTATGGCCACGCCTACGTGCCGCTGGACGAAGCGCTGTCACGCGTGGTCATCGACTTCTCCGGCCGCCCTGGCTTGCAGATGCATGTGCCTTACACCCGTGCCAGCGTAGGCGGCTTCGACGTCGACCTGTTCCAGGAATTCTTCCAGGGCTTCGTCAACCACGCCCTGGTCACCCTGCACATCGACAACCTGCGTGGGCACAACACCCATCACCAGATCGAGACCGTGTTCAAGGCCTTCGGCCGCGCACTGCGCATGGCTGTTACCCTCGACGAGCGCATGGCCGGGCAGATGCCGTCCACCAAAGGGTGCCTGTAAATGCAGACGGTAGCGGTAATCGACTATGGCATGGGCAACCTGCACTCGGTCGCCAAGGCGCTCGAGCACGTCGGCGCCGGCAAGGTACTGGTCACCAGCGATGCAGCGGTGATCCGCGAAGCGGACCGGGTGGTGTTCCCAGGCGTTGGCGCCATTCGCGACTGCATGGCCGAAATTCGCCGCCTGGGCTTTGACAGCCTGGTGCGTGAAGTGAGCCAGGATCGCCCGTTTCTGGGCATCTGCGTGGGCATGCAGGCACTGCTTGAGCACAGCGAAGAAAACGACGGCGTCGACTGCATCGGCCTGTTCCCGGGCCAGGTGCGCTTCTTCGGCAAAGACCTGCAAGAAGAGGGCGAGCACCTGAAGGTGCCGCACATGGGCTGGAACGAAGTCAGCCAGAGCGTCGACCACCCCCTGTGGCACGACATCAGCGACCGGGCGCGTTTCTATTTCGTGCACAGCTACTACATCGCCGCCGGCAAACCCACGCAGGTGGTCGGGCGCGGTCACTACGGCGTCGATTTCGCCGCGGCGCTGGCTGATGGTTCGCGCTTCGCGGTCCAGTTCCACCCGGAGAAGAGCCATACCCATGGCCTGCAGCTGCTGCAGAACTTCGTGGCCTGGGACGGGCGCTGGTAAATGAGCCGTTCGAAGACCAAGGCGCCGATCCTCACGTTGGCCCCCGAGCAGGAGCGTGAAGCGCTCGATACGCTCAAGCGCTTTCTCGAAGACCGTTTCGAGCTGGAGCTGGGGTCGTTCGAAGTCGCCGAGGTACTCGAACTGTTCACCCATCACATTGCACCCCATTACTACAACAGGGCGATCGCCGATGTTCAGCTGCACCTCAAGGAGCGGTTCGAGAGCATCGAAAGCGATCTGTGGGCGCTCGAGAAGCCCTGAAACCCCAAGAACGGACAGGTTCCCAAGATGCTGATTATCCCCGCTATCGATCTGAAGGACGGTGCCTGCGTGCGTCTGCGCCAGGGCCGTATGGAAGATTCCACGGTATTTTCCGATGACCCGGTGAGCATGGCCGCCAAGTGGGTCGAGGGCGGCTGCCGTCGCCTGCACCTGGTCGACCTCAACGGTGCCTTCGAAGGCCAGCCGGTCAACGGTGAAGTGGTCACCGCCATCGCCAAGCGCTACCCGACCCTGCCGATCCAGATCGGTGGCGGCATTCGCTCGCTGGAAACCATCGAGCACTACGTCAAGGCTGGCGTCAGCTACGTGATCATCGGCACCAAGGCGGTGAAGCAGCCTGAGTTCGTGGCCGAGGCCTGCAAGGCCTTCCCCGGCAAGGTCATCGTCGGCCTGGACGCCAAGGACGGTTTCGTCGCCACCGACGGCTGGGCTGAGGTGAGCACGGTGCAGGTCATTGACCTGGCCAAGCGCTTCGAGGCCGATGGCGTCTCGGCGATCGTCTACACCGACATCGCCAAGGACGGCATGATGCAGGGCTGCAACGTGCCCTTCACCAAGGCCCTGGCAGAAGCCACGTCGATACCGGTAATCGCCTCGGGCGGCATTCACAACCTGGGCGACATCAAGGCACTGCTACAGGCCAATGCGCCTGGCATCATTGGCGCCATCACCGGCCGTGCCATCTATGAGGGCACCCTCGACGTCGCCGAGGCCCAGGCCTTCTGTGACACCTACCCGAGCATTGGCCAGCGCTAAGTGTCTGCGGCAAGGGGCCCGTTCGGTGCGTATCCCTTGCCGCCCCAAGCTTGCAGCTTGCAGTTGCTTCCCAGGAGCCCTCTCATGGCTTTAGCTAAACGCATCATCCCTTGCCTGGACGTGGACAACGGCCGTGTGGTCAAGGGCGTCAAGTTCGAGAACATCCGCGATGCCGGTGACCCGGTTGAAATCGCCCGGCGCTACAACGAGCAGGGTGCGGACGAAATCACGTTCCTCGATATCACGGCCAGCGTTGACGGCCGCGACACCACGCTGCACACAGTCGAGCGCATGGCCAGCCAGGTCTTCATCCCGCTGACCGTCGGTGGTGGCGTGCGTACCGTGCAGGACATCCGCAACCTGCTCAATGCCGGTGCCGACAAGGTGTCGATCAATACTGCCGCCGTGTTCAACCCGGAATTCGTGGGCGAGGCCGCCGACCGTTTCGGCTCGCAGTGCATTGTCGTGGCCATCGATGCCAAGCAGGTATCCGGCCCTGGCGAAACGCCGCGCTGGGAAATCTTCACCCACGGCGGACGCAAGCCGACCGGTTTGGACGCGGTAGAGTGGGCCAAGAAGATGGAAGGCCTGGGCGCGGGCGAGATCCTGCTGACCAGCATGGACCAGGATGGCATGAAGAACGGGTTCGACCTGGGCGTGACCCGTGCCATCAGCGATGCGTTGAGCATCCCGGTGATCGCCTCGGGCGGGGTGGGTAACCTTCAGCACCTGGCCGATGGCATCTTGCAAGGGCATGCCAGTGCCGTGTTGGCTGCCAGCATCTTCCATTTTGGGGAGTACACGGTGCCTGAGGCCAAGGCCTATATGGCAGCGCGCGGAATCGTCGTTCGCTGATCCGAAAAAAAAGGGGCTGCCAGGCAGCCCCTTTTGCTGATCAGCCCTGCTTCACTTCGCGCATGGGCTTGCCTTTGACCGGCGCGTCGTTGGCCACGTAGTACTTGGCAGTGCTGCGCGGCAACGGCTTGCGACCACGGATCTTGTCCGAGATTTTCTCGGCAATCATGATGGTGGTGGCGTTGAGGTTGCCGGTGATGATGATCGGCATGATCGAGGCATCCACTACACGCAGGCCCTGCATGCCATGCACGCGGCCTTCGCCATCGACCACCGCCATGTCGTCGGTACCCATCTTGCACGAGCAGGATGGGTGGTAGGCGGTTTCGGCGTGCTCCCGGATGAATTTGTCCAGCTCTTCATCGGTCTGCACATGCGCGCCTGGGCTGATTTCGCGACCGCGGTACGGGTCCAGCGCCGGCTGGGCCATGATTTCGCGGGTCAGGCGAATACCGTCACGGAATTCTTCCCAGTCCTGCTCGGTGGCCATGTAGTTGAACAGGATGCTCGGGTGCTGGCGTGGGTCCTTGGACTTGACCTGCACGCGGCCGCGGCTAGGCGAGCGCATCGAGCCCATGTGCGCCTGGAAGCCATGTTCCTTGACGCCCTTGGAGCCGTTGTAATTGATGGCAACCGGCAGGAAGTGGTACTGGATGTTCGGCCATTTGAATTCAGGGCGCGAGCGAATGAAACCGCCGGCCTCGAACTGGTTGCTGGCCCCGATACCGGTACCGTTGAACAGCCACTCCGCGCCGATGGCCGGCTGGTTCCACCACAGCAGCGATGGGTACAGCGATACGGGCTGGGTGCACGCGTACTGAAGGTACAGTTCCAGGTGATCCTGCAGGTTTTCGCCAACCCCTGGCAGGTCGTGAACGACCGGGATGTCCAGGCTTTCGAGCAGGGCGCGCGGGCCTACACCGGAGCGCTGCAGCAGTTGCGGCGTGGCGATGGCGCCGGAGCTGACGATCACTTCCTTGCGCGCGCGTGCTTCGACGCGCTCTTCGCTGTCGCCCACCAGGTAGCTCACACCAATGGCGCGCTTACCGTCGAACAGTACGCGGTCGCTCAGGGCGTGAGTCACGATGGTCAGGTTGGGGCGTTTCTTGGCCTGGTCCAGGTAACCGCGGGCAGTGCTGGAGCGGCGGCCATTCTTGGTCACCGAACGGTCCATCGGGCCGAAGCCTTCTTGCTGGTAGCCGTTGAGGTCTTCGGTGCGCGGGTAGCCGGCCTGTACGCCAGCTTCGACCATGGCGTTGAACAGCGGGTTGTTACCCGCCTTGGGCGTGGCCACGCTCAACGGGCCGTCGCCACCGTGATAGTTGTTGGGGCCGATGTCGCGGGTTTCGGCCTTGCGGAAGTACGGCAGGCAGTCCAGGTAGGCCCAGTCTTCCAGGCCTGGCAGCTCAGCCCAGCCATCGAAGTCCAGGGCGTTGCCGCGGATGTAGCACATGCCGTTGATCAGCGAGGAGCCACCCAGGCCCTTGCCACGGCCACATTCCATGCGGCGGCCGTCCATGTGCGGCTCCGGGTCGGTCTCGTAGGCCCAGTTGTAGCGGCGGCCTTGCAGCGGGAAGGCCAGGGCGGCTGGCATCTGGGTGCGGAAGTCGAAGCGATAGTCAGGGCCGCCCGCTTCGAGCAGCAGTACGGTGGTGCCTGCGTCTTCGGTAAGGCGAGTAGCCAGGGTGTTACCGGCAGAGCCGGCACCAACGATGATGTAATCGTATTCCATGGGGAAGCTTCCTCCGGAAGCAGTTGCGCGTCTGGCGCTGCACCTGGGTGCAGCTGGCCTCACGCGCAAATGGATGAGTGCTGCAAGGGCCGGTCGGTCAACGACCGGCGCTGTCCTGCAGCATGGGCTGGCGTGCTACGGGCGGTCAGAAGACCGACGCGTAGTCGCCCAGCTCGACCTGTACCGACTTGATGCGGGTGTATTGGGCCAGCGAGCTGATGCCGTTCTCGCGACCAACGCCCGATTGCTTGTAGCCACCCACCGGCATTTCGGCTGCGGACTCGCCCCAGGCGTTGATCCAGCAAATGCCCGCTTCAAGCTGGTGGATGATGCGGTGGGCACGGTTCAGGTCATTGGTGCACACGCCGGCTGCCAGGCCGTATTCGGTGTCGTTGGCGCGGCGGATCACTTCTTCCTCGGTCTCGTAGCTGAGGATGCTCATGACCGGGCCGAAAATCTCTTCCTTGACGATGGTCATGTCGTCGCGGCAATCGGTGAACACGGTCGGGGCCACGAAGGCACCCTTGCCGAAGTCGCCTTCGGTCAGGCGCTCGCCGCCACACAGTACGCGGGCACCTTCTTCCTTGCCCTTGGCGATGTAGCCCAGCACGCTTTCCATGTGCTGGAAGCTGACCAGCGGGCCGAAGTTGGTGTTTTCATCTTCCGGGTTGCCGGCACGGATGCGCGCCACGCGCTCGAGAATCTTGGCTTCGAAAGCGGCCTTGTGCTCGGCTGGGATGAACACGCGGGTACCGTTGGTGCATACCTGGCCCGAGCTGTAGAAGTTGGCCATCATGGCGATGTCGGCGGCCTTGTCCAGGTCGGCGTCGGCGCAGATGATCAGCGGCGACTTGCCGCCCAGCTCCATGGTCACTTCCTTGAGCGAGGAGCTCGAGGCGCTGGCCATGACCTTCTTGCCGGTGGTGGTGCCGCCGGTGAAGGAGATCTTCTCGATGCGCGGGTGCTCGGTCAGCCAGCTGCCGACTTCGCGGCCGCTGCCGGTCAGTACGTTGAACACGCCGTCCGGCAGGCCGGCCTCGGTGTAGATCTCGGCCAGCTTGAGGGTGGTCAGCGAAGTGACTTCCGACGGCTTGAAGATCATCGCGTTGCCGGCAGCCAGGGCCGGTGCGGATTTCCACAGGGCGATCTGGATCGGGTAGTTCCAGGCACCGATACCTGCGGTCACGCCCAGCGGTTCGCGGCGGGTGTAGACGAAGGACGATTCGCGCAGCGGAATCTGCTCGCCTTCGATGGCAGGGACCAGGCCTGCGTAGTATTCCAGTACGTCGGCGCCGGTGACGATGTCGACGTAGCGTGTTTCGGAGTAGGACTTGCCGGTGTCCAGGGTTTCCAGCATGGCCAGCTCGTCGTTGCGTTCGCGCAGGATGTCCACGGCGCGGCGCAGGATGCGCGAGCGCTGCATGGCGGTCATGGCCGCCCACACTTTCTGGCCGCGCTCGGCGCTTTCGACAGCCTTCTCGACGTCAGCTTCGGTGGCGCGTTGCACGTGGGCAAGCACTTCGCCGGTAGCCGGGTTGATGGCTTCGAAGGTGGCATCGGTGCCAGCGTCGACATAACCGCCATCGATGTAGAGTTTTTGCGTTCCGAAACGGGCCATAGTGTCCTCGCAAGTGCAATGTGTGAGTAGGCCGGGCGTCACGCTCCTGCCGTGCTGGCAGAGGCCGTGCGCCGTTTTTCAGCAGCGGGGTCGGTGCCCAGTGTGTGCTGCTTGGCCAGTTGTAGATCCATGTATTCGTAAGCGATCCGTATCGCCTGGTCAGTGTCGAAGGCATCCCCCGACAAGGCGCCACGCAGCCACAGGCCGTCGATCAGGGCCGCCAGCCCGCGGGCTGCCTTGCGTGCATGGTAAAGCGGCAGCACGCGGCGAAACTGGCAACACAGGTTGGAGTACAAACGGTGGTCATTGATCCGTTGCAATCTGTGCAGATCGGGCTGGTGCATGCTGGAAGCCCAGAAAGCCAACCAGGTTTTCATCGCCGGGCCATTCACCTGGCTGGCATCGAAGTTGCCCTCGATGATCACTTTCAGGTGGGCGCGCGGCGCATCGTCCGTCAACGCCTGGCGGCGCGCTCGCACGCCTTCGTTGAGCATGCTCATGATGTAGCCCATCGTCGCTGCGATCAGGCCGTTCTTGTCCCGAAAGTAGTGACTGATGATGCCGTTCGACACGCCGGCCAAACGGGCAATGAGCGCAATGCTGGCGTCCCCCAGACCGACCTGATCGACCGCCTGTAGCGTGGCTTCGATCAACTGCTGACGGCGGATGGGTTGCATACCGACCTTGGGCATCTTGCTTTCTCCTCAGGTCTGCCAGCAGACGACAAGCGTCTCACTCGGCGAAGACCAGTCTATTTTGTTTTGATTGAACGTTCAATCAATAAAGAATAAGCTCTGCGACAATTTGTGCCATTGACAGCCCATGTGGCGGCGCCAGCGGCATCGATTAAAACCTTAGGAAATCGCGCAAACCCAGAGCCGGCAAGGCTTGTAAGGGGGCGATCGATAAAGGACGCAGACGCCGTCGCAGCGTGAAAAACCTGCGACATGCCTCAGGATCGGGCGATATCCCTGTGACCAATGCGCGCATGTGCAACCGTGCGCAGCAGTTTGAAGCGGTGGTAACGGCGTATGTGTTGCAGCGGATCGGTTCGAAACCGCGATTCCCAGGGTGCTTTTATAACACCTGATGCAGTGGGGGTATTCCACCAAATGCTCAGGAAGACCGATTAGCCTCCACTGCCGTTCTGCCCGGAGCCTTCTTGCAATGAGTTCTGCCTCACTAACCAAACCCCCCGCCGAGAGGGTACGGGTCAACCGCGTGGTGTTCTACACCTCGGCGCTGATGATCCTCGTTCTGACTGCCTTGCTTATCGCTGTTCCTGAAACTGCCGGCCGCGTACTGGGCGTCGCCCAGCAGTGGCTGACGCGCAGTTTCGGCTGGTACTACATGCTGGTGATCTGCGGCTACTTGCTGTTCGTCATCTACCTGGCGTTTTCCGACTACGGCAAGCTCAAGCTGGGCGGCAAGGAAGATCAGCCTGACTTCAGCTATGGCGCCTGGGCCGGCATGCTGTTCTCGTCGGGCATCGGTATTTCGCTGTTGTACTTCGGCGCATCCGAGCCACTGGATCACTATTTCAATCCGCCCGAAGGCACGCCGGCCAGCCTGGAAGCGGCGCGTCAGGGCCTGCAACTGACGTTCCTGCACTGGGGCCTGCACGGCTGGGCGATCTACGCCCTGGTGGGCTTGGCCGTGGGGTACTTCGCCTACCGTCACAACCAGCCGCTGGCACTGCGCTCGGCACTCTATCCACTGGTAGGCGAGCGCTGGGTCAAGGGCGCTGCCGGCAACGCTGTGGATATCTTCGGCATGTTCGTGACCCTGCTGGGCCTGGTCACCAACCTCGGGATCGGCTCGATGCAGGTCGCATCGGGGCTCGAATACCTGTTCGGCATGGACCACAGCAAGACCAACCTGCTGGTAGTGATCCTGGTAATGGCTGGCGTTGCCACGGTGGCGGCGGTCTCGGGTGTGGAAAACGGCATCCGCCGCCTGTCCAACCTGAACATCGCGCTGTTCAGCGGGCTGCTGATCTTCGTACTGCTGGGCGGCCAGACCCTGCACCTGCTCAACGGCTTCGTGCAGAACGTGGGCGACTACCTCAACGGCATCGTGCTGAAAACCTTCGACCTTTATGTGTATGAGGGTGAGTCGGGCAAGTCAGAGCGCTGGTTGGGCCTGTGGACAGTGTTCTATTGGGCCTGGTGGATTTCCTGGGGACCGTTCGTGGGGATGTTCATTGCCCGGATCTCCAAGGGCCGTACCGTGCGCCAGCTGGTCAGCGGTGTGCTGTTGATCCCGCTGGGCTTCACCCTGGCGTGGCTGTCGATCTTCGGCAACACAGCCTTGGACCTGGTGATCAACCATGGCGCCGTCGAACTGGGCAAGACCGCCCTCGAGCAGCCGTCCATGTCGATCTACCAGCTGCTGGAATATTTCCCGGCCGCGAAGATCGTGATCGGCGTGGCCGTGTTCGTGGGCTTCGTCCTGTTCCTGACCCCAGCGGATTCCGGCGCAGTCATGATGGCCAACCTGTCGTGCAAAGGCGGCAAGGTCGACGAGGACGCCCCGCACTGGATGGTGGTGTTCTGGTCGGTGATCATCACCCTGGTCACCATCGGCCTGTTGTTCGCCGGCAACTTCGAAGCCATGCAGACCATGGTGGTACTGGCAGGCCTGCCGTTCTCGGTGGTGCTGGTGCTGTTCATGTTCGGCTTGTACAAGGCCATGCGACAGGACGTGACCATGGAGCAGGAGCGGGCCGAACTGGCCGCACGTGGCCGTCGAGGCTTCAGTGAGCGCCTGACCCAGCTCGAACTGCAACCGACCCAGGCTGTGGTGCAGCGCTTCATGGACAAGCAGGTCAGCCCTGCGCTGAAGGATGCTGCGGCTCAGTTGCAAACCCAGGGATTCGACGTCGAGACCCGGGTCGGCCAATCGCGCAACATGATGGGCCTGCGGGTGATGATGGAAGAAGGTAACCCCTTCGTCTATGAAGTCAGCCTCGACGGCTACATGGCTGCACCGACAGAAGCCCCGGTCGAAGGTGAGCCCGAGGTACGGCAACGCTTCTACCGTGCCGAAGTGTATTTGCACGACGGTAGCCAGGAGTATGACCTGATGGGCTTTGCGCCTGAACAGATCGTGCGCGATGTACTGGACCAGTTCGAGAGCCATCGGCAAGTGTTGGGGCGGGTATACAGCTGACGCTTGGTCCTGGCCTAGCAATATGTACGGCCGATGACCACACGTGCGTGGCTACGGTGGGTCTCCCGATTCAAGGAGGCCCACCATGCCCACCGCTCGAGCCGCTTCATACGACCTCAAAGCCCAGGTCAACGCGCAATTTTCAGGCAGGCCTACATTACGGCAAGTAGCCAGCCGGCAGATCATGGGTCTGCTGATCGAGCACTACCCCCTGATCGCCGTCCATCGCCCCACGCTCAAGGATGCCAACCAGCTGAGCCTGGTCAGAGCTAACCCCGATGGGCAAAGCGTATCGACCCTTCCGCTCGTGGACGAGATCCTCAAGGCAAAGCTGCACAACCGGGTGCTGGACTTCGCGCCAGTGGCCAATTTCAACCAGTATCTGCTGCTCGACGGCAAACATTTCTTCGCCATCCCAGATCCGTTCGAGACAGCAGAGGGCGATCAAATCGATCTCTTCGCTCTGCAACCTGCCTTCGAAGACCTGCTGCTTTTACTGGATGGCTACTTCAACGCGGCGCAGGTCGAGTACTGGCGTGCTGTCGGCAGCATGGGGGTCAGCCGTGACCGCTGGCTGCAACTGGTCTTGAAGACGGCGCTGCTGCACAACCTGTCACTTCAAGGCTTGAGCGCTCGGCAGCAGGCATGTTTGCGTGGACTCTTGGGCAGCCCCAGTGAGCGGCCGACGGTGTTCATGGTGGAGATGACCCGCCCCTATCAGAACACCACCGTTAGCCGATTCCTGCCCGATCTTATCGTGCAAGGGCAGTGGGATGAGGGTGAGACAGTGCTGTGGTGCAAACCGTCCGGCGTGGTCTGGGCGTTCGACACGCTGGATGAGTTCGCGCAGGCCCTGCAGCAGGAATATCCCGGCCTTGTGGACGAGCTAGAGATGGCCTGGCATCGGCATGAGCTTGAAGGGGATCCCTTTGCGCAGCAAACGGCCATGATGCAGGAACTCATGCTGGGGCAAGTGAACGACCTGTACAAGGCGCCATTGACCGACGTCACGCAGTTGGAAAACGCCTACTTTGCATTGAGCGATCCTGCGCAATGGTTCATCGAAGGTTATGTCGACCCGTCCGATTTCCAGAAAGCGCCGGTAGGTGTATTTCGGGTGGCAGCAGCCGATAGCTTCGCTTGCCAGAGCGCCTTTTTCGAAATTGCCCTGGCCCAGGCCGACTCGGACGGGGAAGGGGCACTGTCCGGGATTCTCGATCTTCACAGCTACACCAGTCAGCAATTGCGAAAGCAGCTGTTGCAGGACCATCCGGTTGATGCCAATTACTTTCCCGATGATGTGCTTCTGGAATTGAGCACTGCCTACGGGGTTCCTGGCGGGGCAGGTACAGGCGCCGGCGACGGCGTTGTGGAAAAGCGCACTATCACGTTGACGGAGTTTGCCATTGGTAACCTGAGTTCGCTCGGGCAAGCGACCATCACCGCCATCGGCCACCGTGAAGATCAGCTGATCATGGATTGGTTGACCGTTGATTACCTCAAGCAGCTTGTCTGGCGAGTAGACATCGGTGCTACTTACCCAGCGTATGTGGTCACCCATCTCGACGACGCGCAGCGCCAACCTGAGCGGGTCAAACGCTTCGCAGGAGAATGGCGAAGCGCATTGCTCAATAGCGCCTTGCTGGCGAAATTGACGCAACAGTTGAGCGAAATCGGCCTGCAGGCTATTTCCGATTATTGCGGCGGTAGGCTGGACGCAGCGCAACCGGCCAGCACACTGATGCCGTTCGCATTGCGACGTGCGCCGGACAGTGAGCAATACGATCGGGTGCATGGCATGTATGTCTTGGTCAATCAAACCCCAGGGACCGTTGTGCTGTACAGGCCCCTCTACGGCGGGAAGGCCGTGCTGGAATTCACCAGTACGGACGCTTTGATGGCTCAGGTGCGCGACGATGCTGAGCTGCAGACCAGCATCCTTGACTGGCTCACGCCTGAAGTGCGTCCGGTCTACGACCACGGCGGCTTCAGCGAGCCTCATCTGGGGCATTCGATCATCGATACCTCGATCTTGCCCGGGCGTGTAGCGCCTGCTCAGTTCTGGGCCAAGCCTTGGTTGGATGCTGTCGATCTCAAGCTGTACAGAGCCAACCGCGATTTGCTGGTCGATTTGGCCGAGCGCAGCTCGGTTTCCAACGCAGAAAGCCAGTGGGCGATTCTCACTCAAGGTGCCTGGTTGCTGTTCGATGTCGCTTCTATGGTGGTAACAGGGCCCGTCGGCGCCATAGCCTGGATGGTCCAAACGCTCAATGCCGCGGCGGCCGACGAAAAAGCCATCCGAGAAGGTACGGCGTTCGAGCGCTCGGCTGCCATTGTGGATATCGTGCTCAACCTGGTAATGGCACTGGGGCATGTGTTCGGACCAAAAACTGCCGCCAAGCCGGTAGAGTTACCCGATGCCATACGCCCTTCAACGTTGGCGCCGGGGTCGACACTCCCACTGCTGGCCGATGCCGATATGCCCATGCAAGGCAAAGTCTACCTTCCTGGGCCGGTCACCAAGCCGCAGGCGATCATGGATTTCTCCTTCTCTGGTGGGGAAGGGTTCAATGCCTTGCCGGCCGAAATGCGCAGCAAGGTCTTGGGGTTGCGCGTGCAGATCGATCTGGAAGAGCACTCGCCCGCTTCCAGCGGGGAGGCCGCAGGTCTTTACACGGTCGATGGGCAGCGCTACGCAAAAATGCTGATGGGCACCTTTGCTGTATCGGTTGATACCGAGGGTGTGCGGATCGTTGATGCGCAGGGCCAGCCTGGCCCGTGGTTGAGGTATGTGGGGGGAGCGTGGCGTATCGACTCGGGCCAACGCTTGCTCGGCGGTATGCCCAAGAGCCGTCTTCAGCTTGTGCGCGAAGAGAACATGCGCCGCGAAGAGAGCATGCGTGAAGAGGATGCGCGCTTGACGTATGCGCGCGAAACATTGGCCGAGACCTATGACCGACATGCTTCTGAAGTGGATAAGACCACCGAAAAACTTGAGGAACTCGAGCGAGTCGAAACGCCCGATGCACAGCAGCTGGAAATGATCAGTCTACTGCGCCAAGTCAGAAGGGGGCAGCGCCAGTATGTGTGCAAAGACCTGGACGCACTCATCAAACACGACAGCGAGCACGACGCTCTGCTCATGTCGGGCGGATCGGTAAGACCTTCCAGTCAGCTCGTCTCGACCACGGTAGCGTATCAACGCAGTATTATCCGACGTGGCCTGTTGAGGTCCTGCGAGATGTATTACAACTTGCTGGCGGATATGATCAATGAGGAGTCCATAGACGCACAGCTTGAGGAAATCGCAGTCCTCCCTACCACTGAGCAGGAGCAGCAACGCTACAAGCAATTGACCGCCTCGCTCGAACGCGTGACGCAGTGGGCCAAAGACATGCTGGCCTTGGCCGCTAAACTTGATCCTCTACTTGAGAGCACCCGAGCCGACAATGACATTGTGTTCCAGGACGAGGATGGCAAGAGCGAAAACAAGCATCTTGAACTGACCCGAATCATTCAACAGCGCCAATTGAACGCCATTGATCTTGAGTTTCGACTGCTTGAAGACCTCGGCGAACTGTCAGTTGATCGTCTCCGGGGCGCCTCTGAAAAGCAGATCAACGAGTACAACGAAATGTTGGTTGGAAAGGCACTCAAGAGTGCGGGCAGTGCACATGGTGAATTGGCTGGCAGTAGCCTGTCTGGCGAAGAGCGAGTCGCTGTGCTCAATGACGTGATCGATGCGTACGAAGAGACCATTGGCAGGGCGCAATACCTGGCCGGCGCCAAACCTGAAGCTATCCGGCTCGATAAGCTCCAGCAGTATCTGGAAGAGCTACGCCGGTTGAAGCTGTTGGCCAACGAGGAAATGCAGGCCAATCTTCGTGAGGTCGAGCAGACCAAGACCTCTGCACCACGCGCTCCCGTCTATGCGCCGCGTGGCGGTGTGCGTCGAATGGTCAGGACCCAGCAGGGACGTAACGTTGTGGGTGTCGAGAGCGTCGACGACGCAGGCCTGCCCGTGGTGCAGCAAGTGGACAGTCATGCGAAGGTGTTGCGAACCTTTCGCCGGCAGAATAGCCAGTGGCAAGAGATCGAGCCCTTAGGCACGACCGAACATTCGCCTGGCCCTGCCATAAGGCTAAGCGAACTGCGCCGACAAGCGCAGAAGCTGATCGATGGCGTTGATGCCACGGTTGCGATGGCAAGGAAATTTTTCGCCAAGAATGAGCCCCTGGGATTGACCACGATTGTCGATCAGCACGTCAAAGACCTCGAAAGCAATCTGGCGCTTTTGCCCCGAACGGATGCCGAGAGTGCGTTGAGAGGGCGAATCGAGCATGCAATCACCGAGCTCGAAGACCATCGTCAGGAGCTGCTCAAGACGTATTACCTGACCTGCAAGACCCCTACCTTGAACGCGCTCAAGTTCCTTCACGGACTGGGTGAGATCAGCATTAGTCAAGCCGATCGCAGGGTGCCGTTGGGAGCAAACGATTACTTGGACACCTACGAGATCAAACGGGCGTCAGGCAAGCCTATCTGGGAGGCTCACTTTCACTACCCCGCCGTCGACACGCCGGATCGAGAATTTTCTCGAGGGCATCTGAAATTGTGGGAGCAGCGCAGGCTTGGGCATCAAGCCGTGTTGCGGGCCGCGAAGAAACAGGAAGTGCTCTCCATCTACCGTGGCCAGCTACGCAAAGGCGATGTCGAGGGCATCATTCCATTCGGGTAACGCTGTTGACTGTGATGGCCTGTGCTCTGTTCGCCGCCCGGGGGGCAGGGTTCAGACGTCACCGACGTGCCTGCGCTGGCATGAAGGCACGCGCTCGACTCGCTTCGCAGGCCCGCACGCGACGCCCGCTCAACGATTGCTGTAACGGCCTTGCTTGCCGTGGGCGGGCATGGCCAGGTTGCTTCGTTCAGCAATCATCTGTTGCAGGTTGATCAGCTTCACACCCTGTCGCGCGAGGGTGGGTAGCTCGCGCTCCAGCACTTCGAGGGTTTGTGGATACGGGTGGCCAATCAGCACCGCTGACCCCTGCTTGCGCGCCAGGGCGATGCCTTGGTGCAGTTGGCGCGTGATTGCCTCTGGCGTGCGCTCGTCATCCAGAAACACATCCCTGGACACGTTCGCCGTACCCTGTGCCTGAGCTTGTGCCGCGGCCACGGTCGCGGCGCTAGTGCGGCTGTCGACGAAGAACAGGTCGCGTCGCTGTAGCTCGCCCATCAACCAGGTCATGGCGTCGCGTTGTGCAGTCATACGGCTGCCCATGTGGTTGTTCACACCAGCGGCATAAGGCACCTTGGCCAAGGCTGCATCAAGACGCCTGGCAAGCTCGGCCAGCGGCACGCCGGGGTGCCAGGCATAGGGCCCGGTAGCCGGGTCCATGGGCATGTGCAGGATGACGGTTTTACCCGCCTTGTGCGCTTGGCGGGCGAAGTCGGTGGCATGCGGGGTGTCAGGCATGATGGCCATGGTCACCGGCCCCGGCAGCGCCAGGGTTCGGCTGTCGCGTTCGGGGCTCTGACCCAGGTCATCGATGATGATGCTCATGTACGCCTGGCCGGTGGGCGCTGCGTGCGCCACGCCCGCCACCAGCCCGATCAGCAGATACAGCAAATAACGCATGGGTGGCTCAGCTGCCTTTGGTGATGTTCAGGCCCTTGAGCAGACTCAGGGCCTGGCTCAGCTGGAAGTCGTTGTCCTGAGGCCGCTCCTTGCGCTTGCTGCTGCCTGTGGGGCGGTCGGCGCCACCATTGCCGTTACCCAGGTGCCCTTGCAGGTCGGCTTCCTTGAAGTTGTCGTTGTCCGCTTCGGCCGTAAGCTTGGCCTGGCGGACCTCGATGTCCGGCACGATACCCTGGGCCTGGATGGAGCGACCGTTGGGGGTGAAGTACAGGGCAGTGGTCAGTTTCAGCGCACGGTCGTTGGCCAGTGGCAGCACTGTCTGGACCGAGCCCTTGCCAAAACTGTCGGTGCCCATCAGCACGCCGCGCTTCTGGTCCTGCAAGGCGCCCGCAACGATTTCCGAGGCCGAGGCACTGCCGCCGTTGATCAACACCACCAGTGGCACACCTTCGCTGGCATCGGCGGGGTCAGCCGAGAAGCGCAGCTCGGAATTGGCGATCCGCCCTTTGGTGTACACGATCAAGCCCTTGGTCAGGAAATGGTCAGCCACTTCCACCGCCGACTGCAACACGCCCCCCGGGTTGTTGCGCAGGTCCAGGATCACGCCACGC
This sequence comes from Pseudomonas sp. UBA5568, assembly GCF_002425525.1. Taxonomy (NCBI): domain Bacteria; kingdom Pseudomonadati; phylum Pseudomonadota; class Gammaproteobacteria; order Pseudomonadales; family Pseudomonadaceae; genus Pseudomonas; species Pseudomonas sp. UBA5568. Next base: position 65,200 of record NZ_DIMK01000043.1, on the reverse strand, counting down.
AGCTTCTTGCCGTTGTCCTTGCGCAGCTTGGCCAAGGCCTTGCCCACTTCGTCGCCGGTCTTGACCTGGAACTGGGTGATGCGGATGTAGCCGTAGTCGTTCTCAAGCAGCTGGCTCTTGACGCTCTTGACCTGAATGACTGCACGGGCCAGCGTCACATCGAACGGCGTACCCCCGTCGCGCACCAGCGTCAGGGTGATCTTGTCGCCCACCTTGCCGCGCATCTTGTCCACGGCTTCGGTCATGGTCTGGCCACGTGTCGGTGCGCCGTTGATCTTGACGATCAGGTCCCCCGCCTGGACACCAGCCTTGGACGCCGGCGTGTCATCGATGGGCGAGACGACCTTGATGAAGCCGTCTTCCTGGCCGACTTCTATGCCCAGGCCGCCAAATTCACCACTGGTACTTTCCTGAAGCTCCTGGAAATCTTCAGGGCCCAGGTAGGCCGAGTGGGGATCAAGGTTGCTGAGCATGCCCTTGATGGCGTTTTCCAGCAGGGTCTTGTCATCGACAGGCTCGACATAGGCCGCCTTGATGCGGTCCATGACTTCAGCGAAAGTGCGCAGCTCTTCAAGCGGCAGCGGCGCCTTGGCCGTTACCTCTGTGGCCGGCACGGCTGCCGCCTTGGTCGGCTCTGCGGCAACGGCCAGGGGTGCGCCGACCGCCAGGGCGATGGACAGGGCCAGCTGGGTAAGACGGGGCGAGTGCAGCATGTCGAACGAACTCCTGATCCTGTAGACGCTCCCTTCGGAGCATGGGCACAGCACACGCTGCGCCACATAAGTTTGACTAGCCGCGGCACCACTGAGAGGGGTCGGAAGGCCGGCCCTGCTGGCGGATGGCGAAATACAGACCGGCAGCCTCCTGGCCACCACTGTCGCCGACTGTCGAAATGGCTTCGCCCGCCTTGACGACGTCACCGGCGCTCTTGAGCAGGCTCTGGTTATGGCCATACAGGCTCAGGTAACCATTGCCATGGTCGAGAATGACCAGAAGACCGGCGCCACGCAACCAGTCGGCGAACACCACACGGCCTCCATGGACAGCCCGCACCTGGGTACCGGGGTTGGCACTGATCATCACCCCGTCCCACTTGGCGCGTGAATCACCGCCGCGGGCATCCCCGAAGCGTGCCAGCAATCGACCATTGACTGGCCATGGAAGTTTTCCGCGGGAAGCAGAAAATGCACCGCCATAACTGGCACCGTCGCTCGAAACCATGGGCCCGAGGGTCGCGCGGGCCTTGCGAGGTGGCTCGACCGGCTCGGGTGCCTTGTCCCGGGCTGCGGCGGCGAGTGCCTCTTGCTGGCGGCGTTTTTCCGCTTCCTGCTGGGCCAGCAGTGCGCGTCGACGAGCCTGCTCGGCTTCACGCGCCTGGCGGGCCAGGGTTTCCTCGATGGTCTTGAGCACCTTGGAGAGGTCGGCCTGGTCCTGCTCGCGGGCGCGCAACTTCTGGTCGCGGTCTTTCACATCGCCGTTGAGTTTGGCCAGCACCTCGCGGCGCTTGCCCCGCTCGACTTCCAGCGCCTGACGGCGGGTGTCGAGGTCGGCGCGCTGGGCCAGCAATTGCGCTTGTTGACTGCCGATGTCGCGTTCCACACCGGCCAGTTGGCGCAAGGTGTCATTGAAGGCGCGCAGTTGCTCCAGGCGTGCCTTGCTGAGGTAATCGTAGTAGGTGAGCGTTCGCGCAAATTTTTCGGGGTTCTGCTGGTTGAGCAGCAGCTTGAGGTATTCCTCACGGCCGTTCTGATAGGCCGAACGGGCCTGAATGGCGATCAGCCGCTGTTGTTCAACGCGGGCGCTCTGGAGTTTTTTTTTCTCGGTATCAAGGCGCTCCAGCTCGCCTTCGGTCTTTTTTAGTTGCTGCTGCAGGGCCTCCACCTGCTTTTCCAGGTTGCCGATGTCGGTTTCGGTGGCCTTTAGGTCTTTCTGCACACCTGCCTTTTCTTCCTGGAGCTTGCCCAAGGTTTTCTTGAGTTCGGCGATGTCCTGGCGGGTGGCGTCCAGTTGCTGCTGGGTCTGTGCGCGCTCATCGGCGAACGCCGGGGTAAGCAGGCAAGACAAGGCGAGAAGGATCAGGGCGCGAAGCATGGGTTTGGCATACCGGGGATGGAGACTGGCCTAGTATGAATGAGCGGCAGGCTGCACGCTACACGCCACAGGAAGGGGCCGTGAACCGGCACGTGCTTCGTGTGGCGTGTGGCATGACCGTCAGGCGTCGATCAGGATGGAAGTGCCTGTCATCTCGGCAGGCTTCTCCAGCCCCAGCAGCTTGAGCATGGTCGGTGCCACGTCTGCCAGCACGCCGCCTTCGCGGACCTTGAGGTTGCGCTTGCCTACATAGATGAACGGTACTGGCTCGGTGGTGTGCGCGGTGTGCGCCTGGCCGGTGGATTCGTCTTCCATTTGCTCGACGTTGCCATGGTCGGCCGTGATGAGCGCTTCGCCGCCAACCTTTTCAAGCGCCGCGACGATGCGGCCCATGCAACCATCCAGGGCCTCGACGGCCTTGACTGCCGCATCGAACACACCGGTATGGCCAACCATGTCACCGTTCGCGTAGTTCACCACGATCACGTCGTGGCGCTGCTGCTCGATGGCTTCGACGATACGGTCGGTGACCTCGGGCGCGCTCATTTCCGGCTGCAGGTCATAGGTGGCGACCTTGGGCGATGGGATGAGGATGCGCTCTTCGCCTTCGAATGGCTCTTCGCGCCCGCCCGAGAAGAAGAAGGTGACATGCGCGTACTTTTCGGTCTCGGCGATGCGCAGTTGGGTCTTGCCGTTGTTCGCCAGGTATTCGCCCAGTACGTTGTGCAGGCTGGCCGGCGCGAAGGCGGCCGGCGCCGGGATCTTGGCCGAGTATTGGGTCAGGCCGATGTACGCCGCCACTTTCGGCAGGCGCGCGCGCGGGAACTCGTTGAAGTCAGGCTCGACGAACACGCGCGACAACTCGCGGGCGCGGTCGGCGCGGAAGTTCATGAAGATCACCGCATCGCCATCTTCGACCTTGACGGGCTCGCCGATGCGCGTGGCCTTGACGAACTCATCGCTCTCATCGCGGGCGTAGGCTGCTTCAAGGCCGGCCAGGGCAGTATCGGCAGTGTATTGCGCGTCACTGTCGACGATCAGGTTGTAAGCGGCGCTCACCCGGTCCCAGCGGTTGTCGCGGTCCATGGCGAAGTAGCGGCCGATGAGGCTGGCGATGCGGCCTTTGCCCAGCCGGGCGAAGGTGGCGTCAAGCAGCTCGATGGAGGATTGGGCGCTGCGCGGCGGGGTGTCGCGGCCATCGAGGAAGGCGTGCAGGTAGATTTTTTCGGCACCACGCTGCGCAGCCAGCTCGGCCATGGCAACGAGGTGGTCCTGGTGGCTGTGAACGCCACCGTCGGACAGCAGGCCGAGAATGTGCACGGCCTTGCCAGCGCCCGCCGCCGCATCGACCGCACCCGTGAGCACCGGGTTGGTGAAGAACTCGCCGTCACGAATGGCCTTGGTGACGCGGGTGAAGTCCTGGTAAACGACGCGCCCGGCGCCCAGGTTCATGTGGCCGACCTCGGAGTTGCCCATCTGGCCATCCGGCAGGCCGACATCCATGCCCGAACCGGAAATCAGGCCGTGCGGCTGGGTAGCCTGCAAGCGGTCGTACACCGGCGTATTGGCGGCGTGGATGGCATTGTATTCAGGGCTTTCGCTGTAACCGAAGCCGTCCAGGATGATCAGGACCAGGGGTTTGGGCGTGCTCGTCATCAATCAAACTCACGGTTGTTCAAAGATGATAAAGACACGCATTTTAGGGCAAATGCGCCGGGTATGGGCGAATAATCGTCCTCGAACCCGACCGGTGCACCCATGCGGCAATGTGTAACGGCGCTTGATCGGCGCTCCGGTCAGGCTTTGGTGGCACCGGGCTGGTGTGTATACTGGCCGGCATTTTCAATCGCGTGGAACACCCCAGATGGTTGCTAACCTGATTCAATTCGCGACAAACCACTACCTCCTGGTGGCGATCTTCGTCGTTCTGCTGGCGGCCTTGCTGGTCAACGAAATCCGCCGTGGCGGGCAGAGCCTGAGCAATGGGCAACTCACCGCCCTGGTCAACGCCGACAAAGGGCTGGTGATCGATATCCGCCCGGCCAAGGAATATGCTGCCGGTCACATCGTCGGTGCGCTCAGCATCCCCCAGGACAAGCTGGCCACCCGCATGACCGAGCTCGAAAAGCACAAGGACAAGACCCTGATCGTGGTGGACGCGATGGGTCAACATGCCGGCACCGTGTGCCGCGACCTGCTCAAGGCTGGTTACAACGCTGCCAAGCTCAGCGGTGGCGTTTCCAGCTGGAAAGCCGACAACCTGCCTTTGGTGAAGTGATATGAAGCCTGTCATCGTCTATTCCAGCGACTACTGCCCCTACTGCATGCGTGCCAAGTACCTGCTCCAAAGCAAGGGTGTGGCATTCCAGGAAATCAAGGTCGATGGCAAGCCGCAGGTTCGCGCTGAGATGACCCAGAAGGCCGGCCGCACCTCCGTGCCGCAGATCTGGATCGGCAGCACCCACGTCGGTGGCTGCGATGAACTGCATGCCCTGGAGGGCGCCGGTAAGCTCGACGCACTGCTGGCCGACTGATTTTTGCACTGCATTCCCAAACATTAGGATAAGGATCTGCCATGACTGACCAACAGACCACCGGCGCTGCTGCAGAAGACAACAGCCCTCAGTTCTCGATGCAGCGCATCTATGTGCGTGACTTGTCGTTCGAAGCCCCGAAAAGCCCGCAGATCTTCCGTCAGACCTGGGAGCCGAGCGTCGGGCTGGACCTGAACACCAAGCAGAAGGCCCTGGAAGGTGACTTCCACGAAGTGGTGCTGACCCTGTCGGTGACGGTCAAGAACGGTGACGAAGTCGCCTTCATCGCCGAAGTGCAACAGGCGGGTATCTTCCTGATCAAGAACCTGGATGCCGAGTCGATGAGCCACACCCTGGGTGCGTTCTGCCCGAACATCCTGTTCCCGTATGCTCGCGAAACCCTGGACAGCCTGGTGACCCGTGGTTCTTTCCCGGCCCTGATGCTGTCGCCGGTCAATTTCGACGCGCTGTATGCGCAAGAAATGCAGCGTATGCAGGAAGCCGGCGAAGCACCCACCGTGCAGTGATCGCCCGCTTCACCAAAAGCGCCCTCAGTGGCGCTTTTTGTTTGTCTGGCGTACAGCCCCACGCCGGCAGGCCCCGTAGAGCATTGCGCGGCTGCCTGACGCTAAGTCAGCTACCGGCAAACCCGTTCTGACGCCAGGCTTCGTACACCGTCACAGCTACCGTGTTGGACAGGTTCAGGCTCCGGCACCCGGGGCGCATGGGCAGTCGCAGTCGTTGTTCGGCGGGCAGGCTGTCCAGTACATCCGTCGGCAGGCCGCGGCTTTCGGGGCCAAACAGAAATGCGTCGCCAGGCTGGTAGGCCACTTCATGGAAAGGGTGCGAACCCTTGGTCGTGAAGGCGAAGAGCCTTGGCTGGCCCAGGCTTTCCAGGCAGTGCGCCAAGCTCGGGTGGCGCTTGAGCGTGGCATACTCGTGGTAATCGAGGCCTGCGCGGCGCAAGCGCTTGTCGTCCAGTTCGAAGCTGATGGGCTCGATCAAGTGCAGCGCGCACCCGCTGTTGGCGCACAGGCGAATGATGTTGCCCGTATTGGGTGGAATTTCGGGTTGAAAAAGGATGACGTGAAACATGCACGGCTCCAAGCATGAAGATGGTGAGCATTCTACCCCTGAACCGGACGTGCGATCGAAAGCCTTCCCCCGGGTGATGCTTTCACTGGCAATCGTGGGCGTGATGATCGGTTTGATGATTGGCCGTCTGACCGCGCCCGTGGAGCGCGAGCTGCAGCAGGTGAGCGTGGCGCAAGATGGGTTGGTGTTGTGGTTCAACGCAGAACCCAAGCTGCATGGGGAGAACGTGGAAGGTACCGTGGCGTTGCTGTTTCAGGCCAAGGGCCGCTCCCAGCGAGGGCAGTTGACCGTGCGTGGCAAGCCGGTCAGCTGGCGGGTGCAGGACAGCCAGGAGGGCCTGCTGTTGACGGTGGTGGCTGCGCGTACGCTGCAGGGCCACTGGTCCAGTGAAGAAGTGTCTGGACGCTGGCGGGTGCAGGTGGACCTGCGCGAATAAAAGAGGGGATTCCCGGCCTGCCTGTACCAAGGTCCCCGAAACGTGTGCGTGAGCGAATAAAAGAGGGGTCACCTGGCCTGCCTGTACCAGGGCCCCCGAAACGGATGTTATCTGTCCTGTTGCAGGTGCCGTGCCAACTTCTGAGCCCCGCTATAACAGGGTGAAAAGGGGAAAACGGCCAGTGTTTGCGGCCATTTGTGCCTTCGGGCGGTGCGTCTGGCACAGAAACGGTGCAACCATGCGCCTAAATGAAAAAGGGCCGCGAAGCGGCCCTTTTCAGGTGTTCTGCAGTCGTCTACGCCTGGTGGTCTTCACCTTCCTCTTCGTCACCACCGGCTACGTTCATGCCTAGTTCCTTGATCTTGCGCGTCAAGGTATTGCGACCCCATCCCAGCAACAGTGCCGCATCTCGGCGCCGCCCGGCGGTGTGCTTGAGGGCCGTCTCGATCATGATGCGCTCGAAACTCGGAACGGCGCTGTCAAGCAGGCTGGTCTGCCCGCGCGCCAGTGCCTGGTCCGCCCACTGGCGCAGTGCTTGCTCCCAGTTGGTAACCGGTGCGGCATCCTGTGGCAGATTCAACAACTCAGGTGGCAGGTCGCCGATCAATACCTCACGGCTCGAAGCCATTACCGTGATCCAGCGGCAGGTGTTTTCCATCTGGCGCACGTTGCCCGGCCATGGCAGGTTGCGGATGAACTCCTCGGTCTCTGGCTTGAGTACCTTGGGTTCTACCGATAGCTCCTGGGCCGCCCGGGCCAGGAAGTGGCGGGCAAGGGCGGGAATGTCTTCACGGCGGTCCGCCAACCGAGGGATATGAATGCGGATGACGTTCAGGCGATGGAACAAGTCCTCGCGGAACTTTCCGGCCTGCACCAGCGCTTCCAGGTTCTGATGGGTAGCAGCAATGATGCGCACGTCGACCTTGACCGGAATGTGGCCGCCTACGCGATAGAACTCGCCGTCGGCCAACACACGCAGCAGGCGCGTCTGGGTATCGGCCGGCATGTCGCCGATCTCATCGAGAAACAGCGTGCCGCCGTCCGCTTGTTCGAAGCGCCCTCGACGCAGGTTGGCCGCGCCGGTGAAAGCGCCTTTTTCATGGCCAAACAGCTCCGACTCCATCAGGTCCTTGGGGATCGCCGCCATGTTCAGGGCGATGAAGGGGGCGGCTGCGCGCGGGCTGTGCCGATGCAGCGCGTGGGCGACCAATTCCTTGCCCGTACCGGACTCGCCATTGATCAGCACGGTGATGTTGGAATGGCTCAGACGGCCGATGGCGCGGAACACCTCTTGCATCGCCGGCGCTTCACCGATGATTTCAGGGGTGCGCGCCAGGTTTTGTGGCACTTCCAACCCTTGCTGCTCCTGGGCGTGCTGGTTGGCACGCTTGACCAGGGCAACCGCTTCATCCACATCGAAAGGTTTGGGCAAGTACTCGAAAGCACCGCCCTGGTACGACGCCACGGCGCTGTCCAGGTCCGAGTGCGCGGTCATGATGATGACCGGCAGGCGCGGGTGCTGGTCGCGTATCTGCGCCAACAGCTCCAGACCACTGGAGCCAGGCATGCGGATGTCGGAAATGATCACGTCAGGCTGCTGACGGGCCAGTCGGCCCATGACGCCCTCGGCACTGTCGAAGCTCTGGGTGGTCATCCCTTCCTGTTGCAGGGCTTTTTCAAGGACCCAGCGAATGGAGCGATCATCGTCGACGATCCATACGGTTTCACTTCGGCTCATGAGGCGGTGGCTCCTTGTTCCAGGGGCAGATAGATAGAGAAGGCGGTGTGACCTGCGTGGCTTTCACACTCGATCAGCCCCTGGTGCTGACTGATGATGTTTTGGGTAATGGCCAGGCCCAGGCCGGTACCGTCCGGGCGACCACTGACCATGGGATAGAAAAGGGTGTCCTGCAGCTCGGCAGGGATGCCGGGGCCGTTGTCGATGATCTCGACGCGCGCCACCAGGCGATGGCGCACGTGACCGATGGTGAACTGGCGCAGTGCCCGGCTGCGCAAGGTGATGCGGCCCAGGCGCAGCTCATTTTGCGAGCTGATGGCCTGCATGGCGTTGCGCACGATGTTGAGCACAGCCTGGATCATCTGTTCGCGGTCGATCAGCACGTCCGGAAGGCTAGGGTCATAGTCACGCGCCAGGGTGATGCAGCCCTGGCTCTCGGCCTCCACCAGGCTGCATACCCGCTCCAGCACCTCGTGGATGTTGGTCATGGCCAGCGATGGCAGCTTGTTCGAGCCCAGCATGCGATCGACCAGGTTACGCAGGCGGTCAGCTTCTTCGATGATCACGTTGGTGTAATCGCGCAAGCTCTCTTCGGGTAACTGACGCGCCAGCAATTGTGCTGCACCGCGGATGCCGCCCAAGGGGTTCTTGATCTCATGGGCCAAGCCGCGCACCAGCATCTTGGTGGTCTCCTGCTTGCTTAGCTGGGCTTCTTCCTTGGTGATGCGCAGGAGGCGATCGCGTGGGTGGACCTCCAGCAGCAGCAGGGTCTGGCTCAGGTGCAGGATCGGTGTAACGGCATAGTCCACCGTGATGGTCTGCCCCGTCAGCGAGGTCAACTGGGCTTCACGCTTGGTAAAGGGGTGTGCCTGCTCCACGGCCTGGCGCAGCGAGCTCAACGCTTCGGTGGACTCGGTGAACAGCTCGCTGATGAACTGCCCGTGGCTGCGCTGGCCACTGACGGCCAGCAGCATTTCGGCGGCCGGGTTCATGTATTCCAGCCGCAGCTCGGCGTTGAGCAGCAGCGTGGCCGTGGTCAGGTTGTCCAGAAGCAGACGGTGTTGTGCATCACTGATGGTCATGGTGCGGCGTCGACCTCTTTCGGTGCTTGCTGGCAAAGGAGCCGCGCTGTGCGCGACACATCCAGTGGTTGCTGTTGGTCTGGAAATGCAAGAAACAAACCAAGGCGCCGAAAAGAGGCAGATTCGACAGGATCCTGTAACTTTTCGCCCAGATTCGCACCAGAAGACGCTGCATTAACGTTTCAGGTGCTTCATTTTGGAATAAATAACGGTGCAACCAGGAAATTGCTGCACCATTTTGGAGCATAGGGCTTTTACGAGGGATCGCAAAGCTGGCCAGTTGCCCTGATCATGCCCTGCTTCATCAGCGGTGCATTTGGCCGGCTTGCAATAGCGCTAGCCACGCGCTGCGCACAGGCCCGCCCGTCCTGACGCCTGAATGCCGCAAGCTGTTCAAGCAATTGACTTTCGAGCCTGTCCAGCTGCGGGCGAATGACCGTTTGCAGGTCCTCCCGCAGGTGGTGCGGCGCTTGTCCTGCCAAGCGCCATTGGTGCAGCAGGGTGTACTGCACAAGCTTGTTGGCTTCCATCTGGTCGGCAAAAAAGGCTTCGGTATCGTGCGGGGCCAGGCCAAACACAGGTGCAGCCACCTGCACGCGCATCAGGACCTCTTGCTCGCGTTCAGTGGCTTGCACGGGTTGCCCTTTGTCCCACTTGTGCAAGGCAACGGCCTGCGCAATGGCCAGGCGCTGCTCAATGGTAGCTAACAACGGCTCAAGAGCAGGGTGTTGCGGTGCAGCAGCAGTGCAGCCAGTCAAGCTGAACGCTGTAAACAGACAAAGCAGTCGATTGCGCATACAGGGTGCCTCCTAGGGGTGGAGGTCTGATTCTGAGAGGGATGGGCAACGCACCGAGGTAGGTAACTTCCGAAATGCCTGAAGTCCAAAACGCAAACGGCCTCCCAAGGGAGGCCGTTTCGATCCAGTCATCGGCGCCAGGCGCCGATCAGATCAGCAGCTGTAGTACAGCTCGTATTCCAGCGGATGGACGAAGGTACGGACCTTGATTTCTTCTTCGCTCTTGAGCTCGATGAACGCGTCGATGAAATCATCGGAGAACACGCCGCCCTTGGTCAGGAACGCACGGCCCTTGTCCAGCTCTTCCAGGGCTTCCTTCAGGCTGCCGCACACCTGTGGGATGTCCTTGGCCTCTTCAGGCGGCAGGTCATACAGGTTTTTGTCGGCTGCATCGCCTGGGTGGATCTTGTTCTGGATGCCGTCCAGGCCAGCCATCAGCAAGGCCGCGAAGGCCAGGTACGGGTTAGCCGATGGGTCTGGGAAGCGCGCCTCGATACGGCGGGCTTTCGGGCTGCCGACATAAGGGATACGGATCGAAGCCGAACGGTTGCGTGCCGAGTAGGCCAGCATCACGGGTGCCTCGAAACCTGGGACCAGACGCTTGTACGAGTTGGTCGACGGGTTGGTGAAGCCGTTCAGGGCCTTGCCGTGCTTGATGATGCCGCCGATGAAGTACAGGGCGGTGTCGGACAGGCCGGCATAGCCTTCACCTGCGAAGGTGTTCTTGCCGTCTTTCCAGATCGACATGTGCACGTGCATACCCGAGCCGTTGTCGCCGTACAGCGGCTTCGGCATGAAGGTAGCGGTGCGGCCGTAGGCGTCGGCAACGTTGTGCACGACGTACTTGAGGGCCTGGACTTCGTCGGCCTTCTTCACCAGGGTGTTGAACTTGACGCCGATTTCGTTCTGGCCGGCAGTGGCCACTTCATGGTGGTGCACTTCGACCAGCTGGCCCATCTCTTCCAGTGCGTTGCACATGGCAGTACGGATTTCGTGGTCGTGGTCGAATGGCGGTACTGGGAAGTAGCCACCTTTGACGCCTGGGCGGTGGCCTTTGTTGCCGCCTTCGATATCGGCACCGGTCATCCACGAGCCTTGCTCGGAGAAGATCTTGAACATCGAGCCGGAGATGTCCGACTGGAACTTCACTTCGTCGAAGATGAAGAACTCAGGCTCCGGGCCGGCGAACACGGTGTCACCGATGCCAGTGCTCTTGAGGTATTCCTCGGCGCGCTTGGCGATCGCACGTGGGTCACGGTCGTAGCCCTGCATGCTCGACGGGTCGACGATGTCACAGGTGATGATCAGCGTCGGCTCTTCGGTGAACGGGTCCAGAACGGCAGTCTCGTCTACCGGCATCAGGATCATGTCGGAGGCTTCGATGCCTTTCCAGCCAGCGATGGAGGAGCCGTCGAACATCTTGCCGACTTCGAAGAAGTCTTCGTCCAACGCATCACGCGCCGGCATGGTCACGTGGTGCTGAGTACCTTTGGTGTCCGTGAAACGCAGATCAATCCACTTGACGTCATGATCTTTGATGAGCTGAACCGACTTCGACATGTTGTCCTCCGGATGGTCTAGGGCACGGTTGGCCGCCGCCCTGGAAAAAGGGTGTTGCCGGGCGCGGATAGTCGGCCAAGCTTACCTGCCTCACAAGGGAGCAAATTGCATGCCAGTGCCCGAAAATGGCGAGGCCGGGACAGAAGGGGGCGTTTGTGGGCATCTGGCTGGGGCTGCAGGGAGAAATGTGCACCCTTACGATGCGATTTTTTTAATTGTCGCACCAATAAGGTGCATTGGGTCGAATGGCGTTGAATGGGATCGTACTCGACGTATGAGGCCGACTGGATGCAATGGGCCGTCTGTCCAAGATCGCGGATACCGCCTTCAAGCCCCGACGCGCGGTGTCTGAAGTTGGCTTCCTGCATTTTTCTGCAAGCTTCTGCTCAAAAGTTGGTCAAATCCTGAGCAATTTCCGATATAATTCGCGCCCCTCATTTTCGGCAGGCCCTGCGCGCGCTGTAAACCAATGAAACTTATCGTCAAAGTCTTCCCAGAGATCACCATCAAGAGCCGGCCGGTGCGCAAGCGCTTCATCCGTCAGCTCGCCAAGAACATCCGCAACGTGCTCAAGGATCTGGATCCTGAGCTCGTGGTCGATGGTGTCTGGGACAACCTCGAGGTAATCACCCGCATCGAGGACGAGAAGGTTCAGCGCGAGATCGTCGAGCGCCTGACCTGTACACCGGGTATTACCCACTTCCTGCAGGTCGAGGAGTACCCCCTGGGCGACTTCGACGACATCGTCGCCAAGTGCAAGCAGCACTTCGGCCACCTGCTGGCCGGCAAGCACTTTGCGGTGCGTTGCAAGCGCGGTGGGCACCACGACTTCACGTCGATGGACGTCGACCGCTACGTGGGCAGCCAGCTGCGCCAGCAGTGCGGTGCGGCCGGCATCACGTTGAAGAACCCGGAAGTGCTGGTACGCATCGAAATCCGCAACCAGCGCCTGTTCGTGATCCACAACCAGCACCAAGGGATTGGCGGCTACCCGCTGGGCGCCCTGGAGCAGACCCTGGTCCTGATGTCCGGCGGGTTCGACTCTACCGTGGCCGCCTACCAGATGATGCGTCGCGGCCTGATGACGCACTTCTGCTTCTTCAACCTCGGCGGACGTGCCCACGAACTGGGCGTGATGGAAGTGGCACACTTCCTTTGGAAGAAGTACGGCAGCAGCCAGCGCGTGCTGTTCATCAGCGTACCCTTCGAGGAAGTGGTCGGCGAGATCCTCAACAAGGTCGACAACAGCTACATGGGCGTCACCCTCAAGCGCATGATGCTCCGTGCCGCGGCGCGAATGGCCGAGCGCCTTGAGATCGACGCGCTGGTGACTGGCGAAGCCATATCCCAGGTATCCAGCCAGACCCTGCCGAACCTGTCGATCATCGACTCGGCCACCGACAAGCTGGTGCTGCGCCCTCTGCTGGCGACCCACAAGCAGGACATCATCGACCAGGCCAACGCCATCGGTACCGCCGATTTCGCCAAGCACATGCCCGAATACTGCGGCGTGATTTCGGTGAACCCGACTACCCATGCCAAGCGTCACCGCATGGAGCACGAAGAAAAGCAGTTCGAGATGCAGGTACTCGAGCGCGCCATCGAGCGCGCCAAGTTCATCTCCATCGACCATGTGATCGATGAGCTGGGCAAGGACATCGAGATCGAAGAAGTGGCCGAGGCATTGCCGGGCCAGATCGTCATCGATATCCGCCACCCCGACGCCCAGGAGGACGAGCCTCTGGCGATCGACGGTATCGAAGTCCAGGCGCTTCCGTTCTATGCCATCAACAGCAAGTTCAAGCACCTGGACCCCACGCGCCAGTACTTGCTGTATTGCGACAAAGGTGTGATGAGCCGTCTGCACGCACACCACCTGCTCAGTGAGGGACATGCCAATGTGCGTGTTTATCGTCCGGCATAAGACGCCAGGGCTGTATGGCGGCAGCATCCGCCATCGCCCTCCCGACCTGCGGGCCCGCTGAGCCTCAAACGTACTTATTCGCCGCCTACACTGGCGGCAACCGAATCCTCTGATCGAGATACAGTTGTGATCGAAAATCTGCGTAACATCGCCATCATCGCCCACGTTGACCATGGCAAAACCACCCTGGTAGACAAACTCCTGCGCCAGTCGGGCACGCTCGAGCGTAACGAGCTCAACGACGAGCGCGTGATGGACTCCAACGACCAGGAAAAAGAGCGCGGCATCACCATTCTGGCGAAGAACACCGCCATCAACTGGAACGGCTACCACATCAACATCGTCGACACCCCCGGCCACGCCGACTTCGGTGGCGAGGTTGAGCGTGTGATGTCGATGGTCGACTCCGTGCTGCTGCTGGTCGATGCCCAGGACGGCCCGATGCCACAGACCCGCTTCGTGACCAAGAAGGCCTTCGAAGCTGGCCTCAAGCCAATCGTGGTCATCAACAAGGTCGACCGCCCGGGCGCGCGTCCTGACTGGGTTCTGGACCAGATCTTCGATCTGTTCGACAACCTGGGCGCCACCGATGAGCAGCTGGACTTCAAAGTCGTCTACGCCTCGGCCCTGAACGGCATTGCCGGCCTGGACCACACCGACATGGCCGAAGACATGACCCCGCTGTACCAGTCGATCATCGACAACGTACCTGCGCCTTCGGTTGACCGTGACGGCCCGTTCCAGATGCAAATCTCGGCACTGGACTACAACAGCTTCCTGGGTGTGATCGGCGTTGGCCGCATCGCCCGTGGTCGCGTCAAGCCGAACACCCCGGTTGTCGCCATCGACACCAATGGCAAGAAGCGTAACGGCCGTATCCTCAAGCTGATGGGCCACCACGGTCTGCACCGCGTCGACGTTGAAGAAGCCCAGGCTGGCGACATCGTCTGCATCAGCGGTTTCGACGAGCTGTTCATCTCCGACACCCTGTGCGACCCAACCGCCGTCGAAGCGATGAAGCCACTGACCGTTGACGAGCCAACCGTGTCCATGACCTTCCAGGTCAACGACTCGCCGTTCTGCGGCAAGGAAGGCAAGTTCGTCACCAGCCGGAACATCAAGGACCGTCTGGACAAGGAACTGCTGTACAACGTAGCCCTGCGCGTTCAGGAAACCGATTCTCCTGACAAGTTCAAGGTATCGGGCCGTGGCGAGCTGCACCTGTCGGTGCTGATCGAAACCATGCGTCGCGAAGGCTTCGAGATGGCCGTGGGCCGTCCGGAAGTGATCATTCGTGAAGTCGACGGCGTCAAGCAAGAGCCGTTCGAAAACGTCACCATCGACATCCCTGAAGAATCCCAGGGCAAGGTCATGGAAGAGATGGGCCTGCGTAAGGGCGACCTGACCAACATGGTTCCGGATGGCAAGGGCCGTGTGCGCCTTGAGTACAACATCCCGGCCCGTGGCCTGATCGGCTTCCGTAACCAGTTCCTGACCCTGACCAACGGTGCAGGCATCCTGACCTCGATCTTCGATCGCTACGACACCATGAAGTCGGGCCAGATGTCCGGCCGTCTGAACGGTGTACTGGTGTCGGTCGAAACCGGCAAGGCCCTGACCTACTCCCTGGAAACCCTGCAAGCGCGCGGCAAGCTGTTCGTCGAGCACGGTCAGGAAATCTACGGTGGTCAGATCATCGGCCTGAACAGCCGCGACAACGACCTGGGTGTGAACCCGACCAAAGGCAAGAAGCTCGACAACATGCGTGCTTCGGGCAAAGACGAAGTCATCGCCCTGGTACCGCCAGTGCGTCACACCCTGGAACAGGCCCTGGAATTCATCCAGGACGACGAGCTGTGCGAAGTCACGCCGAAGTCGATCCGTCTGCGCAAAAAGATCCTGGACGAAGGCGAGCGTACCCGCGCTGCCAAGAAAGCCAAGAACTGAGTTAGCTCAGGCTGAATGAAAACGCCCCCGGTCGAAAGGCCGGGGGCGTTTTTGTTTGTCTGGCGACTCGTTGTCCTGTCGGTGGCCAGCTAGGCTCCAGCGGTATGCAAATACCGACAGGTTATCGACCCCATTGGGTCTTAGCGCCCAACCACCTTCGGCTTGTACGCACAATACCCCGGCCGTGGCCCGACCTTCGGATGGTTGCGGCAGGTGTCGGGGCGCTTGTCATAAATGGTGCACAGGCGGCTCTTACGATCCAGGTACATGCAATCGTCGTTGCTCATGCGCGTCAGGGTGAAGATGCCCGACTTCTGGTTGAAGCGCTCGATGATGCCTTCTTTCTGCAAACGCTTGGCCACGTTTTTAGGCGGCTCGTCTTTTTCGAATTCATCCACCACGCCGATGCGGATCAGGTCCTTGATCTTGACCTCCACCGGCAAGGTGCAGCAAGTTGAATGGCAGCCGCCGCACATGTGGCTGGCATAGCGCTGCCAAGTCTCCAGGCGGTCGACTTCGGCAGCGGCGATCAGGGTCGTTTTCATCGTTTTATGAGGCGGATCACGGTATAGGGCGCGCGATGATACCGGAATTGCTCAATTTATGAACAATTTTATGACCGGTTGCATGCGGCCACGCAAATACTCGAACACTGGTGATTGCGGCCGGTCGAAGCGTCTAGGCTCAACATTTGCTTTCTGCTCTTGTCCATTTGCCCCGAGGATGACGCATGTCCCAGGAACCCAAAGCGCGTGACGCTGAAGTCGCGGATTTTCGCGCTGCAGTGCTGGATAAACTTACCTATGCCGTCGGCAAGGACCCGGAGCATGCTTTCGACCATGACTGGTTCGAAGCCATCGCCCTGGCTGCGCGCGACCATATGGTCGATCACTGGATGGACCATACCCGGCAATCCTACCGACGCAGTCAGAAGCGGGTGTATTACCTCTCCCTGGAGTTCCTGATCGGTCGGCTGCTGTATGACAGCCTGAGCAACCTGGGCTTGCTGGACATCGCGCGCGACGCGCTGGATGGCCTGAACGTGGACCTGGAGCGCATTCGCTTGCTTGAGCCCGACGCGGCGCTGGGCAACGGCGGTTTGGGCCGGTTGGCAGCGTGCTTCATGGAAAGCATGTCAACGCTGGGCATTGCCGCGCATGGTTACGGTATCCGCTACGAGCACGGGCTGTTCCGGCAGGCCATGGTGGACGGTTGGCAGCAGGAACAGACGGAAAACTGGCTGGATTTCGGCAACCCATGGGAATTCGAGCGGGCCGAAGTCATCTACCCCATCAGTTTTGGTGGCAGCGTCGAAACGGTCAGCGACACGCATGGCAACCAGCGCCAGGTGTGGTCTCCCAGCGAAACCGTCCGGGCGGTGGCGTACGACACGCCGGTCGTTGGCTGGAGAGGCTCCAGCGTCAATACCTTGCGCCTGTGGCGTGCACGGGCGCTGGAGGAACTGCACCTGGAGCGCTTCAACGCAGGGGACCACCTGGGCGCGGTTGCCGAGGTGGCGCGCGCCGAAAGCATCTCCCGCGTACTGTATCCGGCCGACAGTACCGAGGCTGGCCAGGAGCTGCGCCTGCGCCAGGAGTATTTCTTCGTGTCGGCATCGCTGCAAGACCTGCTGCGTCGGCACCTGAACATGCATGACAGCTTGCTCAACCTGCCCGACGCGGCGGCTATCCAGCTCAACGATACCCACCCCTCCATCGCCGTGGCCGAGCTGATGCGATTGCTGGTCGACGAACATCAAATCCCCTGGGACACCGCCTGGGAAGTGACCGTGGGCACCTTGGCCTACACCAACCACACCTTGCTGCCCGAGGCCCTGGAAACCTGGCCGGTGGCCCTGATGGAGCGCATGCTGCCCAGGCACATGCAGATCATCTACCTGATCAACGCCTACCATATCGATTCGTTGCGTGCCAAAGGCATGCATGATTTCGACCTGCTGCGTGCCGTGTCCTTGATCGAAGAAGACAACGGCCGGCGGGTGCGCATGGGCAACCTGGCGTTCCTTGGCTCACACAGCGTCAATGGCGTATCGGCGCTGCACAGCCAGTTGATGAAGAGCACGGTCTTTTCCGAGCTGCACAAGCTGTACCCCCAGCGGATCAACAACAAGACCAACGGCATCACCTTCCGCCGCTGGCTCTATCAGTCCAACCCCCAACTGACCGGCATGCTGGTGGAGGCATTGGGCCCCGAGCTGCTGGACGACCCTGAGCGCCTGCTGACCGGGCTGGTTCCGTTCGCCGACAAAGCCAGTTTCTGCAAGCAGTTCGCAGCGCAGCGGCTGCACAGCAAGCGTGCATTGGCGAGCATCATCCAGGATCGCGTGGGCGTTACGGTGAACCCGGAAGCGATGTTCGACGTGCAGGTCAAGCGCATCCACGAGTACAAGCGGCAACTGCTCAACCTGCTGCACACCGTAGCGTTGTACCAGGCTATTCGCCACGACCCGGGTACGCACTGGGTACCCCGGGTCAAGATCTTCGCGGGCAAGGCAGCGGCCAGCTACCATCAGGCCAAACTCATCATCAAGCTGACCAACGACATCGCCCGGGTGGTCAACAACGATCCCACCGTGCGCGGCCTGCTCAAGGTCGTGTTCCTGCCCAATTACAACGTAAGCCTGGCCGAAAGCATCATCCCGGCGGCGGACCTTTCCGAGCAGATATCCACGGCCGGCTACGAGGCCTCGGGTACCAGCAACATGAAGTTCGGCCTCAATGGCGCCCTGACCATCGGCACCCTCGATGGCGCGAACGTGGAGATGAGCGAGCAGGTCGGCCCCGACAACATGTTCATCTTCGGCTTGACGGCGCAGCAAGTGGAAGCGCGCAAGCGCGCCGGCGATTTCGGCGCCTCGGCTGCCATCGCGGCCTCCGGGCGCTTGAACGACGTGTTGCAGGCCATCCGCAGTGGTGTGTTTTCCTCGGACGACCCTTCGCGTTACACCGGTCTGATCGATGGCCTGATTGGCTACGACCGCTTCATGGTCTGTGCCGATTTCGATGCCTACTGGGACGCTCAGCAGCGGGTGGAAGACCTGTGGCACAAGCCGCAGCAGTGGTGGCGTATGGCAGTGCTGAACACGGCACGCATGGGCTGGTTCTCGTCGGACAGGACCATCCGCGAGTACGCGACCGAGATCTGGAAGGCGCTGGACTGACACAGGGCAGGCCAGGTGGGCACCGCCACCTGGCTCGTCGACGTTGCCAGCAGCAGCGATCACAGGCCGCCCGGCGCCAGCATGGGGCCGGGCAGCCCTGTGCCGACCGTCGGCCTGGCGAGCGCTGAACTCCCGATCCATTGTGCCGTCTGACAGCCGTGGCGAGTCTCATCGCTCGCTAGCCCGCCGCTCTCCCTGTAAACTGCGTGGGTTTTCCATCCCCAATCCTGTTGGAGCCATACATGTCCCGCGTTACCCTGAGTCGCTATCTGATTGAGCAGACCCGCAGCAACAATACCCCTGCCGATCTGCGCTTCCTGATCGAAGTGGTGGCGCGTGCGTGCAAGGAAATCAGCCATCACGTGTCCAAGGGCGCCCTTGGCGGTGTGCTGGGCAGCATGGGCACCGAAAACGTCCAGGGCGAAGTCCAGAAGAAGCTGGACGTCATCTCCAACGACATCCTGCTCGAAGCCAACGAATGGGGCGGTCACCTGGCCGGCATGGCGTCCGAGGAAATGGACAACGCCTACCAGATTCCGGGTCGCTACCCCAAAGGTGCCTACCTGCTGGTCTTCGACCCGCTCGACGGCTCCTCCAACATCGACGTCAACGTGTCGGTCGGTACCATCTTCTCGGTACTGCGTTGCCCTAACGAGTACCTGAGCCAGAACGAAACCCTGAACGAAAATGCCTTCCTGCAGCCGGGCACCGAGCAGGTTGCGGCCGGCTACGCCATCTATGGCCCGCAGACCATGCTGATTCTGACCCTGGGCAACGGCGTCAAGGGCTTCACCCTGGACCGCGAACTGGGTAGCTTCGTGCTGACCCACGAGAACATCAGCATTCCGGAAACCACCGCCGAATTCGCCATCAACATGTCCAACCAGCGTCACTGGGAAGCCCCGGTACAGCGCTACGTGGGCGAGCTGCTGGCAGGCGAGACCGGCCCGCTGAAAAAGAACTACAACATGCGTTGGATCGCCTCGATGGTGGCCGACGTACACCGTATCCTCACCCGTGGCGGCCTGTTCATGTACCCGCGCGATGCCCGTGAGCCGAGCAAGCCGGGCAAGCTGCGCCTGATGTACGAAGCCAACCCGATGTCGTTCATCATCGAACAGGCCGGTGGCGCGTCCACCAACGGCTACGACCGCATCCTCGACATTCAGCCAGAGAGCCTGCACCAGCGTGTGTCGGTGATCCTGGGCTCGAAGGAAGAGGTTGAGCGCGTCACCGCCTACCACAAGGAGTAAGTCATGCTCGCACCTTGGCAGCCTTTGCTGGAATGGTGGTTCGGTTGGGGCACCAGCGCCCAGGCCGTGGCTGACGAGAAGAGCGCCCAATGGTTCGGCAAGCATCACGACGCCGAGGCCCAGGCGCTGTTCGGTGAGCTTGTCGACCAGGCCTTGGGAGGTGGGCTCGACGAGTGGCAGCAGAGCCCTCAGGGCTGGCTTGGGCTTCTGCTACTGCTCGATCAGCTGCCACGCATGATCTACCGCGACACGCCACGTGCGTTCGAGGGTGATCGGCGTGCGCAAGTGGTCGCCCTTCAGGGGTTGCAGAAGGACTGGGATTATCAGTTGCTCCCGATCCAGCGGGTATTCGTGCTGCTGGTGCTCGAGCATGCCGAAGTGCTGGACTGGCAGAACATGTCCGTCGAGCGCTACCAGGTGCTGCTTGACGAGCAACCTGAAGCCAACCGTCGGTTGTTCGAAGGCTTCCTGGATTATGCCCAGCAACACCAGCGGGTAATCGAGCGGTTTGGCCGGTTCCCGCACCGCAACCTCGTGCTGGACAGGCCCAGTACCAGTGAAGAGATGGATTTTCTGCTCGAGCCGGGTTCCAGGTTCTGAAGCAGCGCCCTACGTCCAATGACTGAGGCCGCCCTCCATGGGCTAATGCGATTGACTTGACACCATTGGGGCCGCACAGCGGCCCCATTAGTGTCTGCTGTTTCAGACCCGGCCCAGGCACGTAAAACCCCATATTGAACACACCAAGCCCCGGGCGGCTCATTCGAATAAGCCATTTTCCCGATCAGCGGTAGCGGTCTTGGGCAGGTCCAACAGGGAACCTGGGAGGCATTTTCCCGTCGAAGGGCACTGCAGGCCACTCGCCTGCTCCCTCGTTCAGGAGTGTCTTCATGTCGTTGCGTTCCCTCGCCCTGTTGTCGCTGTGTGTCGTGCTCGCCGCCTGCAGCAAGATCAATCAGGAAAACTATTCCAAACTCAAAGCCGGCATGAGCAAGGCCGAGGTCGAGCAATTGCTCGGCACGCCGACCGAGTGTTCTGGCGCCTTGGGCATGAGCAGTTGCACGTGGGGGGACGAGCGGAGCTTCATCAGCGTGCAGTACGCGTCGGACAAGGTCTTGATGTATTCGGGGCAGGGTCTCAAATGAGGGCTGCCGGTCTACTGTTGGGCCTGTGCCTGACCCTCTTGCTCGGCGGGTGCGCGGGGTCGATGAACGACCCGCTTGCACCGAAGACCGCGGGGCAGGTGGATCTCAAGCGTTACCAGGGCAAGTGGTACGAGCTTGCACGCTTGCCCATGCGCTATCAGGCCGGCTGCGAACAGTCGGAGGCCCATTACAACCTCAAACCCGACGGGTCATTCGGTTTGCTGAACCGCTGCCGCACCCTGGGTGACGAGTGGCTGCGTGCCGAAGGCCGTGCCTACATCGAGGCGCCAGGGCATACCGACAGGCTGTGGGTGGAATTCGACAACTGGTTCACACGGCTGGTCCCTGGCGTAGCCAGGGGCGAATACTGGATCTTGTATGTGGACGAGCGCTACCGCACCGCGGTTGTCGGCAGCCCGGACCGCAAGTACTTGTGGATTCTGTCACGCACGCCCAGCTTGCCGGCCTGGGAGCGCGAACACTTGCTGGCCAAGGCCCGCCAGCAGGGCTACGACACCAGCCGGTTGATCTGGCGAGCTTCCGACCAGCAGATCGTCAAGATGCACTGAGTGGGTTGCAGGCGTGGTGGGCGGAAGCGAACGTCATGCCTACCCGGGGCCTGCTGTAGCGCCTCAGCTCGAATCGCGGCCGCCGCTAAGCGGCCTTGGTCGGGTCATCCCAAAAGCTGCCGCAGTACCTGAGCGAATGCCGCGCGGCTTTGCTCCTCTTGCAGATGATGGCCTTGGCGTACCACCCATTGGCCATTGACCATCACGTCGCGAACCTGCCGGTCACCGCCGGCAAACAGCCACCGATTGAGAATGCCATCACCGTCGGCCATGGCGATGTAGGGGTCCTGATCATCAAGCACCAGCCAGTCGGCGCGCTTGCCTACAGCCAGTTCGCCAATGGGCTGACCCAGCGCCTGTGCACCCCCTGCCCACGCAGCGTCGAGCAAGGTGCGCCCGACCATCGGTTGGTCGCGGCGATGCAAGCGGTTGCGTCGCTGGTCGCGCAGGCGCTGGCCGTACTCCAGCCAGCGCAGCTCTTCAACCACGCTTAGCGAGACATGGCTGTCCGAACCAATCCCCAGGCGCCCGCCCTGTGCCAGGTAGTCCGTGGCCGGGAAAATGCCGTCGCCCAGGTTGGCTTCGGTCGTCAGGCACAATCCCGCCACGGCGCCGCTGCGGGCCATGGCTGTCACTTCGTCCGGCTGGGCGTGTGTGGCGTGCACCAGGCACCAGCGCTCATCCACGGCCACGTGCTCATACAGCCATTGCAAGGGTCGCAGGCCGCTCCAGGCCAGGCAGTCATCGACTTCCCGTTGCTGCTCGGCAATATGAATGTGCACCGGGCATTTGCCGTCACTGGCCGCCAATACCTCGGCGATCTGCCCAGGCGTCACGGCCCGCAGCGAGTGAAAGCACAAGCCCAGCCCCTGCGCCGGTTGCGCGGCCAGCAGCGGCGCCAATTGCGCCTGCAAACGCAGGTAGTGGTCGGTGGACTGGATGAACCGGCGCTGGCCATCGCTTGGCGTTTGGCCGCCAAACCCTGCATGGCTGTAGAGTACCGGCAGCAGGGTCAGGCCGATGCCGCTCTGCGTGGCCGCTGCGCTGATCCGGCGAGACAACTCGGTCGGGTCTGCATACGCATTGCCTGCCTGGTCATGGTGCACGTAATGGAATTCCGCCACCGCGGTATAGCCCGCTTTGAGCATCTCGATGTAGAGCTGGCGGGCGATGACCTGCAGCTGCTCAGGCGTGATCTGCCCGACCAGCCGGTACATGAGGTCGCGCCAGGTCCAGAAGCTGTCATTGGGGTCGCCGACGACCTCGGCAAGCCCGGCCATGGCCCGCTGGAACGCGTGGGAGTGCACATTCGGCATACCGGGAAGTAGGGGCCCCGCCAGACGCTCTGCGCCGTCGGCGCAGGCGCCGGCTTCAATGCGTGTCAGGAACCCGTCCGTACCGACGTCTAAGCGCACGTCTCGGGCCCACCCCGTAGGCAACAAGGCGCGTTGGGCAAAATAGGCGGGCATTGCAGGCTCCTGTTCTTGTTGGCTTGTATATACATATACAGGCGTTTGCCTGCCGGGTAAACTCCGGCAAGCTAACGCTCATTTCTTATGCACAAGGATTTCTCGCCGTGCCGACACCTCCTGCCAACGCGCTGGTTGCCCCCATGGGCGAAGGCCCGGCGCCGCTGTACGCGCGGGTCAAACAGATGATCAAGCAGCACATCGACGACGGTAGCTGGCCGCCGCATCACCGTGTGCCCTCGGAAAGCGAACTGGTCAGCCAACTGGGCTTCAGCCGCATGACCATCAATCGCGCCCTGCGCGAGCTCACAGCCGAGGGGCTGTTGGTGCGCATGCAAGGTGTCGGCACCTTCGTAGCCGAGCCCAAAGGCCGCTCGGCGCTGTTCGAAGTGAACAACATCGCCGACGAAATCGCCGCACGCGGGCACCGGCATAGCTGCCAGGTCGTGGTGCTTGCCGAGGAAGCTGCAGGTTCCGAGCGAGCGCTGGCCTTGAACATGCGCGAAGGTCAGCGGGTATTTCATTCGCTGATCGTGCATTTCGAGAACGATACCCCGGTGCAGATCGAAGATCGCTACGTCAATGCGGCCGTGGCGCCCGAATACCTTCTGCAGGACTTCACCCGTCAGACGCCTTATGCCTATCTGTCCCAGGTAGCTCCGCTGACGGAGGGCGAGCATGTGGTCGAGGCGATCCTGGCAGAGCCTGAAGAATGCCAGCTCCTGCAAATCGAACGCGGCGAGCCATGCCTGCTGATCCGCCGCCGTACCTGGTCCGGGCGCCAGCCGGTCACGGCCGCGCGCCTGATTCACCCCGGTTCGCGCCATCGCCTGGAAGGACGTTTTGGCAAATGAGCCGATTGCATGTGTTGCAGGCGCGGGACTATCCGCGCATGCCCTGGAAAAACGGCGCTGGCTTCACCGAGGAAATCGCCCGTGACCACGGCAAGGGCCTGGACGGTTTTGGCTGGCGCTTGTCGATTGCCGATATCCAGGCGTCGGGCGCCTTTTCGAGCTTCGCCGGCTACCAGCGGATCATCACCGTGCTGCAGGGCGATGGCATGCGTCTGTGGGTAGACGGCCAACTCAGCCGGCCGCTGCTGCCATTCGACGGGTTTGCGTTCGAGGGGGCAAGCGAGGTCGATTGCCACCTTATCGGCGGGCCGATTCGTGATTTCAACCTCATCTACGCACCGCAGCGCTATCGGGCGCGCTTGCAATGGCTGGAAGGTTTCAACCGTTTGCACACCTCGGCCTCGACCGTGCTGCTGTTTGCCGCCAGCCAAGCGGTAGAAGTGGCGGCGGGGCACCAGGCCCTGCAATTGGGGCGTCATGACTGCCTGCAACTGGAAGGTAACGAAGCGTTGCTGGCGTTGGACGTACAGGGGCAGTGCTGCCTGATCGAACTCGATCCCCGTTGAGCTGACCCTGGGCTGGCATCGCTTGCGGCGTCAAGGTCTGCGAATTTCACTTGTCCATGCTTGTACATACAAGTAAAGATGTGTTTGTATTGCTCCACGACACATCTGCTGCAGCCGACCGCAAAGGACATTCCCGTGACCGACAACAACAAATACCGTGACGTTGAAATCCGTGCCCCGCGTGGCAATACGCTCACTGCCAAAAGCTGGCTGACCGAAGCGCCACTGCGCATGTTGATGAACAACCTCGACCCGCAGGTCGCCGAGAACCCCAAGGAACTGGTGGTGTACGGTGGCATCGGCCGGGCCGCGCGCAACTGGGACTGCTACGACAAGATCGTCGAAACCCTGACCCGTCTGGAAGACGACGAAACCCTGCTGGTCCAGTCCGGCAAGCCGGTCGGCGTGTTCAAGACTCACAGCAACGCACCACGCGTGCTGATCGCCAACTCGAACTTGGTCCCTCACTGGGCCAGCTGGGAGCACTTCAACGAGCTGGACGCCAAAGGCCTGGCCATGTATGGCCAGATGACCGCTGGCAGCTGGATCTACATCGGCAGCCAGGGCATCGTCCAAGGCACTTACGAAACCTTCGTCGAGGCGGGTCGCCAGCACTACGGCGGCAGCCTCAAGGGCAAGTGGGTGCTGACCGCAGGTCTGGGTGGCATGGGTGGGGCCCAGCCACTGGCCGCGACCTTGGCCGGGGCTTGTTCGCTGAACATCGAGTGCCAGCAAAGCCGTATCGATTTCCGCCTGCAAACCCGCTACGTCGATGAGCAGGCCACTGACCTGGACGATGCCCTGGCGCGCATCGCCGGTTACACCGCCGAAGGCAAGGCCATTTCCATTGCCTTGCATGGCAATGCGGCCGACGTGTTGCCTGAGTTGGTCAGGCGCGGGGTGCGGCCAGACATGGTCACCGACCAGACCAGCGCGCATGACCCGCTCAATGGCTACCTGCCCGCCGGCTGGACGTGGGAGCAGTACCGCGACCGCGCCCAGACCGACCCGGTGGCCGTGGTCAAGGCTGCCAAGCAGTCGATGGCCGTGCATGTACAGGCCATGCTCGATTTTCAGCAGCAGGGCGTGCCCACCTTCGACTACGGCAACAACATTCGCCAGATGGCCAAGGAAGAAGGCGTGGCCAATGCGTTCGATTTCCCAGGTTTCGTGCCGGCTTACATCCGTCCACTGTTCTGCCGGGGCATCGGCCCCTTCCGCTGGGCAGCGTTGTCCGGCGAAGCCGAAGACATCTACAAGACCGATGCCAAGGTCAAGGAATTGATCCCCGACGACGCCCACCTGCACCGCTGGCTGGACATGGCCCGCGAGCGCATCAGCTTCCAAGGCTTGCCGGCCCGCATCTGTTGGGTAGGGCTGGGGCTGCGGGCCAAGCTGGGCCTGGCGTTCAACGAAATGGTGCGCAGTGGCGAGCTGTCGGCACCGATCGTGATCGGGCGCGACCATCTCGATTCGGGCTCGGTCGCCAGCCCCAACCGCGAAACCGAAGCCATGCGCGATGGCTCCGATGCGGTCTCCGACTGGCCATTGCTCAATGCCCTGCTCAATACCGCCAGTGGTGCCACCTGGGTGTCGCTGCACCATGGCGGCGGTGTCGGCATGGGCTTCTCCCAGCATTCGGGCATGGTCATCGTCTGTGACGGCAGCGACGAGGCGGCGGCTCGTATCGCTCGCGTGCTGGCCAATGACCCAGGCACCGGTGTCATGCGTCACGCCGATGCCGGTTACGCTATCGCCATTGAGTGCGCGCAAGCGCAGGGGCTGGACCTGCCGATGATCACCGGCTGATCACCTCCCTCTGCAATGCACCCCACAAGGGTGATACTCGACAACAAGAAGAGGCGGGCTGGCGCTGCCGGTCATGCCTCGCGAACTGGAGTAGCAACGTGACCGAACTTACCCTCAAGCCCGGCTGCCTGACCCTGGCGCAACTGCGCACTGTGCATGCAGGCCCTGTACGGCTTCAACTCGACGCCAGCGCCGGCCCGGCCATCGATGCCAGCGTGGCCTGCGTCGAGCAGATCATCGCGCAGGACCGTACCGCCTACGGCATCAACACCGGTTTCGGACTGCTGGCGTCGACCCGTATCGCCAGCCACGACCTGGAAAACCTGCAGCGTTCGCTGGTGCTGTCGCATGCCGCCGGGATCGGTGCGCCGCTCGATGACGCGCTGGTCCGATTGATCATGGTGCTGAAGATCAACAGCCTGAGCCGCGGCTTCTCCGGTATTCGCCGCAAGGTCATCGACGCGCTGATCGCGCTGGTCAACGCCGAGGTCTATCCCCACATCCCCCTCAAAGGCTCGGTCGGCGCCTCCGGTGACCTCGCGCCGCTGGCCCACATGTCCCTGGTACTGCTGGGCGAGGGCAAGGCGCGCTACAAGGGCCAGTGGCTTGCGGCTACCGAGGCCCTGGCCATCGCCGGTCTTGAGCCGTTGACCCTGGCCGCCAAAGAGGGGCTCGCCCTGCTCAATGGTACCCAGGCCTCCACGGCCTATGCCCTGCGCGGGCTGTTCCATGGCGAAGACCTGTTCGCCGCCGCGGTCACCTGCGGCGCGCTCAGCGTGGAAGCCGCCCTTGGTTCGCGCTCGCCCTTCGATGCCCGTATCCATGCGGTGCGCGGCCAGCGCGGACAGATCGACACCGCTGCCTGCTTCAGGGCCCTGCTGGGGGACACCAGCGAGGTATCGCTTTCGCACCAGAACTGCGACAAGGTCCAGGATCCTTACTCGCTGCGCTGCCAGCCACAAGTGATGGGCGCTTGCCTCACCCAACTGCGCCAGGCTGCCGAGGTACTCGGCGTCGAGGCCAATGCCGTGTCGGACAACCCTTTGGTGTTCGCCGCCGAAGGCGACGTGGTTTCCGGCGGTAACTTCCATGCCGAGCCGGTGGCGATGGCCGCCGACAACATCGCCCTGGCCATCGCCGAAATGGGCGCGTTGAGCGAGCGCCGCATCTCGCTGATGATGGACAAGCACATGTCCCAGTTGCCGCCCTTCCTGGTGGAGAACGGTGGGGTCAACTCGGGCTTCATGATCGCCCAGGTCACCGCCGCCGCACTGGCCAGCGAGAACAAGGCCCTGTCCCACCCGCACAGCGTCGACAGCCTGCCGACCTCCGCCAACCAGGAGGACCATGTCTCAATGGCCCCGGCTGCCGGCAAGCGCCTATGGGAAATGGCTGAAAATACCCGGGGCGTGCTGGCGATCGAGTGGTTGGGCGCCTGCCAGGGCCTGGACCTGCGCAAGGGGCTCAAGACCTCCGCCAGGCTCGAACAGGCGCGCCAGGCATTACGCCGTGAAGTGCCGCACTACGACCGCGACCGGTTCTTTGCACCGGACATCGAAAAGGCCGTGCACCTGCTGGCCGAAGGCAGCCTGACCGCGCTGTTGCCAGCGGGCGTGCTACCAAGTCTGTAATGCGCTCGGGGGCCTTTGGTGGCGGCCCCCGTATCTCACGACCACAAAAACAATTCAAGGACGTGACATGCAACCTGCACAAGGTCTCAAGCGCGGGCTGACTGCCCGCCACATTCGTTTCATGGCCCTCGGCTCTGCCATCGGTACCGGCCTGTTCTACGGCTCGGCATCGGCCATCCAGATGGCCGGCCCGGCGGTATTGCTGGCCTATCTGATCGGCGGCGCTGCGGTATTCATGGTCATGCGGGCATTGGGCGAAATGGCCGTACACAACCCCGTGGCCGGCTCATTCGGTCACTACGCCAGCACCTACCTGGGCCCCATGGCCGGCTTTATCCTCGGCTGGACCTATGCGTTCGAGATGGTCATCGTCGCCATCGCCGATGTGACGGCGTTCGGCATCTACATGGGCTTCTGGTTCCCAGAGGTCGCCCGTTGGACATGGGTGCTGGGCATCGTCTTGGTCATCGGTGCGCTCAACCTGTGCAACGTCAAGGTATTCGGCGAACTGGAATTCTGGCTGTCCTTGCTCAAGGTGGGCGCGATCGTGGCCATGATCCTGGCGGGCCTTGGCATCATGGCCTTCGGCTTCAGCCAGGTGGGCAGCGGGCAGGCCGTGGGCGTGGGCAACCTGTTCGAGCATGGCGGTTTCATGCCTAACGGTGTCGCCGGGTTGATCGCCTCGTTTGCAGTGGTCATGTTCGCCTTCGGCGGCATCGAGATCATCGGGGTGACCGCAGGCGAGGCCAAGGATCCGCAACGGGTGATTCCCAAGGCGATCAACGCCGTGCCCCTGCGCATCCTGCTGTTCTATGTGCTCACCCTGTTCGTGCTGATGTGCCTGTACCCCTGGCCGCAGATTGGCAGCCAGGGCAGCCCCTTCGTGCAGATCTTCAGCAATCTGGGGATCGGCTCTGCGGCTGCGGTGCTGAACGTGGTGGTGATCTCTGCGGCCGTTTCTGCCATTAACAGCGATATCTTCGGTGCGGGCCGCATGATGTATGGTCTGGCCCAGCAGGGGCATGCCCCCAAGGGCTTCAGCCGGCTGTCCAGGCATGGCGTGCCGTGGATGACGGTGGTGGTGATGGGGGCAGCACTGCTGGTCGGGGTACTGCTCAATTACCTGATCCCTGAAAACGTGTTTCTGCTGATCGCCTCGATCGCTACCTTCGCCACCGTCTGGGTCTGGCTGATGATCCTCATCACTCAAGTGGCGATGCGGCGGCGCATGAGCCGTGAGCAGATGGCCGAGCTCAAGTTCCCGGTACCGTTCTGGCCCTGGGGCCCGGCATTGGCCATCGCCTTCATGGTCTTCGTCTTCGGTGTGCTTGGCTATTTCCCGGACACCCAGGCGGCGTTGTTGGTCGGCATGGTCTGGCTGGTCTTTCTGGTGGCGTCCTACCTGTTGTGGTGCAAGCCGCGCACAGGGCAGGGCGCGTCGGTGGCCGAAGCCGCCGAGTTGCATCGCTAGCAAAGGAGAACCTGCATGAAAACCCTCTGGCAACACTGCCACGTGGCAACCATGGCCCAAGGCCGTTATTCGATCATCGAAGACGCCGCCATCGTGACCGGTGGTGGGCGGATCCTGTGGATCGGCCCACGTGCCGACTGGCAAGTCGAAGGGACCGAGCAGACGGTGGACCTGGGCGGTACTTGGGTGACCCCCGGGCTGATCGATTGCCACACGCACGCGGTATTCGGCGGCAACCGCAGCGGCGAGTTCGAACAGCGGCTGCAAGGTGTGAGCTATGCCGAGATCGCCGCGCAGGGCGGGGGCATTGCCAGCACCGTGAGGGCCACCCGCGCCGCCAGTGAAGACATGCTGTTCGCCAGCGCCCGGCAGCGCGTCCGGGCGTTGATGCGCGACGGCGTGACCACCCTGGAGATCAAGTCCGGTTACGGCCTGGACTTGGTCAACGAGCGCAAGATGCTGCGTGTAGCCCGGCGTCTGGGTGACGAGCTGGGTATCACGGTTCGGGCCACGTGCCTGGCGGCTCACGCCTTGCCGCCGGAATACGCCGAACGCAGCGACGACTTCATTGCCCACATCTGTGATGACATGCTGCCGGCATTGGCAGCAGAAGGGCTGGTGGATGCGGTGGATGCCTTCTGCGAACACCTGGCCTTCTCACCCGTCCAGGTTGAACGTCTGTTCATCAAGGCACAGCAACTGGGTTTGCCGGTCAAGCTGCACGCTGAACAATTGTCTTCCTTGCACGGCTCCAGCTTGGCCGCCCGCTACCAGGCACTGTCGGCCGATCACCTGGAATTCATGACAGAAGAAGATGCCGTGGCCATGGCAACGGCTGGCACCGTGGCCGTCTTGCTGCCCGGCGCGTTCTACTTTCTGCGCGAGACCCAAGTTCCGCCGATGGAGGCCCTGCGTCGGCACGGCGTGAAAATCGCCCTGGCCAGCGACCTGAACCCGGGCACCTCACCGGGCCTGTCACTGCGGCTGATGCTGAACATGGGCTGCACCTTGTTCCGCATGACGCCGGAAGAGGCCCTCGCCGGTGTCACCACCCATGCGGCGCAAGCGCTGGGCATGGGAAGCAGCCATGGCACCCTTGAAGCGGGCAAGGCCGCCGACTTCGTTGCCTGGCAAATAGAACGCCCTGCCGACCTGGCCTACTGGCTTGGCGGCGACCTGCCTAAGCGCGTCGTGCGCGGCGGCCATGAACTGGATATCTGAGCGAGGCGAGATGGACAAGGTACTGAGCTTTCACCAGGGTCAATTGCCGCTGTTGATCAGCATTCCCCATGCGGGCCTGAAGCTGACCCCGGCAGTGGCCGATGGCCTGGTCGATCAGGCGCGCAGCTTGCCCGACACGGACTGGCACATTCCCCGTCTGTACGATTTCGCCCAGGCGCTGGGCGCCAGTGTACTGACGGCCGAGTATTCGCGCTTCGTCATCGACCTCAATCGCCCAGAGGACGACAAGCCGCTGTATGCCGGGGCCACCACGGGGCTTTATCCGGACACGCTCTTTGAAGGTGAACCTTTGTTCAAGGAGGGGCTGGCGCCAAGCCCGGCAGAGCGCAAGCACTACCTTGAGCACATCTGGCACCCTTATCACAGGGCAATCAGGCATGAGCTGGCACGTTTGCGTGAGACGTTCGGCTATGCCCTGCTCTGGGACGCCCATTCCATCCGCTCGCACATTCCTCGGTTGTTCGATGGCAAGCTACCGGACTTCAACCTCGGGACCTTCAATGATGCGAGTTGCGACCCCAGCCTGGCCCAGCGGCTGACGCACGTCTGCCAACAGGCGTACGGTTACGATCATGCGCTCAATGGGCGCTTCAAGGGCGGGCACATCACCCGTCATTACGGCAACCCAGCCGCGCACGTTCACGCCGTCCAGCTCGAGCTTGCGCAAAGCACCTACATGCTAGAGCGTGAGCCTTTTAGCTACCGTGAAGATTTGGCAGGCCCCACCCAGGTGGTGCTCAAGCAGCTTCTGCAGGCGCTGCTAGCGTGGGGCCAGGCGCATTATCGCAACTGAAGGCAATCGGCCAGGCAGCGCGGGGTACGCGCGCCGCCCGGTCAATCGTCAGCCTTTGGCGACCTCCTTGAGCGTGAGTTCGCGCAGCAGTGCCTGCTCCTCGAGTTCCCGATCCATCTGCAAGCCTTGTTGCAAGATGACCTCTTCCTGCAGCGGATGGCTGGTGTTGGCCAGTTCCAGTACCCGCTGGCGGTACCGGTTTTCAACCTCCTCGAACCGCTCGGCGTATTCACCGCGAAGGCGCTGGGTCCAGTCCTGGTTGGACAGCAGATAGTCGATGAACGCTTCGCTGTGTTCGCGCTTGCGCACGTGTTCGAGCACGCTCGAAAGCTCATCGGCCGCCAGGTTGGCAGCACTTCGGAAACGCATGCGGTCGGCGATGGGCAGCTCGAGTTCCTTGGCCAGTTCGCGGCGATAAGCCAGGCGCACCGAAACCAGATCCCCCGGTATCGAGCGGTGCTGGGCAAGGTGTTCGAGTTCCTCTACCCGGAACAGCTGCAACAGCCTTTGGCGCATCTGCTGCAGGCTATCTCCTGCATCGATCACGACACGTTGATGCATCAGGTACAACTCGATGTTGTTGAACGCCTGAAGCGCGCCGTCATGACAGGTTTGTGCGCCATTTTCGTCCGGCAGCGCCGCTACAGCGATGCTTTCCAGCAATGGCCGCTCGGTCGGGTTGCTGACCGCCGCGACCAGCATCAGTCGCACCCGTTCGCAGAACCTGCCCCGAGTAGCGGGCTCCACGTAAGGGGCTGCGTTTTGCAGACGGCCCACCAGGCGCAGCAAGTCACTGCCTGCAAGCGCGTCCCAGCATACCTGCAGGGATTCATTTTGCAGTGCATTTCCCAACATCCACGATTCCATCCGTGGGGTATCGTCACCGGACACCGGAAAGTGCGGGTGGTCCAGAGAGCCATCACTGGAACCATCGGTGAGCAGGTCGTTGGGAATGTCCAAGGCGAAGGAGAAGCTGTGATGGCTGTCGGAAAACGTGCGGACCCGCTGGATGGTTTCGGCTGGCAGCGGGTTGTCCAACAGGGACACAGAAGAAATCGGAATGGTGCTATCCAGGTTCGACAGGACACGGTCCGGCAGTTCGGTGATGTTGTTCGAACTGAGGTCGAGCAACTCGAGCGGCAGCAACAGGTCGCACCAGTGCGGCCAGCCCTGCAGGTCCATGTTGCTCAGCACCAGGGACTGGAGATTCGCTGCAAGCTGTGCAGGAACACGATTGATGGTGCCCACCCGGTTGCCCGAAAGGTCCAGCGAAGTAAGGTGGGCCAGGCGGCCAAAAATCTCGAACATAGGCTCATCGATTTCCAAACCCATATTGCGCAACTCCAGGTACTCCAGCTCCGGCAAGCGCAGCAAGGCGGTAGGCAGTGTCGATTGCGGCGCTTGATGACCGTCTATGGTCAGGCGCGTGATACCCGGAAACCGACTGAGCAGCTCATCAAGCTGCGCAGTCGTGCCTCGCAAGCGGGTCAAGGCCAGGGCGCGAACACGCTCGCCAAAGAAGGGGGGCAGGCGCCTCGGGAAGTGCTCGATCGACACGTCTTCCAGATGCAGCCTGAGGTATCGATGGCCCTGTTCCTGATATGTCCAGAAATCATTGATCGCCGTTTCAATGCGTTGACGCTCGGCCAGGGCGGTTTGTGTCAGGGGGTTGCTGGAACTCGATGCCTGCGCCCAGCCCTCCAGCGCTTCTCGTACCTGCGAGCGCTCGGTGCGCAGGCGCGTGATTCCCTCGATAAGCGACGGCGGCTGGTCCACGCGAATACCAGAAGTGTCCAGCTGCTCGTTCATGAGCAAACGCTGCACGTGAATTTCGTTGATCGGGTTGCCTTCAAGGTTGATGACCGGCGGGAGTCGCAGTGATTCGGCTTCGTGCAGCAGGAACGATGGCAGCGTGAGCAGGTTATTGGCGCGCAGGGACAGCTCACCGATGCGGCTCAAGGCATCGCTGTCGATGCCCATCGGCCATTGCGACAGATGCATGCGGTCGAGCCCGAGGTAATCGAGTGTGAGCGCGTGGAAGCTCGGACGGTTGCCTTGTGCCAAGCGATTTCCGGAAAGGTCCAGATGACGCAGCTGCCGGGCACCGGTCAGCATGTCCAGGTCACTGGAGGACAAGGCAATGTTCTGGTTGGTCAGTACCAAGCGCTGCAGCTGTGGCAGGTTTTCCAGAATGGTGGGAATGCTGAATATGAATGCCGAGGGTGTTGCCCGCGGTGTGTAGGGCCGGTCAATTTCCAATGCCTGGAGTTGCGGCATCTGGCGGAGCAGGCGTTGCAGCAAACGCTCGTTCTGCGCCCAGCTGGCCATCGCGCCTGAGGGCAGGTCATAGAGGGTCAGGCTGCGCACTCGCTGGTAGAAGAACTCGGGTAAGTTCAACGGAATATCGGCCAGAGAGATCAGCGCCAGGCGTAACACGGACGTGCTCCGGTCGCCTTCGTCCAACGCCGTGTCATACCAGAACTGCACGATAGCCTCGCGCAACGCATCGTAGTTGCGTGCTGCCGCATCGGTCGACGGCGAAATGGCCTCGCTCCAGTCATCGAGCCTGCTTTGCAGTTCGGTGCGCTGCTCGGCCAAACGTTGCAGGTGTTCGAAAATCTGCAGGCGCGTGCGGCCACTGCTGGCCAGCGTATTGATCACCTGATCGGCAGAGCGGCCGGTACGCTGCGCCAACTCCAATGCCTCGACCTCTGCAAGGAGCTGCGAATAAGAGACCGCATGGGCTTGCGGGCCACCGCCGCTCAGCGGATACCCCAGGCGGCCCTCGGCAAGGCGCATGGGTGACCGATAGCCGGGGCGCACCGGCCGCATGCCCAGGGCCCTGCGCAAGGCTGGGCGAGGCAGCAACGGACTTTCCTGCATCAGGTGCCGCAGGGCCGCAGCGTCAGCCGCGCCGAGTTGTGCCATGACGTCTGGCAGCGCCTCGTGAAGCGCGGTAAAGAGGTCCGGGTGTGCCGTTACCAACCGAGATGACTCGGCTTGATCCTGGACGATGTACCCTGCAGGGGCATGGATGATGGTTACGCAGGGGTTACCTTGCTTGGGGCCGATTGCCTCGGCTTGAGTGGGCCAGAACCCACCTCGCAGGATTTGTAGCCTGGTACCGGTAGGCCATTGCCTGAGTGTCGGCAAGGTATGCAGCACGAGTCGATCGCTGTCCCAGCTCTGAGCCCCTACCAGAAACAGCCCCTCGTAAGCCCGCGCCAGACGGACCTGTTGCAGATAAACACGAATTTCCTCGCTCAGGCGTAGCGGTACCCTACCGCTTGCCAGCAGGCCCCGTTCGTTGGCAGTCGCGCTGCGTACCAGCTCGTCGGCAATGGCGGCTGGAAGACCGGGGTATGCCCGCATGACCGGTTCGGCGTCGGGCAGCTGGGCTGATGCCATGCGCCTGTAGGCTCTGAAAAATTCGGTTGAGCGGTCTGCCGTGACGGGCAACTGGCTGATCGACTGGTCAAGCTTGAACCGCTGGAGGGTGTCTTGCAGCAACGCTGGCAATCGCTCGCTCTCCACCAGCGCCCTGCGCAAGGTATCTTCGTCCGTGTCACTGATCTGCAGCATCCGTTGCAGCGTCGGCTCATCGAAGTCAGCACTCAGGTGCCCCATTCGTTGCAACAAGGTCGAACCTGTCCAGGTAGCGGGGCGGTCGGTGACCTGTATCCACGCGCCAGCGCCGTTGTAGCGCAGCGGTGGCTGATAGCGATGCTCGCCCCGTGGGTGCTGCAGCCGGTATTGGCCAGTGTCGGCGTCTGACACGACCTGATACTGGCGACCCTGCAGCACCAGCCGTTGCTGACCCTCATGCAACAACAGGCCCTGCTCATCCGGTGCCAATGACTGTGGCAGTGGGTCCTGGATTTGATAGGGCGTCAGGTCAGGTTTCCACAGGCTAACCTGCCCATCAGGCATGTCCACGTCTTCCAGCTCTTCGATGAATGACGGGGTCTCGACGGGAATGCGCGCATCACCCGATTCGTCGTCGGGTTCTTCGACGATGGGTTCGTCGCCCCCTGGGATTTGCGGCGCGCCTTTGAGCGCATGGCCGGCAGCTGTCAGCGCAGCCATGACCGCCACGTTCTCGACGACATCGATCAGGTAGTCGTAAGCTGTGTCGCGCTCGTCTGCCTCCCAGGCTTCGATCCCCTCATACACCTCATGGGCCAGCTGGACGATGCCCACCAAAAGCATGGCCTCCCCAAGGCCAGGCACGAAGAAGCCGGCGATGTTCAATGCCAGCAACGCGCGCCCGGCAATGAGCTCGCGGTGAGCCTGGGCCGTACGCCGGTCCACGATCTGGGTTGGGACAGCGTGGAAGAGCACGTCCTGTTCATGACGTTCCACCTTGCGAAAGGCCATGAGCCCCTGGAACGCGTGGGTGAAAGGCTGTTGAACGGGGTAGAGCCTGGCATGTGGATCGCGTACGGGCTCGTGCAGGCCGCGGGTACTCCAGCCCGGTGGTGTCAGACGCGCTTGCAGGCGCTGTCGAACCATCCCCTTGTCGCGCTCGGGCACATGCTTGTCCAGGTAGCCCATGTCAGCCTGGAGCCGATCCCGCAGTGCGTCATGCATGGCCTGCGTATCGGCGAACGCCTTGAGGGGTGTTTCCTCGTCGTCGGGGATATACAGCGCAATGCGGCTATCGGCACCCGATTGCCTCTCGATGACCACTACTCCCGTCAGTACGCAGCCCCAGAGTTGCAGCTCGCTGAACCTGAACCCCGACGCGAGAGGATCCAGCTTTTGATCGAGCGGTACTTCCAGCGCGGCGGTGTAGAACGTCTCGCTGATATCGCCCTTCAAGCGAGCGTAGTGCAGGGACTGTCGCCAAGCCGATTCCTCCGCCCGCCCCAGTGTTTGATACACCTCCAGGGCCACCTCGTCCGCACTGCGGTCAGCCGTTGCGGCCGGGTAGTAGATCGCGTGTATCAGGTCGTGATATTTCCCACCAATGTCCAACGTCCGACACAGGTCGGCGAAGGCTTCTGCCGGAATGTCCAGTGCATTGGTGATAGGCACGGTGCCCATGAAACGCCGGTGGTCGAGAATCACCGATTTTTTCAGGAGCCCATCGGGTGCATCCATGCCACCTTCAACGGCGGCGGACGCCTCGAAGTTATGCAGGGCTGCCTGAAGCAGTGAACGGGTCGCCCGCTCCACGGCCTGCCGCCCGTCCAGGGCGTTGTGTTCCTCGATCAGGCGCGCGTCCACCAGGTAGCTCTTGTCGACATCGACCTGTAGACCAAAGCGTTCGGCAATGGCTTCGGTCAACGCCTTTCTGGCATAGATCTCCAGCTCTGCAACCTGCTCGAACAGCGCCGCGACCTGCGCTTGGTGCTGACGGTGCTGTGCGTGTTCGATGCTCCAGGCACGCGCGACGGCCGGTTGCTCCGTGATCGCTGACGCCAGCCAGGCAGGTGCCTGCCGCCAATTGCGCATGGCCTGGTGCGTGTGGGTCGGGCTTTTTTTCAGCCATTGGGGGATGCGCTTGGCAATGGTGGAGTAATGGACACCTTGTGAGGGTAGGGTGTCGCTGGTGGGTGTTGGCATTTAGCAGTCCTCTGCACGATGAGGTGAAGGACTCTGTAGGGCCGGGGAAGGAGAAAGGAGGTAGATATATCTGCCCGGCAACTGTACCGGGCCAGGCATGGAGTTGATGTACAAGCATGCTCTGCGCTCAATTCAGGTTTATGATGGCTCACGGTCGAACAACCTTCACACGGAGTGCGCAATGCAGACCCTCTACCCGCAGATCAAACCCTACGCCCGGCACGATCTGGCCGTGGAAGCGCCACACGTGCTGTACGTCGATGAAAGTGGCTCACCCGAAGGTTTGCCAGTGGTCTTCATTCACGGCGGCCCGGGTGCAGGCTGCGACGCCCAGAGCCGGTGCTATTTCGATCCCACCCTGTACCGCATCATCACCTTCGACCAGCGCGGCTGTGGCCGCTCCACCCCCCATGCCAGCCTGGAAAACAACACCACCTGGCACCTGGTGGAGGACATGGAGCGCATCCGTGAACACCTGGGTATCGACAAGTGGGTACTGTTCGGCGGCTCATGGGGCTCCACGCTCGCGCTGGCCTATGCCCAGACTCACCCCGAACGCGTGCATGGTCTGATCCTGCGCGGCATCTTCCTGTGCAGGCCCCAGGAGATACAGTGGTTCTACCAGGAAGGTGCCAGCCGCCTGTTCCCCGACTACTGGCAGGACTACATTGCGCCCATCCCACCGGAGGAGCGCGGCGATATGGTCAGCGCGTTTCACAAGCGCCTGACCGGCTCCGACCAGATTGCCCAGATGCACGCGGCCAAGGCATGGTCCACTTGGGAGGGCCGCACGGCCACACTGCGGCCCAACCCCCTGGTAGTGGACCGGTTCTCCGAGCCGCAGCGGGCCTTGTCCATCGCCCGCATCGAATGCCACTACTTCATGAACAACGCCTTCCTGGAGCCGAACCAGCTGGTGCGCGACCTGCCCAGCATCGCCCACCTGCCGGCGGTGATCGTGCACGGGCGCTACGACGTGATCTGCCCACTGGACAACGCTTGGGAACTGCACCAGGCGTGGCCGAACAGTGAACTGAAGGTCATTCGCGATGCCGGGCATGCCGCATCCGAGCCGGGCATTACCGATGCTCTGGTGCGCGCAGCCGACCAGATGGCCAGGCGCCTGCTCGACTTGCCACTGGAAGAAGCATGAAGGGCCTGCTGCAACGGGTGCGCAACGCGCGGGTGGAAGTGCAGGGCCAGGTCATCGGCGCTGTCGAGCAAGGCCTGCTGGTGCTGGTGGCCGTGGAGCCGGACGACACCCGCGAGCATGCTGACAAGCTGCTGCACAAGCTGTTGAACTACCGCGTGTTCAGCGATGAGCAGGGCAAGATGAACCTGTCGTTGAAAGAAGTGGGGGGCGGGCTGCTGCTGGTCTCGCAGTTCACATTGGCGGCCGACACCCGCAACGGCATGCGCCCCAGCTTTTCCACGGCGGCGCCGCCGGCCTTGGGCGCCGAGCTGTTCGACTACCTGGTGACGCAAGCCAGAGACCGCCACGCCGACGTCGCTACCGGTCAGTTCGGTGCCGACATGCAGGTCCACTTGGTCAATGATGGCCCTGTAACATTGCTGTTACAAATTTAAGGTTAAAAAAAGCCGCTTTCTTGAATAAATAAGCGGTTCTATACCATAAATAGTTGTTGCAGCCTGATGCGTTGTCACGCGACCTGCTGGATAATCGCGCGCTGCATGAGGCCTGCGTTCGCAGGTCCGTTTCACTCTGACTCGAGCATTGTCCGTAGCCGTTTGGGGAATCATTACGCCCTTACGGGGTCCGAACAGTGCTCGCCAACCCGGCATTTGTCGCTGGCCGTTGGTTTCATGATCTGTTTTCGGCGAGGGTTGCTCGTGATTGTTAGTCCCCAAAAAGCATCAAGAATCCCCGGCGTCAGGCTGCGCAAGGCGCTGATGGCCAGCATGGCAATCGTTGGCCTGATGAGCGCGGGCCAGCTGTGGGCATTCAATCTTGACGATGTTGCAGCCAAGGCAAAGGATCTGGCCGGCCAGAAGTACGAAGCGCCCAAAAGCAACCTGCCGGCCGTGTTCCGCGACATGAAGTTCGCGGACTACCAGAAGATCCACTTCCTGCAGGAAAAGGCCGAGTGGGCCAACGACAAGACACCGTTCAAGCTGTCGTTCTACCACCAGGGCATGCACTTCGATACGCCGGTGAAAATCAACGAAGTCACCGCCACCAAGGTCCAGGAAATCAAGTACGACCCGAGCCGCTTCGAGTTCGGCGACGTGCCGCATGATGCCGATGCCACCAAGAACCTGGGCTATGCGGGCTTCCGCGTGCTGTACCCGATCAACAAGGCCGACAAGCAGGACGAAATCATGACCCTGCTTGGCGCCAGTTATTTCCGCGTCGTGGGCAAGGGCCATGTGTATGGCCTGTCGGCCCGTGGCCTGGCCATCGACACGGC
>NZ_DIMK01000043.1:0-25878 GCF_002425525.1 Pseudomonas sp. UBA5568 | reverse complement strand
TCGCGCCGCTGACCAGCATGTACCTGTTCGGTCCGAACCAGCCGTCCAAGGTCCTCAACTACCGTCCTGCGTTGCACGATTCCGAAGGCCTGTCCATCCATGCCGGCAACGGCGAGTGGCTGTGGCGCCCGCTGAATAACCCCAAGCACCTGTCGGTCAGCAATTTCAGCGTCGAGAACCCGCGCGGCTTCGGTCTGATGCAGCGCCAGCGCGCCTTCAGCGACTATGAAGACCTGGATGATAACTACCAGAAGCGCCCAAGTGCCTGGATCGAACCCAAAGGCGACTGGGGCAAGGGCTCCGTCGACCTGGTGGAAATCCCGACGGCCGACGAAACCAACGACAACATCGTTGCTTTCTGGAGCCCGGAAAAGCTGCCCGAGCCTGGCGAGGCGGCCGAGTTCGCCTACCGCCTGCATTGGACCATCGACGAACCCAAGTTCCAGGCGCCTGAGTTGGGCTGGGTCAAGCAGACCCTGCGCTCC
This sequence comes from Pseudomonas sp. UBA5568, assembly GCF_002425525.1. Lineage (NCBI taxonomy): Bacteria > Pseudomonadati > Pseudomonadota > Gammaproteobacteria > Pseudomonadales > Pseudomonadaceae > Pseudomonas > Pseudomonas sp. UBA5568. The sequence continues at coordinate 25,393 of NZ_DIMK01000043.1, read as the reverse complement.
ACTGGCGACGTCAAGCAGTCCAACCTGATCCGCCAGCCTGATGGCAGCGTGGCTTTCCTGGTCGACTTCGCGGGCCCGGCACTTGCCGCCCTGCCTGAAGACACCCCGGTGCGCAGCCAGATCAGCGTGGGCGACAACGGTGAGGTGGTCGAGAACAACCTGCGCTACAACCCTGAAACCAAGGGCTGGCGCCTGACGCTGCGTCTGAAGGTCAAAGAAGCCAACAAGTCGACCGAAATGCGTGCAGCGCTGGTGCGCGATGTGCCCGTAGAGGCTCCAGCGCCTGCCACGGACGCCAAGCAGGACAAGGCGTCTGCCAAGCATGCCAAGGCCGAGAAAACTGCCAAGGCCGAACAACCTGCCGCCGACGCGGCGCCCACCGCCGAGGCTGCGGCCACCACCGAAAAGGTGCTGACCGAAACCTGGACCTATCAGTTGCCTGCCGATGAGTAACTCGAGCCCAAAGCCGGTATCGCTTGGCGAGTACCTGGCCCACCTTCCAATGAGCGATGAGCAGCGCGCGGAACTGGCCAATTGCGCATCGTTCAGTGAGCTGCACCAGCGCCTGGCGGCCAACTCGCACGCCAGCCCAGCCGAGGCCGTGCAGGCCTCGGTGGGCTCGCGCCTGACGGTCGGCACCGCGGGTGAACTGGAAGAGGCCGAGATGCTCGGGGTGGACGGTAACGGGCGCCTGTGCCTGAAGATCGCGCCGCCCATCACGCGTACCAAGGTCGTTCCCGAGCCATGGCGTACCAACCTGCTGGTGCGGGTATGGCGGCGCCTGACCGGGCGTACCAACGCACCGCAGCCACCCAAGCGTGAGTTGCCGGCGGCCCGCTGGCGCACTGTCGGCTCAATCCGCCGATACATCCTGCTGGCGCTGATGATCGGGCAGACACTGGTCGCTGGCTGGTACATGAAGAGCATCCTGCCCTATCAGGGCTGGTCGTTCGTCGATCTGGACGAAATCTTCGCTCAGCCGATCTGGGATACGGTGGTGCAGGTATGGCCGTACGCCTTGCAGACGTCCATCCTGATTCTCTTCGGGATTCTGTTCTGCTGGGTGTCGGCCGGCTTCTGGACTGCCCTGATGGGCTTCCTTGAGCTGCTGACCGGGCGCGACAAGTACAAGATTTCCGGCAGCAGTGCCGGCAACGAACCCATCGCGCCCGATGCACGTACTGCGCTGGTCATGCCGATCTGCAACGAAGACGTGCCGCGGGTGTTTGCAGGCCTGCGTGCAACGTTCGAGTCGGTAGCAGCCAGCGGTAACCTGGACCGTTTCGACTTCTTTGTGCTCAGCGACACCAACGACACCGACATTGCCGTTGCCGAGCAGCAGGCATGGCTGGACGTGTGCCGTGAAACCAAGGGGTTCGGCCGTATCTTCTACCGCCGTCGCCGGCGTCGGGTGAAGCGCAAGAGTGGTAACCTCGACGACTTCTGCCGCCGCTGGGGCAGCGAATACAAGTACATGGTGGTGCTGGACGCCGACAGCGTCATGAGCGGCGAATGCCTGAGCAGCCTGGTGCGCCTGATGGAGGCCAACCCCGATGCCGGCATCATCCAGACCGGGCCCAAGGCGTCGGGCATGGATACTCTGTATGCGCGCATGCAGCAGTTCGCCACGCGCGTATACGGCCCATTGTTCACGGCCGGCCTGCACTTCTGGCAGCTAGGTGAGTCGCACTACTGGGGGCACAATGCGATCATTCGCATGAAGCCGTTCATCGAACACTGCGCATTGGCGCCATTGCCAGGCAAGGGTGCGTTCGCTGGGGCCATTCTTTCCCACGACTTCGTCGAAGCCGCGCTCATGCGCCGCGCCGGTTGGGGCGTATGGATCGCCTATGACTTGCCGGGCAGCTACGAAGAACTGCCGCCCAACCTGCTCGACGAACTCAAGCGCGACCGTCGCTGGTGCCATGGCAACCTGATGAACTTCCGGCTGTTCCTGGTCAAGGGCATGCACCCGGTGCACCGTGCCGTGTTCCTGACGGGTGTCATGTCCTACCTGTCTGCGCCGTTGTGGTTCCTGTTCCTGGTGCTGTCCACGGCGTTGCTGGCGACCAACACCCTGATGGAGCCCCAGTACTTCATCGAGCCGTACCAGCTGTATCCGCTGTGGCCTCAATGGCACCCGGAAAAAGCCGTGGCGTTGTTCTCCACCACCATCGTGCTGCTGTTCCTGCCCAAATTGCTCAGCGTCATCCTGATCTGGGCCAAGGGCGCCGTCGAGTACGGCGGGCGGATCAAGGTCACCTTGTCGATGCTCATGGAAATGCTGTTCTCCATGTTGCTGGCGCCGGTGCGCATGATCTTCCACACCCGCTTCGTGCTTGCCGCGTTCCTGGGCTGGGCCGCCACCTGGAACTCCCCGCAGCGCGACGACGATTCCACACCCTGGAGCGAAGCGGTCAAGCGTCATGGTCCGCAGACCTTGCTGGGCGTGGCATGGGCAGGTCTGGTAGCCTGGCTGAACCCCAGTTTCCTGTGGTGGCTGACGCCGATCGTGGGCTCGTTGATGCTGTCCATTCCGGTCTCGGTCATTTCCAGCCGTACCCGCCTGGGTCTGGCCGCCAAGGACGAGAAGCTGTTCCTGATTCCTGAGGAATACGCCACACCGCAGGAGCTGCTGGCCACGGACCAGTACACCCACGAGAATCGCTGGCACGCCCTGCGCGACGGTTTTGTGCGCGCGGTAGTGGACCCGCGGCAGAATGCTCTGGCGTGTGCCATGGCCACTGCCCGGCACGGTCAGGCAGCGCCCATCGAGGCCATGCGTGCCGAACGCATCGTCAAAGCTCTGGAAGTTGGCCCCCATGGACTCGACCTAGGCACGCGCCTGGCATTGCTGAGTGACCCCGTGGCGCTGACCCGCCTGCACGAGCAGGTATGGTCGCAGCAGCACGCGGCATGGATCGATGCCTGGCGCGCCTCGATCAAGGGCGACCCGCATTCACCGTTGTTGCCGCTGCATCCTGAACATGAGGGTCAACCGGCACTCGCAGGCTCCTGACCTGCGCCATTGGCGGGCCAGCCCGTTCCGACCTACCCTGCAGCCGACGTTTGCAGGGTAGCGCGGGGGGGGGGGGGGCCGCGGGGGGGGGGCCGCCCCCGGGGGGGGGGGNNGGGGGGGCGCCCCGCGACGCTTTTGCCCTTCGGGCCGATTTAGGCCAACAAAGTCCCCCCCGATGCTATATCGCCAGCGCGCCATGCGTTAGCATCCCTCTCCGATAGCTCATGGCGGCCCGCACGGCCGTACCAATAAGAAAACGCGCTACTTCTACTTTCAGGGGACTTGGTGATGTTCAAGAAATACCTTTCGCGGCTGCTGGTGGGCATGACCGCTCTGGTGGCGGTGTCCGCCGCCCAGGCCGGGGCCATCGACGAGGCCGTCAAGCGTGGCACGCTGCGTGTGGGCATGGACCCGACCTACATGCCGTTCCAGATGACCAACAAGCGTGGCGAGATCATTGGTTTTGAGGTCGACATCCTCAAGGCCATGGCCAAGTCGATGGGCGTCAAGTTCGAAGCGGTATCCACCGCCTACGACGGCATCATCCCCGCCCTGCTGACTGACAAGTTCGACATGATCGGCAGCGGCATGACCTTGACCCAGGAGCGCAACCTGCGCCTGAACTTCAGCGAGCCTTTCATCGTCGTGGGCCAGACCCTGCTGATCCGCAAGGACCTGGCCGGCGAGATCAAGTCGTACAAGGACCTGAACAACGAGAAGTACCGCCTGACCTCCAAGCTGGGTACCACCGGCGAGATGGTGTCCAAGAAGCTGATCGGCAAAGCCAAGTACCACGGCTATGACAATGAGCAGGAAGCGGTCATGGATGTGGTCAACGGCAAGGCAGACGCCTTCGTCTATGACGCGCCGTACAACGTAGTGGCCGTTGAGAAGGCCGGTGCTGGCAAGCTGCTGTTCCTCGAAGAACCCTTCACCTACGAGCCGCTGGCCTTCGGCCTGAAGAAAGGCGACTACGACAGCATCAACTTCATCAACAATTTCCTGCACCAGATCAAGCATGACGGGACCTACGATCGTATTCACGACAAGTGGTTCAAGAACAAGGACTGGCTCAAGGACATGGAATAAAAGGCAACTTCAGGCCGCAAGCTGCAGGCCGTAGCCAGTGACCGACCTTGTGGGGTCGGCTACAGGCTGCGGCTTGTGGCTTTCGGGCCNNGGGGTGGGGTGGGGGGGGTGGGGGGGGCGGCGGGGGGGGGCGCTTGGGGGCCGCCCCCCTGCCGTTTTCCGGAGTATCCAAAGTGATCAAACACAAGAAGGCCCAGTGGCCCTGGCATGGGCTGACTGCACTGGTCCTGGTAGGCCTGGCCGTCAGCCTGTACATGGCGACCTCGATGATTTCCTACGAGTGGCGCTGGAACCGCGTCCCTCAGTATTTCGCTTACCAAGCCGAAGACGTACAGCGCGCGACCGACTATGGCACCGTGCAGGAAATCGTCATCTCCGGTGATGAAGCCCGCGTCACCCTGAAGGATGAAAGCGGGGAGCTTCAGGTCCTGGACGTGGCCAAGGACAGCCTGCAACTGAGCCGCGGCGACGACGTGGCCGAAGGGGACCAGATTGGCGTGACCCGGCACTGGGCCGCAGGTCCGCTGGCCTGGGGGTTGTGGACCACCCTGTGGATTTCGGTGGTGTCCGGTGCGCTGGGGCTGGTGATCGGGCTGGTGGCCGGCCTGTGCCGGTTGTCGACCAACCCGACGCTGCATGACCTGTCGACCGTGTATGTCGAACTGGTGCGCGGTACGCCGTTGCTGGTTCAGATCTTCATCTTCTACTTCTTCATCGGCACGGTCCTGAACCTGTCCCGGGAGTTCGCCGGTGTCGCCGCCCTGGCGCTGTTCACAGGCGCCTATGTGGCCGAAATCGTGCGTGCTGGCGTGCAGTCCATCGCCAAGGGGCAGAACGAAGCGGCGCGCTCGCTGGGCCTCAATGCCGGCCAGTCGATGCGTCACGTGATACTGCCCCAGGCATTCAAACGTGTACTGCCGCCGCTGGCCGGTCAGTTCATCAGCCTGGTCAAGGACACGTCGCTGGTGTCGGTGATCGCCATTACCGAACTGACGAAAAGCGGACGGGAAGCCATCACCACCTCGTTCTCGACCTTCGAGATCTGGTTCTGCGTGGCAGGTTTGTACCTGCTGATCAACCTGCCGCTGTCGCACATTGCCAGCCGGCTCGAGCGGAGGCTTGCGCAAAGTGATTGAAGTCCGTGACCTGCTCAAGGTATTCGACACCCGTGGCCATGTGGTACGGGCGGTCGACAACGTCACCACGCACGTGGCAAAAGGCGAAGTGGTCGTGGTCCTCGGCCCTTCGGGCTCTGGCAAGTCGACCTTCTTGCGTTGCCTCAACGGCCTGGAGCATTTCGACGAGGGCCATGTGGCCATCGCCGGCCTGGATCTGGCGCACCCCAAGACCGATATCAACGCCTATCGCCGCGAAGTCGGCATGGTGTTCCAGCATTTCAACCTGTTCCCGCACATGACCGTGCTGGAAAACCTGTGCCTGGCGCAGAAGGTGGTGCGCAAGCGCAGCAAGGCCGACCGCGAGGCCAAGGCTCGGGCCTTGTTGCAAAAGGTGGGGATCGCGGAGAAAGCCAACGAGTATCCGTCACGGTTGTCGGGCGGTCAGCAGCAACGGGTCGCGATTGCCCGCGCGTTGGCCATGGACCCGAAAGTGATGCTGTTCGACGAGCCCACCTCGGCGCTGGACCCGGAAATGGTAGGGGAGGTGCTGGATGTGATGAAGACCCTGGCCCTGGAAGGCATGACCATGGTCTGCGTCACCCATGAAATGGGCTTTGCACGAGAAGTGGCCGACCGCGTGCTGTTCTTCGACCATGGCAAGCTGCTGGAAGACTCGCCGCCCGCGGAATTCTTTGCCGCACCGAAAGACCCACGTGCGCAGGCGTTTTTGCGGCAAGTGCTCTGAAAGTGAAGGCTACCCTCGCGCAGTGGGTAGCCTTCGGATTGTGCGCTACAGGGCTCCCAAACCAAGCGCTCAGATGTTGAACCGCCTTACCATCCCCCGCAGTTGCTGCCCCAACTGCTCCAGCTCCCCACTCGATGCTGCAGTCTGTTCGCTGGCTGCACTGGTCTGATCGGACGCATCACGCACATTCAGCACGCTGCGATTGATCTGTTCGGCCACCACGCTCTGCTGTTCGCTGGCCGTGGCAATCTGCTGGTTCATGCCCTGGATGCTCGAGACCGTCCCTGTGATCTGGCTCAGCGCATCGCCTGCCCTGCGGCTCAACTCCACGCTTTGCTCTGTGAGGTTCTTGCTGCTGTCCAGCAAGCGCGTGACTTCGTCGGTGCCGTTGTGCAGGCTGTCGATCAGTTGACCGATTTCTTCCGTGGCGGTGGAGGTGCGCTGGGCCAGGCCGCGCACTTCATCGGCCACTACCGCGAAGCCCCGCCCGGCTTCACCCGCCCGCGCCGCCTCGATCGCGGCGTTGAGTGCCAGCAGGTTGGTCTGTTCGGAGACCGACTTGATCACGTCCAGAATACTGCCGATGCGCTGACTCTCGCCGGCCAGATGCTGCATGGCTGCCAGGCAATGGTCCATCTGCCCGGACAACTGTTCAATGCGGCCAATCGCTTCGGTCACCACCTGATCGCCCACCTGCGCCTGTTGGTCGGCATTGGTGGCGGCCATCGATGCCTGCTCTGCGTTCTGCGCCACCTCCTGGACCGTGGCGCTCATCTGGTTCATGGCAGTGGCAACCTGGTCGGTTTCTTCTCGCTGCTGGCTGATGCGCACCTTGGTGTCTTCGCTGCTGGAGGCCAGTTGCGACGCGGCTTGCGAGAGTTGCCCGACACCGTGGTCGATGCCGCCGATCAGTTCGCGCAAACTTATCGTCATCTCACGCATGCTGGCCTGGAGCTTGCCCATCTCGTCGCGGCGCTGCACCGGTTCGACCTGGCTCAGGTCCCCTTTGGCGATACGTGCCGCCACATCCAGGGTCTGGCGCAGCGGTTGGGTGATCTGCAATGTGATCAGCCACCCGGCGATCACACCGACCACTAGTGCCAGCAGCGCCACGGTGGTCAACAGCGAGCGGGCGGCCAGTGCTTCCCTGTCGCGTTGTTCGACTTTGCGCTTGCCAAGCTCCAGGCTCACCGAGCGCAACTCGTCGCCGCGGCGCTCCATCGTGTTTTGCAGTTGCTCGGCCTTGACGGCGACCTGGCGGTACTGGTCCAGGGTCGCGCGGTATCGGGCCAATTCGGTGCCTGGTTGCTCGATCACCGTGCGCGGCAGCCCGAGAGGCGCCAGGCCCTTGACCAGTTGAGCCAGGCTGGTACTTGCGGCCTCCAAGGCGCTTTCACCGACTTTGGCGAAGTCTTCGACAGGGGAGAAGGTGTAGGCCGGTACCAGGCTTTGCTGGTTGGCGCTCTCCACATGCCGGCTCAGTGTGTCCATCATGCCCAGCACGTTGGTCTGCTGCCCATCGGCAGGCATCTTCAACAGGGCCTGGGTTTCAAGTTCATCGATGGCCGTGCTGAGTTTCTGCCCCTGAACGAGCAGGGCCTGGCGCAAGGTGGTGCGGCTGTTGGCAGTGCGCTGCAGTTCGGCGAAGTCATCGCGCAATTGCTGCAGCAAACCCAGTTTTTCGGTCAGCATCTGCCGTGACTCTTCGACATTGCTGCGCTGCTGCAGCGTAGTCAGCATGTTGCTCAATTGCTCGAGGATGCGGCCGATCCGCGTTTTGCTCTGCTCATCGTCGAGCACACGGTACGTGATGCGCTCAGCGCGCAGGTCCTTGGTCAGGTCATTGATTTCGCCAATTTCACTCAGTTGCTGCGAACGAACGATGGCGCCGTCCAGGGCGCGCCAGCCACTGATCGTGGTGACCAGCGTGAGCAGCAGGACCACGGCGAAACCGAGGGCCAACTTGGCGGCGACGCTGATGTTGCCGAGCTTGCGGTTGAGGTAACCGAGCATGGGGATTCTCCGTGCAAGTGGAAGGAATGAAGAGCACGCGCAATGCGTGCAAGCCATCCCTGCCCATCGGCGGAGGACCTGTAGGACTTGACCTGAAACCCGCGTAGGAAAATTCGGACCATATGGTCAGATCTTTTACGGTTACATAAGCCTTTCGAGCGCAACCGCACGTCTTTCAAAGAGGCTGCGTGGCAGCCTCAGTCTGAATGCGCCGATTGACCGGCACTGTCATTGGTCGTGTCGACAGGCCTGCCCGTCAGAGCTTGAAACGCCTCACCAAACCCTGCAAATGAGTGCCTAGGCGTGCCAGCTCAACACTGGAGCTGGCAGTCTGTTCGCTGGCCGCCGAGGTCTGGTCGGAAATGTCCCGTACGTTGATCACGCTGCGGTTGATCTCTTCGGCCACCGCCGTCTGCTCCTCGGCTGCCGTGGCGATCTGCTGGTTCATCGCCTGGATGGAGGAGACGGTGCGGGTGATGTTTTCCAGCGAACTACCTGCACGGCGGGTCAGTTCGACGGTGCTGTCGGTGAGTTGCCGGCTGCTGTCCATCACGCTCGCTGCGCGCTGTGTGCCGCTTTGCAAACCGGCGATCAGTTCCTCGATCTCCTCGGTGGATTGCTGTGTGCGTTGTGCCAGGCTGCGCACCTCGTCAGCCACCACTGCAAACCCGCGCCCGGCTTCGCCTGCACGGGCCGCTTCGATCGCCGCGTTGAGCGCCAGCAGGTTGGTCTGCTGGGCCACCGACTTGATCACATCCAGTACGCTGCCGATCTTGTCGCTTTCACCCTTGAGCTGGCTCATGGCCTCGCTGGAGTTGGCCACCTCGCTGGCCAGCCGCTCAATCTGCGCCACCGCTTCGCTGACCACACGATCGCCCTCACGGGCCTGCTGGTCGGCCATGACGGCTGCTTCCGAGGCCTGCTCGGCGTTGCGTGCCACGTCGTGAACGGTCGCTGTCATCTGGTTCATCGCCGTGGCAACCTGGTCTGTCTCGACTTTCTGGTTGGTAACGCCTGCGCTGGTCTGCTCGGTCACCGCCGAGAGCTCTTCGGCGGCACTGGCAATCTGGGTTACACCATCGCCGATGCCGCCAATCAGCTCGCGCAGGCCTTGGGTCATGCGCTGCATGCTGGCCTGCAACTGGCCAAGCTCGTCTCTACGCAACGAAGGTTCATGCAGGGTGAGGTCGCCGTTGGCCACCCGTTCAGCTCCACGCAGCGCCTCGCGCAGCGGCAGGATGATCTGACGGGTGATCACCCAGGCCGCCAGCAGGCCCAGCAAGACGGCCAGGCCAGTGGCCAACCCCAGCAACGCTTTTGCCTGGGCAGCGGCGGTGTCACGCACCTGGGTCTGCGATGTGGTCATGGCCTGGCTGGTCTGCATCAAGGTCACGCCTTGATCGGCCATTTGCTGCAACGCCTGGGCGCTGGCGCTCTGCGCTTCGCCGAACTGCATCACGGCGTCGCGGTAGCCGCCCATGGCGGTACTGGCGTCGGTCAGGCCGGCGGCGAATTCGGCAGGCAGCTTGGCGGGCAGCCCTCGCAACTCGTCCAGCGCCTGGTCGATGGCCTTGAGTGCGGTCTGCTGATAATCGGCATTACCGCTGTAGGTGTAACCACGCACCTGGAATCGCGCTTGCTGGAGCAGGCTGTTGACGGTGACGGCATATTGGTACTGGGTGATATCGCCCGCTTGAAGCAGGCGCTGCTGAACGCGTCCTACCAGTTCGACTGCCTTGTCCGCGCTGTCCCCCAGCACGCCGCGGCTGGCCTCGCGTCGCACATTCGCCTGCTTGAGCTGCGCGAAGGCCTGCTGGTAGGCCGCTACTGCATCGCGCTGCTGTTCGAGTCGCTGGTGATCGGCGGGTTCGTCGATCTGGCCGAGCATCAGCTGAACCTGACGATCCAGAGTGCCAAGCGCCTTTTCCATCTCACCGATCGAGGCGTCGTCGCGCTGGCGCTCATAATGCTGACGTGCAATGCGCAGCTCCTGGGCGTACTGCTGAATGACCGAGATGTTGCCCAGCTTGTCACCCCTGGCTGTGATGCTGTTCATGCCGTGCCAACCGGTCAGGGTGATGATCAGCGTCAGCAGCAGTACCAGGCCAAAGCCCAGCGCCAGTTTGCGGGTTACACTCACGTTGCCCAAAAGCTGGGCTAACCATCGATTCATAGAAACTCCCTGGCGGCTTGGCAGCACGATTCGTTGTTGTTGCCAATGCCATCGGCCAGGGAAGCGGAAACTTGATGGGGGAAAGCTGACCAGTTCGTCAGAATATGCGTGAGAGCAAGGCCGTGACGGCCGTTTCCACACGCAGGATGCGCGCACCGAGCTGCACTGGGGCCAAACCCGCCTTGCCCAGCAGATCGACCTCGTAGGGGATCCACCCGCCTTCCGGACCAATGGCCAGGGTGACTGGCTGTTCTACAGCGCGAGGGCAGGCAGGATAATCACCTGGGTGACCAACCAGCCCAAGGGTGCCTTCAGCGATGGCGGGCAGACGGTCCTCGACGAACGGCTTGAAGCGTTTTTCGATGATGACTTCCGGCAGCACCGTGTCACGTGCCTGCTCCAGCCCCAATATCAGGTTTTCACGGATGACGTCGGGCTGAAGGAAGGGGGTCTGCCAGAAGCTCTTTTCCACCTTGTAGCTGTTGAGCAGGATCAGGCGAGGCACCCCAAGGGTGGCGACGGTCTGGAACAGCCTGCGCAGCATCTTGGGCCGTGGCACCGCCAGCACCAGGGTCAACGGCAGCTTGGCCGGTGGCGCCTGGTCGAAGCTGACGTGAAGCTCGGCTTCATGACGCTCCAGGCGCTGCACCGTCGCCAGGCCCATCAGGCCGTTGATGCGGCCTACGCGCAGGGTGTCGCCGACGGCGACCCCGTGCACATCCTGCATATGGACGAAGCGCCGATCAGCCAATACGACGCGGTCGGCCGCGATGAAATCGGCCTCCTCCAGCAGCAGCAGGTTCACGACTGCGTCGCGGGTGGTTGGTCTTGATCATCGGCAGGCTGTTCGTCGCTGCCACGCTTGCGAATCAGGCTGCCGCACAGCACGCCGACCTCGAACAGCAGCCACATGGGGACGGCCAACAAGGTCTGGGAGAAGATGTCCGGAGGCGTCAGCACCATGCCGACCACGAAGCAGCCAATGATCACGTAGGGGCGGATCTTCTTCAGGTACTTCACATCGACCACGCCAATCCAGACCAACAGCACCACGGCCACCGGAATCTCGAAGGCCACGCCGAAGGCGAAGAACAGCGTCATCACGAAGTCCAGGTAGCTGGCGATGTCGGTCATCATCGAGACGCCCTCGGGCGTTGCGCTGGCGAAGAAGCCGAAGATCAACGGGAAGACCAAGAAGTAGGCAAAGGCCATGCCGGCGTAGAACAGCACGATGCTCGACATCAGCAGCGGTATGGCGATGCGCTTTTCATGGCGGTACAGGCCCGGCGCGATGAAACCCCAGATCTGCTGCAGAATGAAGGGGATCGCCAGGAACAGCGAAACGATCATGGTCAGCTTGAACGGCGTCAGGAAGGGCGAGGCCACGTCGGTGGCAATCATGGTCGCATTGGCGGGCAGATGATCACGCAGCGGCGCCGAGACCAGGGTGTAGATCTGCTGGGCGAAGGAAAACAGCCCGGCAAAGATCAGGAAGATGACGGCAACGCAACGCAGCAAACGGGTGCGCAGTTCGGTCAAGTGCGAAACCAGCGGCATGGGCTGGTCGTGTTCCGGATTCTCGCTCATGGGGCTCGCGGCGGCTCGGGCGGTACGGGAGTAGGGTGCGCAGTGGCATCGGTTTCGGCTGATGTGGCTGGCAGGCCGGCAGGCGGCTGCACGGTTGCCGTGGTCACCGGAGGCTGGGCAGGCGGCGCATTGGGGTTGAGGATGCGCTTGGCCTGCTCTTCCATGTGCATGATGTGCTCGTTGTGCAGCTGGCGGCGGATGTCATCGGCGCCGATTTCACGCTCGACTTCCATCTTGATGCTGTTGAAGCTGCGTTTGAGCCGACCGATCCACAAGCCTGCCGTGCGGGCGGCGCCCGGCAGGCGCTCGGGGCCGAGCACCAGCAGGGCGACGAGGCCGACGAGCAGCAGCTCGCTGAAACTGATGCCGAACATAAGTCAGTCTTTCCGCTGCGGCTCTTGGACCGGTTGGGCCTGGCCTTCGATGGTGTGGCCCTGGCTGGCTTGGGCGGTGGTGTGCACCGGTTGCACAGGGGGTACGGGCTGGGCCGGAGGAGGGGTAGGTTCAGCTGGCTTGGTTTCCTCTTCGTTCATGGCCTTGCGAAAGCCCTTGATCGATTCGCCCAGGTCGCTGCCCAGGTTCTTCAGCTTCTTGGTGCCGAACACCAGCACGACCACGACCAGCAGGACGATCCAGTGTTTCCAGTCAAAGATACCCATTTCGTACTCCCGAAAATTGTGTGAAGGTCACCGGGCGTCAGCCCTGAACATACATCAGGCCGAAGGCTGGCGGGCGGCTTTTTCGTCATGGCCCGACAACCCGAAGCGCCGGTCGAGTTCATCGAGCACGGCCTGCGGGTGCTGACCCAGGGCGCTGAGCATCACCAGGCTGTGAAACCACAGGTCGGCCGTCTCATAGATGACGTCGCTGCAGTCCTTGCTAAGCGCAGCATCCTTGGCGGCAATGATGGTTTCGACCGACTCTTCGCCGAGCTTTTCCAGAATCTTGTTGAGGCCCTTGTGGTACAGACTGGCCACATAGGAGCTGTCCGGCGCTGCCTGCTTGCGTTCTTCGAGCACGGCGGCCAGCCGGTTGAGGGTGTCGCTCATGTCAGTGTCCTGCGTCGTAGATGGCGTGCGGGTCTTTCAGAACCGGGTCGACGGTGGCCCATTGGCCATTCGAATAGACGCGGTAGAAGCAGCTTTCCCGGCCGGTATGGCAGGCAATGTGGCCCACCTGTTCGACCATGAGGATGATCACGTCGGCGTCGCAGTCCAGGCGCATTTCGTGAAGCTTTTGCACATGGCCCGACTCTTCGCCCTTGCGCCACAGTTTGCCACGCGAGCGCGACCAATAGATGGCGCGTTGCTCAGCAGCGGTCAACGCCAGTGCTTCACGGTTCATCCACGCCATCATCAGCACGCGTCCGGTCTTGTGGTCCTGGGCGATGGCAGGCACCAGGCCATCGCTGTTCCACTTGATCTCGTCCAGCCAGTCTTTCATCGTCGACTCCAAAACGGGCCCGTCTGCGTCGCGGGCCTTTTGCGCTAGTGTGCCAGCCACGGGCGCGGCTGGCTATTGGCGCACGATCAGGTAAAGGCCTGCGGCCAGCATCAACCAGGCCGGCCACGCAGTCGCTGCCGCCAGGCTACCGGCCTGCAGGGCGACACCGCCCAGGATCACGCCCCCGCCCAGCAAGCCGGCACCGAGCAGGCGCAGGGCCCAATGATCGCCATGTCGGCGCTCGGGCATCTTGGGGTCGTGCAGGTGCGGTTGCGACAGGCGTTCGAGCAAGTCCCGGGTCATGTTGGCCAGGTGAGGCAACTGCTCAGCCTGGCTGTGCAGGTTGCCCAGCAACGCCTTGGGGCTCATGCGCTGACGCATCCAGCGCTCAAGATAAGGCTTGGCCGTGCTCCACAGGTCCAGCTCGGGGTACAGCTGACGCCCCAGGCCTTCGATGTTGAGCAGGGTCTTCTGCAGCAGCACCAGTTGAGGTTGCACTTCCATGTTGAAGCGGCGCGCGGTCTGGAACAGGCGCATCAGCACCTGGCCGAAGGAAATGTCCTTGAGGGGTTTTTCGAAGATCGGCTCGCACACGGTGCGAATGGCCGCTTCGAACTCATTGACCTTGGTATTGGCCGGCACCCAGCCCGAGTCGATGTGCAGCTGGGCGACGCGGCGATAGTCGCGCTTGAAGAAGGCAATCAGGTTGCGCGCTAGGTAATCCTGGTCTTCATCTGTAAGGCTGCCGACGATGCCGCAGTCGATGGCAATGTATTTGGGGCTCCACGGCTTGACCGTGCTCACGAAGATGTTGCCCGGGTGCATGTCGGCGTGGAAGAAGCTGTCGCGAAACACCTGCATGAAGAACACTTCGACGCCGCGTTCGGCCAGCATCTTCATGTCGGTGCGCTGATCGGCGAGGGTGGCCATGTCGGTCACCGGTACGCCATAGATACGCTCCATCACCAGCACTTTCGGCCGGCACCAGTCCCAGTAGACCTGGGGCACGTACATCAGCTCGGAATCCTCGAAATTGCGCCGCAGCTGGCTGGCATTGGCCGCCTCGCGAAGCAGGTCGAGTTCGTCGTAGATGGTTTTTTCGTAATCGCCGACAACGTCCACCGGGTGCAGGCGGCGTGCATCGGCAGAGATGCGTTCGGCGCCCTTGGCGATCAGGAACAGCCAGGCGATGTCGGCAGCGATGATCGGCTTGAGCCCCGGTCGGACCACCTTGACCACCACTTCTTCACCGCTTTTCAGGCGTGCAGCGTGCACTTGCGCCACCGATGCGGATGCCAGGGGCTCCACGTCGAAGCGGCTGAACACCTCACTCACCTTGGCCCCAAGCTGGGCTTCGATCAGCGCCACGGCCTTCTGCGGATCGAACGGCGGTACGCGGTCCTGCAGCAGCATCAGTTCGTCGGCAATATCTGTGGGCAGCAAGTCGCGCCGGGTAGACAGCAGCTGGCCGAACTTGATGAAGATAGGCCCCAGGTCCTGCAGCGCCATGCGCAACCGCGCACCGCGGCTCAGCTCGGAGGCCCGACGCGGCAGCCAGCGCCACGGCAACAGCAGGCGCAGGCTCATCAACCACCAGGGCAGAGGGTAGTCGAACAGCAGGTCATCGAGCCGGTAGCGGATGACGACGCGCTGGATGCGGAAAAGGCGGCGGAAGGCGAGCAGCTTCATGCGTTATCGCTGGAATCAAGGGATCGGGAAAGGCGCAGGATGCGCGCCTCGAGGCGTTCTGTATCGACCTTCATGGCATCGAGTTCGCTGAAGGCGGCCTCGGCTTCGCGCTTGCCTACCAGCGTACGCGATTCTTCCGCCAGGTACTCGGACAGGCTCTGGCTCAAGCGCGCCAGGCCTTGGCGGGTCCAGCGGGTGCGCAGGCGAATGTGCCCTGCGATCAGGGACGTGGGCACCGGGCCCAGCCACTTCTGCAGCTCATGCTCCCAGTCCAGCTCGAGGTCCTGGAGAATGCCGAACAGATCGAGCAGAGCCGCGGTGTCGCCATGCAATTGCACCTGTGGGCTGTGCAGGACTGCTGTCTTGTCCCGCGATAACGCCAGGTGCGCCAGGCTCGCTGCCGGTGCACGCAGTCGACAGTCGACCTCGCCTTCCCAGGCACTGGCCAGCATCAGGCCCTGTTCGTCGGGCAGGATGAAGACCTGCATGGCCGGTTGGCGGCAGTCGATCTCGATGACCTTGCCTTCCAGCGCCGCCAGCCTTGGCAATGCCGTGCTGTCCATGCGCAGGACGCGGTTCAGGCCATGTTCGGCGCTGGCGAGCAGACCGGCCATGAGCATCAGGGCTTGATCCCCCGGTGCACGGCCACGATGCCGCTGGTCATGTTGTGGTAGGTCACCCGGTCGAACCCGGCTTGCACCATCATGGCCTTGAGGGTTTCCTGGTCAGGGTGCATGCGGATCGATTCGGCCAGGTAGCGGTAGCTCTCGGAGTCGTTGGTGATGAGCTTGCCGGCCAGGGGCATGAAGGCGAACGAATAGGCGTCGTAGGCCTTGGACATCAGCTTGTTGGTCGGCTTGGAGAACTCCAGCACCAGCAGGCGGCCGCCCGGCTTGAGCACGCGCAGCATGGAACGAATGGCGTCTTCCTTGTGGGTGACGTTGCGCAGGCCGAAGGCGATGGTCACGCAATCGAAATGGTTGTCCGGAAACGGCAGCTTCTCAGCGTCGGCCTGGACGAACTCGATGTTGCCGGCCACGCCACGGTCCAGCAGGCGGTCGCGGCCGACCTTGAGCATGGACTCGTTGATGTCGGCCAGCACCACGTGCCCGGTCGGGCCCACCAGGCGCGCGAACTTGGCTGCCAGGTCGCCCGTGCCGCCGGCGATGTCGAGCACACGGTTGCCGCTGCGAACGCCCGACAGCTCGATGGTGAAGCGCTTCCACAGGCGGTGCATGCCGCCGGACAGCACGTCGTTCATCAGGTCGTATTTGGCCGCCACCGAGTGGAACACTTCGGCGACTTTGCGCGCCTTCTGGCTCTCAGGCACGTCCTGGTAGCCAAAATGGGTCGTGGGTTCGGCGTGGTCGCCTTTGCGCTGGTCGTTCATATCGCTTCACCGAAATTAATTGACGCCATTCTAGGGCGAACGAGCGGATTTGTCTTGGCGGGGTGTACCGCCAGGCGGGGGCGGGCATAATGTCGATTATGTCTACATGTTCAGGAACACCCGCATGACCCAGATCAGCGTCGAACGCAAACACACCCTTGGGCGCGACGCCGCCCGTGCCAAGGCCCAGGCGCTGGTGGATCGCCTCAGCCGCGAGTATGACCTCAAGGCCTCATGGGATGGCGACCGCGTCGATGTGGCACGCAGCGGTGCGAACGGCAGCGTGCACATCGGCCAGGACAGCATCCGTGTCGATCTCAAGCTCGGCATGATGATGTCGATGATGAGCGGCACCATCAGGGGCGAAATCGAACGGGCGCTGGACAAGGCGCTTGCCTGAATCTGGACACCGGCCATTCGGCCCGGTTCGCCGAGTGATGGCGAACGGGGCGTTTCAGGTGGGCTCGGCAAGAAATTTCATGATGACCGGCGCGATGGCGTGCGGCCGGGTGATCAGAAACAGATGACCATCATCGATGATGTGCAACTGCGCGTTGGGAATACGCCAGGCCAGCAGACGCATGTTCACCAGCGGAATCAACGGATCGTCATCCCCGGCCAGCACCAGGGTGGGCTGGCGGAGCTTGTGCAGCCAGTGGATGCTGGTCCAGCCAACTGCTGCGAACAGTTGCCAGTAATAACCCAGCTTGCCAGCCGAGCGTGCCGTGGCCGCGTGCTTTAGCGCCAGGTGCGGATCCCGGCGAAACCCGCCGCCATACACCAGCGGCGCGATGCGCATGACATGCGCCGGGTCTACGTACCGGCGGGGGCTGGCCATGCTCCACAGCACCTTGGGCTTGCCAGGCACCATCACCGCCCCTGCCGCCGTGGCGGCCAGGATGAGTTTTCGGCAGCGCTGCGGGTAGTCATGGGCGAATTGCTGAGCCAGCCCACCTCCCCACGACACACCGATGACGTTGACCTGGCCGTAATTTAGCGCGTCGAGCAGCCGAGCGGCGAGCCGGGCAAGCCCTGAAAACCGATAGGGCCGCTGCGGCGTGGATGAACCGCCCACACCCGGGGCATCGAAGGCGATGACCTGCAGGTCGGGGTCCAGTGCCTCGATGAACGGAAATATCAGCTCGAAGTTGGCCCCGATGCCGTTGAAGATCAGCAAGGGCGCCAGGGTCGACTGACCTGGCCGCACGACGGTACGGATGGACAGGCCATCGAGCTCGACCGTTTTGAACACGTAGGATGACGGCATGCGCATGGCTCCTGGAACAGGTAAACGCCTTGGCACCGCGCAGGTGGCCACGGCGCAGGGGTTCAACGCTGGTGCACGTAGCGGCCTGGCGCAGACTCGGCTGCAGGATGACTGGGACACCCCAGGTGGCCCGGCGCCTCGATCAATGCCCCGGCCCGCTCGACCAGCCAGCCCTGCCAGTGCAGCCACCATGAATCGACATGCCTGACGGCGTCCTCTTGCCACGCCAGCGGATCGTCATGCTGGCTACCTCCGGCCTGAAAGCGCGCCTTCGGGTTGCCTGGCGGGTTGATGATGCTCTGGATGTGCCCGCTGTTGGAGAGCACGAACTCGACCTTGCCGCCGAACAGTCGCGCCGAGCGGTAGCAAGCCTGCCAGGGCGTAATATGGTCGGCATTGCCCGCCACGCTGAAGAGATCGCACTTGACCTGCTTGAGGTCGATGGCGGTACCGCAAACGGTGATGCCACCGGGACGGGTGAGCGGATTGCCCCTGTACATCTCGATCAGGTCGGCATGGAATGCGGCGGGCAAGCGCGTGGTGTCGTTGTTCCAGTACAGGATGTCGAACGCTGGCGGCTCGTTGCCGAGCAGGTAATTGTTGACCCAGTAGTTCCAGATCAGGTCGTTGGGACGCATCCAGGCAAACAGCCGGGCCAGATCGCTGCCCTCGAGCACCCCCGCCTGCTGGGATTGACGCTTGGCCGCATCCAGCGCCTGGTCGTCGACGAACAACGCCAGCGCGTTGTCGAGCGTGGCGTCCAGCACGCTGACCAGCAAGGTCAAGGCATTGACCTTGGTTTCATGGCGCGCCGCAAGGTGGCCCAGCAGCGCGGTGCAGGTGATGCCCCCTGAGCATGCACCGAGCATGTTCAGGGTCGCACTGCCGGTGATGCTCAGCACGGCGTCCACTGCCTCGCCCAGTGCTCGCACATAGGTGGACAAGTCCCAATCGCGCTGCGCCCTGGTCGGGTTGCGCCAGCTGACCATGAAGGTCTGTTGGCGGGCGTCCAGGCAGAAGCGCATCAGGCTTTTTTGCGGGCACAGATCAAAGATGTAGAACTTGTTGATCTGTGGGGGCACCACCAGTAATGGCCGTTCATGCACCTGCTCGGTGAGGGGGCTGTACTGGATCAATTCCAGCACCTCGTTACGGTACACGACCGCGCCGCGACTGCTGCCCAGGTCCTTGCCCACCTCGAAAGCATCCATGTTCACCTGGCGGGGCATGCCGCCGTTGTGGACCACATCCCTGGCCAGGTTCGACAGGCCATCAAGCACGCTTTTGCCGCCGGTCTCGAAGAAACGCTTGAGTGCGGCAGGATTGGACAGGTTGTTGGTAGGCGCCAATGCTTCGGTCATGAGCTGGATGACGAACTGCCCACGGCTGATGTCCTCAGGGGGCAGGTCACTGCTGCTGATCCACGCCTGGAGTTCGTTACGCCATGCCAGGTAGCCTTGCAGGTAGCGTCGGTAAAGCGGGTTCTGTGACCAGGTCGGGTCGCTGAAGCGGCGGTCATCGCTGGCAGGGGCGAGGCTCGATTTGCCCAGCACCACATTCTTCAGTTCGAGCCCGAAGGCAAGCGCGTGCTTGGCACTGTGCAAGGGCTGGCGTACGGCCTGGCGCAGCACGGTCTGGGCCGTGCCCAACAGGTCCTTGCGTTGAACGCCGACCATCGGGTTCAGGCCCGCGGCGCGTTGCGGGGCCTGCTGCTGATCTTCATTGTTTTTGTTACTCATCCGCGACGCTCCGTTGTCTGAGACGAGTACCGGCTGCCGAGGGGTGCACCGACGTGTCCCCGATACCGCTACTCGGGTAATCCGTGACCACGTCCTGCACTGCTACGGGCGATCAGGCGCCTGCCGCGCCATGCTGGTAAATGGCCACCTCTACTGGTTACCCGAGTTTCAGGCGCGAAGCAACCTGGCGCTGTCGTATGTTCCTTATCACTGTCAGTTGGGTCGGCATGGCGGGCGAAGGCGTTTGCCAGGAGAACAGTTAAAGCATCAGCTTGACCACGGATTCCGAAGGGTCTCGCGTCTTGCCGGCCTTGTGCAGTGCCTCAAGGTATTCGGCCCACAACACGTCCTGACGCAGACACAACTGTTCCAGGTATTCCCAGGTGAACAGACCACTGTCATGGCCATCGTCGAAGGTGAGTTTCAGGGCGTATTGCCCAGCCGGTTCCAGCCCGACGAGGCCGACGTTGACCTTGCCAAACTGCAGGATGGGGTTGCCGTGCCCCTGGACTTCGGCCGAGGGGGAGTGCACGCGCAGGAATTCGGCGGGCAGGTGGTAGACCTCATCGGGCCCATAGGTGAGGCGCAGGGTCTTGGAGGCTTTGTGCAGGTTGATGGCGGTAGGCATGCGAGCCATGGGCGTGATCTCTGTTTGAGTTACACACCGCACGCTACCCGCTGCACGAAATGCTCGCCAGCTTCTTGAGCAAAAAACCTGTTTCGCCAGGCTGCAAGCGTCGCACGGGGCGCTTGCAGCCTGGCGCGGGCCCGTTACAGGATGTAGCGGGACAGGTCTTCGTTCTGGGCCAGCTCGCCCAGGTGGCTGTTCACATAGGCTGCGTCGATCTGGATCGGCGCTTCGTCATGGGCACTGGCCAGGTCGCCGGCGCTGAACGACACCTCTTCGAGCAGGCGCTCAAGCAAGGTGTGCAGGCGACGGGCACCGATGTTCTCGGTTTTCTCGTTGACCTGGTAGGCGATTTCGGCCAAACGCTTGATGCCATCCTCGACGAACTCGATGTTCAGCCCTTCGGTCTTGAGCAGTGCCTGGTACTGTTCGGTCAGCGAGGCATGCGGCTCGCGCAGGATGCGCTGGAAATCTTCCGGGGTCAGGGCCTTGAGTTCCACGCGGATCGGCAGACGACCTTGCAGCTCAGGCACCAAGTCGCTCGGCTTGCTCAAGTGGAACGCGCCCGAGGCGATGAACAGGATGTGGTCGGTCTTGACCATGCCCAGCTTGGTGTTGACCGTGCAGCCTTCGATCAGCGGCAGCAGGTCGCGCTGTACACCCTCACGGGAGACATCGGCGCCGCCGACATTGCCGCGCTTGGCGACCTTGTCGATCTCATCGATGAACACGATGCCGTGCTGTTCGACCGCTTCCAGCGCCTTGGCCTTGAGCTCTTCTTCATTGACCAGGCGACCGGCTTCTTCGTCGCGCACCATTTTCAGCGCTTCGCGAACCTTCAGCTTGCGCGACTTGCGTTTGCCCTTGCCCATGTTGGCGAACAGGCTCTGCAACTGGTTGGTCATTTCTTCCATGCCAGGGGGCGCGGCGATTTCGACGCCCACGGCATCGGCCACCTCGATTTCGATTTCCTTGTCGTCCAGCTGGCCTTCGCGCAGGCGCTTGCGGAACAGCTGGCGGGTATTGGAATCGGAACTGGTCTGGGCGGCTTCCTCGCTGAAGCTGCTGGCCCGTGCCGGTGGCAGCAGGGCGTCGAGGATGCGCTCTTCGGCGGCATCCTCGGCGCGGTGGCGCACACGGATGATTTCCTGCTCACGCAGCATCTTCAGAGCAGCGTCGGCCAGGTCGCGGATGATGGATTCCACATCGCGGCCCACATAGCCCACTTCAGTGAACTTGGTGGCTTCGACCTTGAGGAACGGGGCATTGGCCAGCTTGGCCAGGCGCCGGGCGATCTCGGTCTTGCCCACGCCGGTGGGGCCGATCATCAGGATGTTCTTGGGCGTCACTTCGGCGCGCAGCTCGGCAGGGAGCTGCATACGGCGCCAGCGGTTGCGCAGGGCGATGGCCACGGCGCGCTTGGCGTCGTCCTGGCCGATGATGTGACGGTTGAGCTCGTGGACGATCTCGCGGGGGGTCATGGACATGATCAATAGGGTCCTCGTACGAATGATTCAGCGTGGAAAAGCCCCGTCACCGAGACGGGGCGCCAAAGCAGCTGATCACTCGGCCAGGTCCTGCTCCTCGATGGTCAGGTTGTGGTTGGTGAACACGCAGATGTCACCGGCGATGTTCAGCGCGGTCTCGGCGATTTCGCGGGCCGAGAGGTCGGTCTTGTTCAGCAGTGCACGGGCTGCGGCCTGGGCGTAGGCGCCGCCGGAACCCATGGCGATCAGGCCGTCTTCGGGCTCGACCACGTCACCGTTGCCGGTGATGATCAGCGAGGCGTCCTTGTTGGCCACCGCCAGCATGGCTTCGAGGCGGCTCAGGGAGCGGTCGGTACGCCATTCCTTGGCCAGTTCCACGGCCGCGCGGATCAGGTGGCCCTGGTGTTTCTCCAGTTGGCCTTCGAAGCGTTCGAACAGGGTGAAGGCATCGGCAGTGGCGCCGGCAAAGCCCGCGATGACCTGACCGTGGTACAGGCGACGCACTTTCTTGGCGTTGCCTTTCATCACGGTGTTGCCGAGGGATACCTGGCCGTCGCCGCCCATGACGACTTTGCCATTGCGGCGGACTGAAACGATGGTGGTCAAGAGAGAGTCTCCACGCAGCGGGGCGAAAATGCCTGTTGCAAACTCATATGGGGGTGCAGGACGGGATTTCAACCGCGGTGGATGAACGGTTCGAGGGGGAGCGGGTGCGGGATCAGTAACGGGGTATTGCCCAAATTCTGAGAAACGCTGAGATGGGGTACACAGCAGCCCAGGATTTTGGTTCCGTAGCCCGTATCGTTGGGGCCGCGGTATGGCTGAGAAACCGGACTAGCCACACTGCGCAGAGTGAACGCTCCCGTGTCGCAATTGGCTTTTTTACTGTCTGTTATCAGCACAGGTTACCGCGATGCTCGGTTTCCACCAGGCTATCGGTGCGGTCATGACGGCGTAAGTGTTTCACGACCTGTTCTCGATGGAGCATGCATGACGTCGATGGATCGGCAGATTTGCTCATCTGTTTCTTACCCCGATCTTCTTTGCCTGCTCGGGTATCCAGGTTTCGCTGAGCACTTTGAACGAGCCCTTCGGCAGTGGCTGTTGTGATTCCTACTAGGGGGTACGGGGGGCAAGGTGCTGGGCTCATATATCGGTGCAAGAATATATGGATTGAAATCAGTTTATTCCATTGAGGTTGGGGTGTTGATGAACACGAAAGGGCTCGTGGAATTAGTATTACTTAGTGTAGGACTTCAGGTGGGAGTGTTGTCTGAAAGTTCCTACAGTGTTCTGTTGATGCTGGCCTTTGCTTCGACAGTGTTAACTAATCCGTTAATTTCGCTTTTGAGTAAGTGTTCTGGCAGGAATGCCGTTGTGGATAAAGCGCCGTCGCGTAGAGGTGTTTGATTTTTGGCGTAAGTCCGATTATCGTCTGGAGAAGCCTAGGAGCACTCATAATAAGGAAGGCTGCTTTGGACGTATTAATGGGGTTGTTAGCGGCGGTATGTTGGGGGACGACAGATTTTTTGGTTGGCGTTAACGCTCGAGCGGTTGGGGTAAAGCGGGCGGTGTTTTTCGGGCAGTTTTTAGGGCTCTTATTAATGGGCATGATTGTTGTAATTTCAACCAGTCAGTGGGAAAAGCTCATTTCTTCGCCCTGGCGTGCGATAGGGATGGGGGTAGTTGCTTCTTTGTGTACCGTGGTGGGAGCACTCGCGCTGTCGAAATCTTTTGCTATCGGCAAAACTGCAGTTGTAGCACCTTTGGTCACCTCCTATGGCGTTTTTACCACACTGTTGGCGTGGCTGAGCGGTGATGCCCTGTCAGTCTGGCAGGTGAGTGGTATTTTCGTTTGCTTCTTTGGGGTTTTACTGGCCAGTCGCAGTGATCATGGAGGTGATTTCGAACGCAAGACCACCAGCACGACCTCAGTAGGGTTCGCTTTGCTGGCGGCCATGCTTTACGGCATGAGCTTCTGGATCCAGGGCAAGTTTGCCTTGCCGGCTCTGGGGCCGGTGAACATGCTGGCGCTGGGCTATGCAGTGGGGGTCATTTTGCTCATTCCTGAGGCTTTCAGGCTGCTGCGGCACCTCGCAACGATCAGGTTCAAGACCTTTGGCTCCCTATGTGGCGCCAGCCTGTTCAACCTAGGGGGATTCTCCGCTTTTTCCTGGGGAGCACTCAGTGGTTCGGTTTCTGTTGTTACCGTGATCAGCACCCTGTCGGGCGGTATTGCCGCAGTTCTGGGGTATTTCTTTTACCGCGAGCGGCTGTCGGTCATTCAGCTTGGCGGGATCAGTCTGGTGTTGTTAGGGGCTGTGCTTCTGCATCTTTATGGTTGAAGTTTTTCGACGGTGCAGACGATGGCGGCGATTTTTGGACTTTTGCGGGCAATGCCAAGGGCTTATGTTTTCGTTGTTGGGCTGTAGACAGGAGTGGTCCTAATAATGGACTATCGAGGCTACCTACCGAAAAGCCATGTGGATAAGTTGCCCTGCATGGCGGCTTTTGCAATTGTTGTAGAAACGGGGAGTTTTGTTCATGCATCGGCCCGTCTAAGTTTGACCGCACCGGCAGTCAGCAAGCAAGTGTCCAAGCTTGAGAACGCCTTTTCGATTCGATTGCTGGAACGCAGTACGTGTAGGTTGAAGGTTAATGCCGAGGGCGCGCAAATATATTCGCACTGAAAAGAGTTGCTGGAATCTTCGGCCAATGTATTTAGGTTGAAGGAAGGCTTTCTCGAAAGCCCGCAAGGGCTTATTCGTATCGCGGTGTCCCGCTCATTGCATGGAAGATGTCATCAACCAATCCCGGGGTTTCTAGAGCAATCTCCGGATGTCAATGTTCAGCTCATTTCCAATGTGGGCGCGTCGGACTTCTTCTGTCCCTCAGGAGCGGTGAGCCATAACGGCTGTGCCAACGATACAAGCTGCGAAGCTGAAGCCCTAAACCGCCCCGCAGCCCGTTGACCGGCCTACCTCGCTCACGCCTCGTGACAGACGCGCCCATCGACCAACGTATAGCGCACAGCACCCGGCAGGCAGTGCCCGATGAACGGGCAGTTGTCGCCACGGGAGTACCAATGCTCACCCGCCACGGTCGAGGCCTGTGGATCGAATACCACCAGGTCAGCCGCTGCCCCCACCTGCAACTGGCCAGCCGGCAGCCGCATCGCTCCAGCAGGACCGCAGGTCAGGCGCGCCAGCAACGTGGGCAGGTCGAGCAAGCCATCCTGTACCAGCGTCATGGCCAATGGCAGCAACACTTCCACGCTGCTGATACCCGGCTCCGTGGCGCCGAACGGGGCCAGCTTGGCATCGCGCTCATGAGGCTGGTGATGGCTGGCGATCGCCTGGATCACGCCGGTTTTCACCGCCTCGCGCAGGCCATCGCGGTCGGCAGCGCTACGCAGTGGCGGTTGCACGTGGTACAGGCTGGAAAATTCACGCAGCGATTCGTCGGTCAGGATCAGCTGGTACAACGCGACATCGGCAGTCACCGGCAGGCCAAGGCTTTGCGCCTGGGCGATCAACCTGGCGCCACGGGCGCTGGTGATCTGGGTGAAGTGAGCGCGAACACCTGTCTGCTCCACCAGCAGCAGGTTGCGCGCCAAGGCCACGGTTTCGGCAGTTTCAGGGATGCCGGGCAAACCCAGGAAGCTGGCCATGGCCCCTTCGTGGGCAAGGCCGCCCTGGGCCAGGTCGCGGTCCTGGGAGTGGAACACCACCGTCAGGTCGAACGTGGCGGCGTATTCCAGCGCACGGGCCAAAGTGCGGTTGTTGGGTATTTCCTTAAGGCCATTGCCAAAAGCGACGCAGCCGGTGTCGCGCAGGCCTACCAGTTCGGCCAGCTGCTCCCCCTCCAGGCCCTTGGTCAGCGCACCAATCGGGTAGACCTTGCTGTTGCCCGCCTCGCGGGCGCGGTCCAGGATCAGCTCGGCCACTGCCGAGGTGTCCAGGGCCGGGCGGGTCTGCGGCGGGCAGCACAGGCTGGTCACGCCGCC
>NZ_DIMK01000047.1:0-17890 GCF_002425525.1 Pseudomonas sp. UBA5568 | reverse complement strand
CGCGCCAATGAATACCAACTCAATATAGGCGCCAACGCTTTGAGGTTTGAGGTTTGAGGTTTGAGGTTTGAGGTTTGAGGTTTGAGGTTGGAAGTTGGAAGTTGGAAGTTTGATTGGGTTTGTGTGGGTATTTGTGGGTATTGATAGAGAGCATAGTCCATTTGCGATGGCGACGCTTAATCACCTTTTCGCCCTTACGGCGAGTTACTTTTTGTCAAACGCCACAAAAAGTAACCAAAAAAGGCTGCGCTCCGTTCATACGGCCCCTACGCTGCGCTTCGGGGTTCCCTCACTCCGGTCTTGCTCCCGGGAGGACCGCGCTGTAGGCCCCATCCTGGGGCCCAGCGCTTGACAGGCATCCATGCCTGTCACCTCCCTCCGCAAGACCTGCGTTCGGCCTTCTGAAGTCGCGAAGATCAAAAGCAAAAGCAAAAGCAAAAGCAAGAGCAAGAGCAAGAGCAAGAGCAAGGGCAAGAGCAAGAGCAAAAGCAAGATCAAGATCGGGATGGGCGTGTTGATCTTGAATTTGAAGTTTCGTTGCGCTCAGTGGTTGCTGCCTCGTAATTGATTATTACAGTGAAGCTTATAAATGGCATGTATATGAAGCGCCCTTTGTAGGAGCGGGCTTGTCCCGCGATGGAGTGCGAAGCGCTCCCTCATCGCCATCCAGGTAGCACGGCATTATAGTTTCCAAGGTTACCGTTGCCTTGCAGTAAACATGTTCCCGAATCTACCCGCGCTGCTCAAACTCGCGCCTAGGCCTTCAGACGCAAGCACCGGCCGGCGGATTGTAAGCAGCGAATGCCAACGCCACCCCATTTTGCTGTTGCTCAAGGCGACGCTGCGCCTTAGACTGCCGCCCCTTGTTGAAGAGTGCCGACTGGCGCTTGAAAAAATTCCGCTGCCGATGCCTAGGCGTCGGCGGCAAACGAATCGCCTAAATGCACCTATTTTCATAGAGAAATCGATGACCAAGGAACAGTTGCTGGCCATGCCGGCCGATGACTACATGAATGCTGAACAGCTGAGCTTCTTCACTCAGCTGCTACAAGCAATGAAAGTCGAGACCCATGAACGCATCGAGCTGAGCCGTGCCACCATCGAAGGCCTGGATACCCCCTCGGATCCTGCCGATGTAGCATCGGTCGAAGAAGAGCGTAGCTGGCTGGTGAATGCCATCGATCGCGATCAGCGCCTGCTTCCCCAACTGGAGATGGCGCTGGACCGTATCGCCGACGAGAGCTTCGGCTGGTGCGACGACAGCGGTGAACCGATCGGTCTCAAGCGTTTGCTGATCAGCCCAACCACCAAATACTGCATCGAAGCACAAGAGCGCCACGAGCAGCTTGATCGCCATCAGCGTCAGGCCTGAGCCGCTCAGGTTGCCAAGCCCCATGGAGCGATTCGTGGGGCTTTTTGCATTTCAGGCATCAAACCGCAACGCCCCATGCAATTCGCCTGGAGCAGTTGCGCAGTAACCGGCAAGCCTGTTAAAACATGGCGTCTCTCTAGGATTTCACTGTTTTCGGATATCCCGCCGATGATAGTGTGTGAGCCGCCATCAGGCTCCAAGGTCATGCACCCATCCGGAATCGCATTTTCATGGGCATGCAATGTCAGACGTTACGCCGGCAGCGCTTGGGCATGGCCCAAGGGTATGTAAGCGACAACAACGCCGGCCGTTAGAGTAAAAAATCCTGCACGCTGCATCGTCAGCGGGCACAGACATGTCGCCCAGCGTTTTATTAATCTCATTGCCTATCGATTTGAAATGGCCGTGCTTCGCGAGCACCTGCGAGGGCGGGTTGTAAACGGTTGAGGATTACTTCATTGGCAGTCAGCACTCTTGATACACACGCGTTGTTCGTCCTTGGCGATTTGCGCGGGAAACTGGCCCAGTTGTTCCAGGGTCGATTCGTCTATGTCACCGAGCAAAACCCCGAAGGCCTCTACATGGCCGAGATCGACACGGAAAGTGCGCTGGTGGTCGACGACAAGCAGCGCCTTGAGTTGAAAGTCGGCGATCATTTTCGTGCCGCCGTGCTGCCCAGCCGCGAAGGCGGCAAGCTGGAAATGCGCTTTCGCGATATCAAGCTCAATGTGTATGGGATAGGCGACTACGCGTTCGTATCGGTCCCGGAAGGCGAGGGGGTCGTACTGCGTGAAGGCCATGGCGTGATGCTGGTGTTTGCCGCCGAGCAGCAAATTCAGGAAGGGCTCGGCAAGCTATTGAAAGCCGTAACCGGCAAGGTTGCTAAATGGCGCAAGGGTGAGCTGACGACGTTCAAGGCAAGCGAGTGACGCTGCCAGAACAAGCGCCTGGATCACGGGAACGCTATCACCGTGAGCACCAGGCGCGCGCCATGGCCGAGGCGCAGCGGCTGCTCGCAGCCCGTGAAGCGATGCGCGGGCGATGGTTGGATTGGGTAGCTGCCCAATTGTATACCCAAGGCCCGCCTCATTACGTCGCCATGGTCAGACGCGCACTGCAGCAGTTGAGTGAGCAACCAGGCTAACTGCGGTCAATTGCCACGGTCCAGACCGCTGCTGACCTCCTCGGGTACCGGCTCTTTGGCCTGACGCTTGCGAAAAAGCCCGGCGCGCGCCAGTAACAACGTAGTCACGGGCACCGTGATCGACAGCAGCACGGGAATCAGCCATGCGTGCAGCACCAGTGACTCTTTCAGCCATGAAAAGTAGATGATCGAGCCAAGCGCGACGCACCAGGCCCCGATGGTCGAGGCCAGCGCTGGGGGGTGCATGCGTTGGAAATAGTCTTTCAGGCGCAGCAGGCCAATTGCACCGATCAGTGCGAAAAGGCTGCCAGCTACCAGCAGTATGGCTGTGATCATTTCAAGCCAGAACGGCAGATTGAGTGCCTCGGTCATTCGATCACCTCACCACGCAGCAGGAACTTGGCCAAGGCGAAGGAGCCAACGAAGCCGAACAATGCAATGAGCAAGGCCCCTTCGAAATAGGTGTCACTGGCATACCTGATGCCCAGTACCAGCATGGTCAGCATTGCCAGAATGTACAGGTAATCCAGGGCCAGAACCCTGTCCTGCGCAGAAGGGCCTCGGAATAGCCGAAGCAGGGTAAGGCACATAGCCAGCGCAAAGATGAACAAGCTGGCGAGAACAGCGTTGGCGAGCAGTCCACTCATTGAAAGATCTCCATCAAGGGACGTTCGTAGACTTCCTTGAAATGCTGGATGAATGCCGCTTCATCATCCAGATCGAATACGTGCAGCAGTAGCACGCTACGGTCCAGGGCCAGTTCCGACCAGATGGTTCCAGGGATCACCGTCGTGATCATGGACAGCGCCGCAAGCCCATGGGGCTCGCGCAGATCCAGGGGAATGTGGACGAAGCCTGAGCGAGGCGGTCGCCTTCCAGCACCCAGAACGCCGCGAGCGACCTGCAGGTTGGACAGGATGACGTCCACCCCAACCCGGCCGATCAGCTTGACGATGACCCAGGGCCGTCGGACGTGGGCATGCTGCGGCCGTAATGGCGCCATCAGCAGCGGAGCCAGTGTCCCCAACACAGCGGCCAGGATGAGGTTACCCGGACTCAGCGAAAGGTTGAGCAACAGCCACAGGCCGAACAGGCATGCCGATAGCAGGGGGGCAGGAAAGAGTCGGCTCATGGCTGCACCTGAACGTCGAGCGAGGTGGGGCCAGGTTTCGGCTGCGCCGCCATGACTGCATCGATATAGGCATCAGGCGCCTGAAGGCTGGCGGCGGTGTCGAGGCTATAACGCAGCAGCGGCTCGGCCTTGAAGCTGAGCAGCATGCACAGGCCCAGCAATATCACGATCGGAAGGCATTCGAAACGCCTGAGCACCGGAGAGGGCCGCTCTTCGGGTTTCCAGAAACGTTGAATGCCGACGCGTCCGAAAGCGATCAGCGATGCCATTCCCGACAAGACCAGCAAGGCCACAAGGCCCCAGCCAGCGGCGCCCAGTGTGTATGGGCTCGGAACCCCCAGACCGTTGGGGTTGAACAGGGCACTGATCAAGTTGAGCTTGGCAACGAAGCCTGAAAGCGGTGGCATGCCGATGATCAGCAGCGCGCAAGCGATGAAGCTCAAGCCCAGAAATGCCATGGTCCATGGAATGACCTGCCCGATGACGGCTTTCTGATTGTCATCGAGGTTGATGCCTTTTGGGGGGTGAAGCGATTCCAGCAAGGCCGGCATGGCGTCTTCTTCCTCGTCCAATGGCAACTCATTGGCAGACCGCGAGCGCTCGATGAGTTCGGCCAGAAGGAACAAGGCGCACAAGGCCAGGGTAGAATTCACCAAGTAGAACAGCGCTGCTCCGGTCAACGCCAATTGTGAGAAGCCCACCGCCCCCAACAAGGTCCCAGCCGATACCAGAATACTCAACGCCGCCATGCGTTCCAGGCGCTGCGCTGCCAGGATCGACACCGCCGCCATGGCCAGGGTCGCCAGGCCTCCGTAAACCAGCCAATCCCCGCCGAAGTGGGCCGATGCCCCCGCTTGCCCGGAGAACAGCAACGTCCATACCCGCAGCACGGCATACAGCCCTACCTTGGTCATGATCGCAAAGAGTGCAGCCACTGGCGCGCTGGCAGACGCATAGGCTGGGACGAGCCAGAAGTTCAAGGGCCAGATGCCTGCTTTGACCAGAAACGCCATGGCGAGGATCGCTGCGCCTGCATGCAGCAAGCCGCGGTCGGCCTCGGGTACGAGCGGAATCTTCAGGGCCAGGTCCGCAAGGCTCAATGTACCCGTCACGCCATACAGCATTGCCGCGCCAATCAGGAACAACGACGACGCGAAAAGGTTGACGGCGATGTAATGCAAGCCGGCCCGCACGCGTGCGCGGCCGGACCCGTGCAGCAGAAGACCGTATGAAGCTGCCAGCAGCACTTCGAAGAACACGAACAGGTTGAACAGGTCTGCCGTCAGGAATGCGCCGTACAGCCCCATCAGCTGGATCTGGAACAGCGCATGAAAACTTGCACCGGCGCCATCCCAGCGTGCCCGTGCGAACAGCAGGGCGCTTAGCCCGATGACGCCGGTCAGGGTCAGCATCAGCGCCGACAGGTGGTCTAATACCAGCACGATGCCGAATGGGGCTGGCCAGTTGCCCGGCAGGTAGACGCCGATCGATTCTGCCTGGCCCTGGGTACGCACCCAGAGCAGCAGGCTGACGGCGATGCCAAGACCGGCGAAGGTCGACAGCAGGTTCAGCCGTGCCTTGATCAATCGATGCTTTTCGCCCAGCAGCAACATGACTGCCGCTGTAATCAACGGCAGCAGGATAGGGGCAACGATCAGTTGGCTCATGCCGCTCATTCCTCACGCTCCCGGCCATCTACGTGGTCGGTGCCGGTCAGGCCGCGCGATGCCAGCAGCACCACGAGGAACAGGGCGGTCATGGCGAAGCTGATGACGATTGCCGTGAGTACCAGGGCCTGTGGCAGCGGATCGGTGTAGTGCAACAGGTCCTGGGTCACGCCTTCCTTGATGATGGGCTCCTTGCCGATGAACAGGCTGCCCATGCTGAAGATGAAAAGGTTGACCCCATAGGAAAGCAGGCACAAGCCCATGATCACCTGATAGGTGCGCGGGCGTAGCACCAACCAGACCCCGGAGGCGGCAAGCACGCCAATGGCCACTGCGATCACTTCTTCCATCAGGCGGCTCCTGCTTTACGGGTCTTGCCTGGACTGGCCGGGCGATAGGCACGTACCGACTGGTGGGCCAGGGCCGTGAGTATCAAAAGGGTCGAGCCGACGACCACGGTGAACACACCGACGTCGAAGAACAATGCGCTTGCCAGATGGATGTCTCCGAGCAGAGGAAGGTGCAGGTGCGCCGTATGGGTGGTCAGGAACGGGTAGCCGAACACGATGGCGCCGCCACCGGTCAAGGTTGCGCAGAGCAGGCCGGTGCCCATCCAGCGCAAGGGCCGCAGGCGCATCTGTGCTTCTACCCACTGGGTGCCTGCGACCATGTATTGCAGGATGAACGCCACCGAAGTCACCAACCCGGCGACGAAGCCGCCGCCTGGCTGATTGTGACCACGCATGAACAGGTACATCGACACCAGCAGCGCGATTGGCAGCAACAGGCGCACCAGTACAGCGGGCACCATCATGAAGCCCAGTGCGGTATCGGCAGCGTGGCGCGGGTTGATCAGGTCGGTGACGACATCTGGTGCCAACTGGCGCTGCTGGGTCGGCAATTGCATGCTTTCCTTGGGTGGGCGGAAGCGACGCAGAAGCGCGAAAACCGTCAACCCCACCGCGACCAGCACGGTGATTTCGCCCAGGGTATCGAAGCTGCGGAAATCCACCAGCATCACATTGACCACATTGGTACCACCACCTTGTGGCAGCGCGCGGCTCAAGTAGAACGATGAGATGTCATTGGGCGTAGGGCGGGTGAGCATGGCGTAGGACAGCACGGCCATCCCTGCGCCAACCAACACCGCCAGTAGCAGATCGCGCAAGCGACGCACGCGGGCGCGGTCGAACCTGCCGGGCAGAGGCGACACACCTTCGATACGACGTGGAAGCCAACGCAGACCAAGAAGGATCAGGACAGTGGTCACCACTTCGACGACCAACTGGGTCAGGGCCAGATCAGGCGCGGAGAACCACACAAAGGTGATACAGGTCATCAAGCCGCACACACTGACCATGGTCAGGGCCGCCAGACGGTGGTACTTGGCTTGGTACGCCGCACCGATCGCACAGGCAATGGCGATCACCCAGAGTGCGACGAATACCCCTGACCCCGGGATCTTGGGCCGTTCGCCCCAGGTCAGGCCACTGTAAAGCATGGGTGTCAGGCCGGCGAGGAAGGCGGCTACCACCAGCATGAACAGCTGCGCCTGCAGGCGCCGGCTGGTAAGCAGGTGCTCGATGCGCCGCGCCATCAGCATCAGCTGCACCTGGCCGTACTCAAAGAGGCGTTTGCCGTCGAATCGGCCCATCACGGGAGGGCAGGGGAAGCGGCCCCGTCGCAGTTGCTTGCGCAACAGCAGGTACAGAACCACGCCGCCACTCATGGCCACAAGGCTCATGATCAAAGGCGCATTCCAACCGTGCCAGATGGCCAGGCTGTACTCGGGTAGCGTACCCCCTACCACCGGCAGTGCCGCAGCGGCCAGCAACGGGCCTACGGACTGGGCGGGGAAAATACCGACCACCAGGCATGTCAGCACCAGCAGCTCGACCGGCGCGCGCATCCAGCGCGGGGGTTCGTGTGGCGTATGCGGCAGGTCTTGGGCGGTGGGGCCGAAGAACACATCGACCGTGAAGCGCAGCGCGTAGGCCACGCTGAAAGTGCCGGCCAGGGTGGCGATCACCGGAAGCATGGCTTCGACCCAGGCGCTGGAAGTGATGAACACGGTTTCGGCGAAGAACATTTCCTTGGACAGGAAGCCGTTCATCAGCGGCACCCCCGCCATGGAGGCGCTGGCGACCATGGCCAGAGTGGCTGTGTAGGGAACCAGCCGGACCAGGCCGCTCAGGCGCCGGATGTCACGCGTACCACTTTCGTGGTCGATGATGCCAGCGGCCATGAACAACGACGCCTTGAAGGTTGCATGGTTAAGAATGTGGAAGACCGCCGCGACGGCGGCCAGCGAGCTGTTCAGGCCCAGCAACAGCGTGATGAGGCCCAGATGGCTGATGGTCGAGTAGGCCAGGAGGCCTTTGAGGTCATTCTGGAACATCGCTGCAAAAGCACCGAGCAGCAGCGTCAGCGCACCAGCACCCCCGACGATCCAGAACCATTCGTCGGTACCCGACAGCACTGGCCACATGCGCGCCAGCAAAAATACGCCGGCCTTGACCATGGTTGCCGAATGCAAATACGCCGACACCGGCGTGGGTGCTGCCATGGCATGCGGTAGCCAGAAATGGAAGGGAAATTGCGCGCTTTTGCTCAGGGCGCCGATCAGGATCAGGGGCAACAGCACTGGGTAAAGCGCATGCTGGCGTATGGTGTCACCTGCAGCCAGGACCTTGTCCAGGTCATAGCTGCCCACCACATGGCCGAGCAGCAGCGCCCCCACCAGCAGGCACAAGCCTCCGGCACCGGTAACCATCAGCGCCATGTAGGCGCCACGGCGCGCGTCGGCCCGATGATGCCAGTAGCCGATCAAGAGGAAGGAGAAGAGGCTGGTGAGCTCCCAGAAAAACACCAGTTGTAAAAGGTTGCCAGACAGTACCAGCCCCAGCATTGCGCCCATGAATGCAAGGAAAAACGCAAAAAATCGCGGCACCGGGTCCTGTGGCGACATGTAGTAGCGCGCGTACAGAGACACCAACGTACCGATGCCCAGCACCAGCAGTGAGAACAGCCAGGCAAAGCCGTCCATGCGCAGCACGAAGTTGAGCCCGAGGCTGGGCAGCCACAGGAATTCTTCACGGATGACACCGCCATGGGCCACCTGTGGATAGAGAAGTGCTACCTGGACGGTGCCGACCAAGGCCACGAGCCCGGCGAGTATGGACTCGGCGTTACGTGCGTTGTGCGGCAGCGCGGCTGCCAGCAAACTGCCCACGAACGGCAGAAGCAATAGCACTATCAAAGACATAGAGTTCTATTCTGAGAGGTTTTCCAAGGATCATACGTGCCGGACGGGTCATCGACCAACACACAACCTGTCGCAGAATCATACAAAAGGGCTGTGACAGGCTGTTTTTTTATAACAGTTTTTTACAAAGGACAGTCGGACCTTTAGAGACCGGTCTTGAGTTGACGTTCATTCTGTGCAAGTTCGGTATCGGCAGGTTCTGGCCTGCGGCGTACTCGCAACTCGCTGATGACCACGGCGATGACGATCAGCAGGCCGCCCAACAGTGCCAATCCCGGCAGGCGTTCTCCCGCTATCCGTCCGACCAGGCCGGCCCAGACTGGCTCACCGGCGTAGATCAGCGTAGCCCGTGTGGGTGATACCGATTTCTGTGCCCAATTCATCGCCACTTGGATCACCGCGCTCATCAGGCCCAAGCCAATCGCACTGCTCAGCAAAAGCCAGGAGAAGTCGGGTACCGATTCCTGGGTAGGCAGCATCATCATGAATGCCAGCACCGAGGCCGTTGCCAGTTGCACCACGGTAACGCGGCGAACGTCGACACGCCCGGCAAAGCGACTGATCAGAATGATTTCGCCCGCGATGGCGACGGCGCTGACCAGTGTAACCAGCTCGCCTTCGCTCATGTGCAGGCTACCGGCCTGCGGGCCGGCCAGCAGCATCAGCCCAACGAAAGCCAGGCCGATCCCAAGGCTGGGCATCAGGCCCGGGCGCCGGCCCAGTATCAGCCATTGCAGCAGGGGTACGAAGGGCACGTAAAGCGCCGTGATGAACGCCGACTGGCTGCTGCTGATCGTCTGCAGGCCCATGGTTTGCAAGCCGTAGCCCAACATAATCAGCACGCCAATCGACAGGCCTGCCTTGAGTTCGACAAGGGTCAACCCTGGCAAGGCGCGCGCCGAGACCATGCCGACGAACAGGGCGGCCGCGGCGAAGCGCAGACCCACGAAGAACATGGGGCCGCTGACGGCCATCACGTTGTGTACCAGCAGGAAGGTGCCGCCCCAAAGCATGGTGATGAACACCAGCACCCACTCGGCTTTGCTGAGACGGAACGTAAGGGTGGGGCGTTGCGGGCGTGACTGATTCATGCGGTTGCAGGCTCGTAGGACAGGGCGCACAATCGGCGCAAAGTGGGCAGTATACTGCGCAACAACTAAGGATGAGCAATATAGTGCACAACGACGCTTCGCATCGCGCTTCGGTGCTGCAACACGTGAGCTTGAACGTTCGCAGTCTGCGTAACGCTGCTGGCATCAGCCAGGCAACCTTGGCCGAGCGGTCAGGTGTGAGTCGTCGCATGCTGGTGGCGATTGAGGCGGGCGAAAAAAATGTCAGCCTAACCACGCTCGACCTCATCGCCGAGGCACTCGGGGTGGCGTTCAGTACATTGATCCAGGCGCCTGACCAGCGTAACCCTGGTCGTATCGAAGAGTTGGCCTGGGCGGGTGAACATCCGCAAAGCCGGGCCATCCTGCTGGCAAGCAGCATGGCCCGTCGTGAAGTCGAGCTGTGGGAATGGACGCTGGCGGTCGGCGAGCACTATCGCAGCGAGGCGGATGCCGAAGGCTGGAGCGAGCAGATCTACGTGGTCGAAGGTGTACTGACGCTGATCATCGAGGGTGTCGAGCACCGACTCGAGCAGGGCCGCTTTCACGTATTCGCCAGCAATTGCCGTTACGCCTATCGCAACGATGGCGCGACGGCAGTGAAGTTCGTGCGCAACGTTGTAATCTGAGGGCCGTACTGGCCGAAAGCCGCTCAGGTGCGACCGGCAGTCTCTTCGAGCAGTGCATCAGTGCTGCGCACCGAGGCATAGGCGAACGCCAGGGCCGCCATCGATGCGTCATGCACCTGTGCAGCAGGTACCCATTTCCCGTTGAACTCCAGGGCCAGGGTGGCGCAGGCATCATGGGCGACCGTGACGACATACCCGAGGTCGGCTGCTGCGCGCACCGCCGCATCGATGCACATGTGGCTCATGCTGCCCACGACGGTCAGCGACTTGATACCCTGGCGTTCGAGCGTCGGCGCAAGATCGGTCGAGAGAAAAGCGTTGACCTTGTGCTTGAGAATCACAGCCTCTCCAGGTAACGGGTGAACACTCGGGTGAATGGCTGCGCCCGAAGAGCCTGGGGCAAAGAAGGGAGCGTCGGCGCTGTCGAACTCGTGGCGTACGTGCACGACGAAGTCTTTCGCATCGCGCGCAGCCTGGAGCAGGCGGGCCGCATTTTCAGCGGCGCGCTCGGCGCCCTCCAGTGGCCACCTTCCGCCTGGGAAATAGTCGTTCTGGATATCGATGATGATCAGTGCATGGGTGCTCATGTTGCCTCCAAGGGCAGTGGTTTTGGCGGTTGCTTAGTTATAGGCTGTCGCGCGATAGGCGTGAATCGGCGCGAAAGACACTATGCGGGGCAAAACTGACATGGCTCGTTTTCTGGAGATTGGCCTGCTTCGCTATCCCGATGCACAAGAGGCAGCGATCCACGGCCTGCAAGACCTGTTCGCCGTGGCTAACCGCATGGCTGACACCTTGGGTGCGGCCCAGGCGCCTCGTGTACGTATCAGCGTATGGCGTGTGGGTGCGCAGGGGGAGCTGCTGGCTGAGCCCCCACTAGGGGATGCCAGTGATGCTCGACTGCGTGTTCTGATCATCCCGCCAAGCCTGCATGCCATTCCCGACGACGCCTGCTTGGTTCGCCATCGTTCGGCTTTGTGCCGATTGCATCAGGAGGGCACCGTACTGGCCTGCGTGTGCATCGGGGTATTCTTCATTGCGGCCTGTGGTCTGCTGGATGGACGCACTGCATGCGCTCACCGCAATCATGTGCAGATACTCGAGGCGCGTTACCCGCACACCAGGGCCGAGGTTCAACAGGCGTTGCTCGATGACGGCGATATCGTCAGCTCCGCTGGCCTGATGGCATGGACCACTTTGGGCCTGTGCCTGGTGCAGCGCTTCATGGGCAATACCGTTGCAGCCGACACCGCGAACTTCCTGGCAGTAGAACCGGTACCTGACGCTTTGCCCGGTACTCGCCTCAACCCGTTGCTCGATCATGGCGATGAAGCCGTCCTGAAGGTTCAGCACTGGTTACAAGCTACAGGCGCACGCACGGCGGACCTCGCAGCGATGGCGGCGTGCGCCTGCCTGGAACCACGCACGTTCTTGAGGCGGTTTCGCTTGGCCACAGCGTTGCGCCCTACCGAGTACTGTCAGCAGATAAGGGTGTGCCGGGCAGCACGTCTGCTGGAGTTCACGCGCAGGACAGTCGACCAGATCGCCTGGGATGTGGGTTATCGGGACGCGGGGGCGTTTCGCAAGGTCTTTCAGCGCGCTACAGGTGTCACCCCCAGTGCGTTTCGGCGGCAGGTGGTGGCACCACAGCCTGGAGGGCAGGTTGAAATGGATAGCGAACCTCTTGACCTCGAGATTGGTTGAGGTTTTAACCTTCCGGGCATTGCGATGTGTATCCCTTGTCAGGAGGTTGTTGATGTCAGGAAGTGTCCCTGCCATCTGGTACACCCAGATGATCGAATATCGGGTCGCCGTCGTCTTTCAGCAGGCATTGGCCCAGGCACTGGTGCTGCGCAGTGAGTCATTGGCAGCAGGCTGTGAAGACCTGCGGGCGGTCAGTGTCCAGGCCAGCGAAGATGGCTGCCGTGTGTTGCAGTCGCTGCAGTGGACCAACCGGGAGGCCGGTGAGGCGGCCATCGAGCAAGTGCTGGACGGGTCGTTTCTGAGCATGCTCCAGCAGTATCATGCCAGCGCCGTGAACTTCACTGCCTTCACGGCGCTGCGGAGTCTGGCTCGCCATCCTGACGGAGCGTTGTACTGCCAGATGGTGTGAGCTTCATGCGTACCAGGGCGCGTAGTGGGGATAGCGGTCCAGGCGAGCACCAATGACCATTTCGCTGATCCATGCCGCCAGCAGTGCGCTGTAGGCCTTCTGGCTTTCTTCGGTGGACAGGCCGTGGTCGGCGCCGTCGACGATCCGGTGGGTGAGCGAGTGGGCACTGCTGAAGGCTGAGCGGTAACTCATCAGCGTGCTGTGGGGTACGTAATCATCGTGCTCGGACTCCACCAGCAGAACATCGCCGCCAAACCCGGCGCAAGCAGCCAGTGCGCGGTTGTCAGATGGCGCCAGGGGGCGACGGCGATAGTCATTGAGCCGTTGTCGGTCCAGGGACTGCTTGGGCGTATTCCACTCCTCGTCCCAGTACATGGCCGGTACCCGCAGGGCCAGCCAGCGGACCGGGCGCATTGATGTCAACAAGGTGGCCAGGTAGCCGCCGTAGCTGCTGCCGATCACGGCGATGGCGTTGGCGTCCACGGTGGGGTGACTGACCAGCCGGTCGTAGGCCGTCAGCAGGTCCTGCAGATTCTGCTCTCGCGTCACTGTCAGACGCTGACTTTGGGTTTTTTCATGGCCACGAAGATCGAAGGTCATGCAGACGCAGCCAAGTCCTGTGATGTGCCGCGCCCTGGCAAGATCGCGTTGCTGGCTACCGCCCCAGCCGTGGACGAACAGGATGCCGGGGATTTTGCTGCCGGGGCTGACCAGGGTCGCGCAGATGGTATCCCCGTTCACCGGCAACTCGATCGTCTCACTCTGAATGGCCAACGTGTCGGAGCTGCGCGTATTTGGTGAGTTGTCCGAGTTCACTGTCATTTCCTTGATAAAAGAGAGTAGCGTGCGCGGGTAGCGCGAGCGTGCCAAACACTTCGTGGGTGCTAGCGCGCACTCGACTGACCAGGCCGTTGGCAGCGAATGCCTGCAGGGCGAGCAATTCGGCGCTGCTGGCACCGCCCATCCGCCAGGATTGCTCCAGCACGCCACTGCGGATCTGACCTTTGGTGTCGGTGCCGCGGGCAATGTCATAATTGCGGCGTGAGGCGATGAAGCCAGGTAAGTGTCGTTCGGCAGCCTGGTCATAAGCCATTGCCTGCTCGATCGCCAGGCGAACGCTGTCTTCCAAGGGCTCGCCCAGCAGAGACGCAAAGTCTCCTCGTACGAAGGTCAGGTCAGAGCCGCCGTACACCTCGATACCTTGGTGATCCTGGGTCAGTTGTTGTGTGCCGTAATAGCTGCACACCAATCCTGCAACCCGTACCTGGCCGACGCTGAACGTCTCGACGTTGTTCAAGTTCTGCTCCAGCACCAGGCCCCAGGTCATGAGTTCTTCGTCATCCACTGAACAGAGCAGGGGTTCGAATTCCTCAAGCGTAGAAAACACCACTTGCCCTCGACCCGCGCATGCGCGCACGGGTTTGAGTCGTGCGGGCCCCTCCACCAAAAGTAGTTGAGCCGCGCGCCGTGCGGTGGCCTTGTCAAACACGGTGTAGCCCTTGAGCAGCGCCTCGCACGCCTGCCGCGCAAATGCTTCAGGCCAGTCAGGCTTCGGTGGAGCACCTGGCGGCAGAGGATGCGAAATGGCTTTGGTGGCCATGAAGGGGTGGGCGACGGCACCGCCGAAAAAGTCGGCCTCGCTCTCTATGCCAAGGGCTGTCAGATGGGCCGGGTCAACCAACGGCTGTGTGAGCATGTAGTAATAGGAGGCGTGCGCTTCTGGCGGTCCGTTCAGGTCAACCACGGGGCAACCCAGCAGCTGTGCGAAGCCTTCCGATAGCTTGCGGTAGACGGCGTGCTCGTGATCGGGGGTATGGGGGCGAGTGTCGAGTATCACGACGCCTTGTTTGTGCTGACAGGCATTGGGCATGGCGATCCGCCTTGCAGGGAGACTGTACTGCCTCTGAATCCGGGACCTTGGTTAAGTTCAGCATGGCAGGATCGGCGGTACAGTCCGGCGTAGGACCTTTCCCAGAGGCGTGTAGCCCAGCAATTGCTGATTGCAGTACGCGGGTAGCTATTCCATCATCAATTGCTCAGGCATAACCGATGTCGCCACAGAAAAGGGCATGATCGTGCACACCACTCCCCAACAGACCACGGCCCAGCGTCTTGCCGCGATGCGTGCGACCATGGCCGCAGAAGGGCTTGATGCCCTGCTGGTTCCATCGGCCGACCCTCATCTTTCCGAGTATCTGCCAGGGTATTGGCAAGGTCGCCAATGGCTGTCGGGCTTCACCGGTTCGGTTGGCACCCTGGTCATCACCCAGCAGTTTGCCGGGCTATGGGTCGATAGCCGCTATTGGGAGCAAGCTGAGCGAGAGCTGGCAGGTAGCGGCATCGAATTGATGAAATTGTCACCCGGGCAGCCGGGCGCGCTGGACTGGTTGGCTGAACAGGTTCAACCACAAGGTTGCGCGGGTGTGGATGGTCGTGCGATGGCCTTGGCTTCGGCGCGCCAATTGCGAGAGCGCCTTGGCCAACGAGGCGCAAGGCTGGTGACTGACCAGGATCTGCTGGGCCGCGTCTGGAGCGACCGGCCGGCGCTACCGTCCAGCCCGGTGTACTCACATCTTGCGCCATACGCGGTGGTGGGCCGTGCGCAGAAGCTGGCACGGGTGCGGCAGGCGATGCAGGCTAAAGGCGCGGACAGTCATTTCATCGCCACCTTGGATGACATTGCCTGGTTGTTCAACTTGCGCGGCAGTGATGTGTCCTACAATCCGGTGTTTCTGGCGTTTGCCCTGATCGATGCGCAGCGTGCGCAGCTTTTCATCGCCTCGGCAAAAGTCGATGAGCCCCTGCGTCAGGCGCTGCGCCAGGATGGCATCGAAGTA
Organism: Pseudomonas sp. UBA5568; assembly: GCF_002425525.1. Classification (NCBI taxonomy): domain Bacteria; kingdom Pseudomonadati; phylum Pseudomonadota; class Gammaproteobacteria; order Pseudomonadales; family Pseudomonadaceae; genus Pseudomonas; species Pseudomonas sp. UBA5568. The sequence continues at coordinate 2,622 of NZ_DIMK01000047.1, read as the reverse complement.
CGAGACTACAGCGAGGCCGTCCGCGCGCTTGGTCAACTGTCACCTGGAAATCGCTTGTTGGTGGACCCGGCGCGGGTGACGTGCGGATTGCTTGAGCCGCTTGCAGAAGGCGTAGTGCTCGTGGAAGGCCCGAATCCCAGCACCCTGAGCAAGGCGTGCAAGGCTGAAGGCGAGCTTGAGCATGTTCGTCGGGCGATGGAACAGGACGGCGCCGCCTTGTGTGAGTTTTTCGCCTGGTTTGAAGAAGCGCGAGGGAGCCAGGTGGTGACCGAGCTGACCGTCGATGAGCAACTCACTGCGGCGCGCGCCCGGCGGCCGGGCTTCGTCTCACTGAGTTTCTCGACCATTGCGGCGTTCAATGCCAATGGTGCGATGCCCCACTACCGGGCCACCGATCAGTCACACGCGGTGATCGAGGGCGACGGCCTGCTGCTCATCGACTCAGGCGGCCAATACCTCGGTGGGACGACGGATATCACGCGTATGGTCCCCATCGGGCAACCGAGCGATTTGCAGAAGCTCGACTGTACCCGTGTGCTCAAGGGCATGATTGCGCTGTCGCGGGCGACCTTCCCGCGTGGCGTGTTGTCGCCCATGCTTGATGCCATAGCCCGTGCGCCAATCTGGGCCGACCAGGTCGATTACGGCCACGGCACAGGCCATGGCGTGGGCTATTTCCTCAATGTTCATGAAGGGCCCCAGGTGGTCGCCTATCTGGCAGCGCCCACGCCCCAGACCGCCATGCAGGAAGGCATGATCAGCTCAATCGAGCCTGGCACCTACCGCCCTGGGCAATGGGGGGTACGTATTGAAAACCTGGTAGCCGCGCGAAGCGTCGGGCGCAGTGCATTCGGTGAATTTCTCGATTTCGAGACGTTGACGCTGTGCCCCATTGATACGCGTTGTCTGTTGTTGGAGCGGCTGACTGAGCAAGAGGTCTGCTGGCTCAATGCGTACCACTCCACGGTGCGAGAGCGATTGGCTCCGCTCCTGGAAGGAAAGGCGCTGGCCTGGCTGCTGTCACGTACCGTGGCGATTTAGTGGATGAGGGCAGCCATCAGGCTGCCCCGGTCATTTGCAAATGACGATCATGCTGCGGCTGGTGTAGCCGGCAGGGTTGATGCCGAATAGATAATCGCCGTCCTCTTCGTCGCTGTCGCCTGAGCGGGCGACGACGCGGTACCCGCGGGTGGTGCAGGCGCTCGCGGCCTTGCTGTAGCAGTTGTCCCATGAAGAAGACAGGCCAGAGCAATTGATATGCAGGCCTTTCTTGCCCCGTTTGACCTCGGTCTTAGCCGTGGCGGCACATCCAGCAATAGCCAAGATGGCTAGGATGAGCAAAATACGTTTCATTCCTGTCCTTAAATGCAGGACGGATCAGCTGGCTGGGTCCGTCGTTTTCGCTCGGGTTCGTCCTGAAGAGTACAGCGTCCCTATTCGACTGCGCTGGGACAGCTTAATCAGCGAGCGGTGACGCCACAACACCCACGCAGCCTCCGATGAAAGTTTTTCCCTGTCAATCCGCAACTATCGCGGGTCCTGGGCCATGGCGCATGGACAGAGTCGTGCCTACGGAGGCCGCGATGATTGCGCCGATGGCGAGCCATTGCGTAAATGACAGCACTTCGCCCAGGAACAGCAGCCCGGACAAGGCGCCGAAGGCAGGCTCGATGCTCATCAGGGTACCGAAGGTGCGCGCGGGCATGCGCGTGAGCGCAACCATTTCCAGGCTATAGGGAAGGGCGGTAGACAATACCGCCACAGCGATCGCCATGGGGATGACCGCGGGCGTCAGCAGCAGGCTACCGGCATGCACGATGCCAATCGGTGCGATGAACAGTGCTGCGACCAGCACCCCCAGCGCTGCGCTTTGCACGCCATGTTCAGCACCAGCCCGTTGGCCGAAGACTATATAGAGTGCCCAGCAAGCCCCCGCGCCGATTGCGTAGCAGGCGCCCAGTGGGTCCAGCGCCTCTCCGCCATGGCCTGCGGGCAGCAACATCAGTAGACCGAAAATGGCCAGCGCGATCCAGATGAAGTCGATCGCGCGGCGTGAGGCAAATATTGCCACTGCCAGTGGTCCGGTGAACTCGAGGGCCACCGCGATGCCAATCGGCACCGTCTGCAAGGACATATAGAAGAGGAAATTCATGCCGCCGAGCGCTAAGCCATAGATCACGACGTTGCGCAGGGTGCGAGTATTGAAGCGCGCCCGCCATGGCCTTAAGAGTGCAATCATGATCAGGCTGGCGAAAATCAGGCGCAGTGAGGTCGTGCCTTGTGCGCCAATGAGCGGGAACATGCTTTTGGCGATTGAAGCGCCGGTCTGAATCGATGCCATGGCGATGAGCAGCAGGCCTATTGGGAATAGCACCGAAGCCAGGCTGCGAGGCGGTTTTGTCATGAGGGCGAATTACCTGAGGGTGTTTTTTGCGCACTATAGTGCGCAATGGTGAGAGAGACAGCAACAGCGCGTTGGGCGTTCCCTTGAAATGACATCCGGAGAAGATTAATGCTTGACGCTTAGAAATTAGTGTCTATAATTCGCCCCACTCCAGCGCAGTCGGGCATCAACTTGACGCGCTGGACGACTGCAAGCCTTTGAAGTTGAACGAGTTTCTC
>NZ_DIMK01000050.1:49884-50145 GCF_002425525.1 Pseudomonas sp. UBA5568 | reverse complement strand
CAGCCTGTCGCAAACAAGCCAGCCCCCACAGGGTCATCACAGGCCTCAAGCCGGTGCCGTCCCTGTGGGGGCTGGCTTGCCTGCGATGGGCTGCAACGCGGCCGCGGCTATTGATGAGGTAACACCGTGCACTCCACCGACGTGATCATCCTGGGCGCAGGCGCTGCCGGCCTGATGTGTGCCCAGCTCAGCGCCCGCCGGGGCCGCCGGGTCCTGCTGCTCGACCACGCCAACAAGCCAGGCAAGAAGATCCTGATGTCC
>NZ_DIMK01000050.1:0-49824 GCF_002425525.1 Pseudomonas sp. UBA5568 | reverse complement strand
TTCTGCAAGTCGGCCCTGGCGCGTTACACCCAGTGGGACTTCATCGAGCTGGTGTGCAAGCATGGCGTGCCCTACCACGAGAAAAAGCTGGGCCAGCTGTTCTGCGACAACAAGGCCAGTGACATCCTTGACATGCTCCTGGCCGAGTGCGACGAAGCCGGCGCCGAAATCCGCATGCACACCAGCATCGAGCAGATCGACAAGACCGACAGCGGCTACCTGCTGCGCACCAGCGCTGGCCCATTCGCTTGCCAGTCGTTGGTGATCGCGACGGGCGGCCTGTCCATCCCGACGTTGGGTGCGACCGGTTTCGGCTACCAGGTGGCCCGACAGTTTGGCCATACCTTACTGCCAACCCGCGCGGGCCTGGTGCCGTTCACCATCACCGAGCCCCAGCTCAAGGCCATGTGCACCGAACTGTCCGGCACCTCGCTGGACTGCACCGCCAGTTGCAACGGCACCAGCTTCCGTGAAAATCTGCTGTTCACCCACCGGGGCCTGAGCGGCCCGGCGATCTTGCAGGTTTCTTCATTCTGGGAAGCTGGCGATACGCTTGAGATCAACCTGTTGCCTGACCGCGATGCGCTGGACTGGTTGCACACCCAGCAAACCGAGCGCGGCAATGCTGAACTCAGGACCGTACTGGGCGAGGTGTTCACGCGCAAGCTGGCCACTTTGCTGGCCGAGCAGTGGTTCGAATCCAAGCCGATGAAGCAGTACACACCGGCCGAACTGGCCCTGATCGCCGACAAGCTGGCACGCTGGCAACTGGTGCCTGCCGGCACCGAAGGCTACCGCACCGCCGAAGTGACCCTGGGCGGCGTGGACACCCGTGAGGTCTCGTCCAAGACGATGGAGTCGCTCAAGAGCCCGGGGCTTTACTTCATCGGTGAAGTGCTGGACGTGACGGGGCACCTTGGCGGCTTCAACTTCCAGTGGGCCTGGGCATCGGCCAACGCCGCGGCGCAGTTCGTCTAGGGTAGAATCCAACGCGCAGCACGGAACGCTTCTTGCTGGCACGTGCTCAATAGCGGGTGGCGGGGCATCTGGCTGCCCGCTCATCGCTACGGTATTTCTACGATCACTGCCCGGCAGGCCATCATGTCATCGAGCTCGTTACGTCATTCATTGCGTCGCCTGTGGGGCCAGGACAAGTTCAGCTACAGCATCCGGGTGACCATTGCCCTTACCGGCAGCCTTGCCCTGTGCTGGCACCAGAACGAAATGGCCCTGTTGATCCCGCTGTTTCTGGGCATCATCGCCAGTGCCCTGGCTGAAACCGATGACAGCTGGCAAGGCCGCCTCAGCGCCCTGGCGGTCACCCTGGTGTGTTTTGCCATCGCGGCGCTCGCGGTCGAACTGCTGTTCCCCTACCCCCTGATCTTCGTCTGCGCCCTGGCCCTGGCAGCGTTTGCCTTGACCATGCTGGGCGCTTTGGGCGAGCGCTACGGCGCCATCGCATCGGCAACGCTGATCACAGCGGTGTACACGATGATCGGTGTGGACCAGCGCGGCGGGCAGGTGACGGACTTCTGGCACGAACCCATGCTGCTGGTGGCGGGTGCGGCCTGGTATGGGCTGCTCTCGGTGCTGTGGCAGGCATTGTTTTCCAACCAGCCGGTGCAGCAAAGCCTGGCGAAACTGTTCTTCGAACTGGGCAGCTACCTCAAGCTCAAGGCCAGCCTGTTCGAGCCTGTCCGCACCCTGGACGTCGAGGCACGTCGGCTTGAACTGGCCCAGCAAAATGGCAAGGTGGTGGCGGCCCTCAATGCGGCGAAGGAAATCATCCTGCACCGGGTGGGCAACAGCCAACCCAACTCCAAGGTCAGCCGCTACCTGAAACTCTACTTCCTGGCCCAGGACATCCATGAGCGGGTCAGCGCCTCCCACTACCCCTACAATGCACTGGCCGAAGCCTTCTTCCACAGCGATGTGATGTTCCGGTGCCAGCGCCTGCTGCGCAAGCAAGGCGCCTCGTGCCAGGAGCTGGCACGCTCGATTCGGCTGCGACAACCTTTCGTGCTGGCCAGCGGCTTTACCGAGGCACTAGAAGACCTCAACGCTTCGCTCGAACACCTGCGCGGCCAGAACAACCCGGCCTGGCGCGGGCTGCTGCGCTCATTGCGTGCACTGGCGGCCAACCTGGCCACGCTCGATCGCCTGCTCGGTGCTGCAAGCAATCCCGACAGCCTGGCCGATGCCAGCGACAGCAGCCTGCTGGACCGCTCGCCGCGCTCGCTCAAGGACATGGGCAAGCGCCTGCGCACGCAATTGACGCCCACCTCGCTGCTGTTCCGCCATGCTCTGCGCCTGCCGCTGGCCCTGTCCATCGGTTACGGCATGGTACACCTGATCCACCCAACCCAGGGCTACTGGATCATCCTCACCACCCTGTTCGTGTGCCAACCCAACTACGGGGCGACCCGGCGTAAACTGGTGCAGCGCATCATCGGCACCGCCGTAGGCCTGACCGTTGGCTGGGCGCTGTTCGACCTGTTCCCCAACCCGGTCATCCAGTCGCTGTTCGCGGTCGTGGCGGGGGTGGTGTTCTTCGTCAACCGGACCACGCGCTACACCCTGGCCACGGCCGCGATCACACTGATGGTGCTGTTCTGTTTCAACCAGATCGGCGATGGCTACGGGCTGTTCCTGCCAAGGCTGTTCGATACCCTGATCGGGAGCCTGATCGCCATCCTTGCCGTGTTTCTGTTCCTGCCCGACTGGCAAGGCCGCCGCTTGAACAAGGCGCTGGCCAACACACTGATCTGCGCCAGCGAATACCTGCGCCAGATCATGCAGCAATATGCCTACGGCAAGCGCGACGACCTGGCCTATCGCCTGGCGCGGCGCAATGCCCACAATGCCGATGCAGCGCTGTCGACGACCCTGGCCAACATGCTCATGGAGCCTGGCCACTTTCGCAAGGAGGCCGATGTGGGCTTCCGCTTCCTGGTGCTGTCGCACACCCTGCTCAGCTACCTGTCGGGACTGGGCGCCCACCGCGACACGGCCCTGCCGGCCGAGGCACGGGAGCACTTGATCGAGGATGCGGGCAGCCGCCTGGCGAACAGCCTTGAGGAGATAGCCAATGGCCTGGCGGCGCGTTCACCGGTAGCGATTCACAGTGATGCCGAAGAAGCGCTCGCCACCGCTCTTGAACAGATGCCCGAGGAGGTGGATGAACATCAGCGCCTGGTACAGACGCAACTGGCATTGATCTGCCGCCAGTTGGCCCCTTTGCGCACGTTGGCGGCGCATTTGATCAAGAAGGATGCTTCGGCAGGTAACGCCTCGCGTTAGGTCTGGCGCGAGGGTATATAGCCTGTTTTGCCTACGAAGACGGGTAAATCTCCAGGCGCTGCGGACCGGCCATGATCAGCTGCGAAGCTCAAATCCGAAGCCACTGCCAAGCCGGCGCCTGGGAATGCCACCCGCTCGCCTAGAACCCATACTGATGCAGTAACCGGTCATAACTGCCATCGGCCTTCATGGCGGCGATGGCCGCATCGAAGCGCGCGACGATCGACTGGTGGTCCGGATGCTTCAGGCTGACCAGGATGTGCAGCGGGTTCTCGCCCAGTACAGGCTCCATCAGCTCTACCTTGTCACGCACATTGTCCGGCTCGCGCTGCAGGTGATAGCGGGCCACGTACTCGTCCTCCACGGCCAGGCTTACACGCCCCGCCGCCAGCATGCGCACGGCGGACGAAAAGGTACTGACCGCAACCTTGTGCAAGCGGGTATTGCCGTCGAACGCGCTCGAGTAGGCGTAATCACGCACCACGGCGATGCTGTAGGGGTACAGGTCCGAGAGGTGCTCGTAATGCAGGCCCGCGTCCTTGCGCTGCAGCAGGCGGATGCGGTTGCTCAGGTAGGCGCTGGAAAACTGCCCGATGCGTGCGCGCGCGTCGTTGTGCCAGGCGTTGATCAGTATGTCGTAACGGCCGTCACCGACGCCTGCCAGGGCCCGCGCCCAGGGTGCCTCCTCGAAGCTGCTGCTGTAGCCCGCCCGCGTCAGCGCCGTGGTCACGATGCTGATGGCCAAACCGCCGCCAGGCATGCTGGCGTCAGTGAAGGGCGGCCAATGGTCCGATACCAGCCGCAGCTTGGCGGCGGCTGCGGCCGGGGGCACCATGACAGTGGCCAGTAACCCGAGAACACAAAGCATCAGCCGCATGCCCAAGCCCTTGTGCGGTGAAGAAACGTACACTGCGAATGAGCTTACACAAAGGCTCTGGCCGGGGCAGCGGCCAATAGTGTCATCTAGCCTCTATTCTGGCCGAACCTGCGATTTTTATTGCAGCGGCCTTAGCGGGTACAGGTCAGGGATACCCCAGTACTTGGCGTACCTGATTCAGGTGAAGCTCGATCCACTGCCGGTCGATGGCCCCCCAGTCCTGTATACGGTAGTGACCTGCGTGATTGCGCGCGCCTTCCTGCTGCTCGAAGGTGCAGACGATGTCCAGGTCGGCCAGCGCCGCAAGGGTGTCCTGGGCCGTGCGCCGGGGCATGCCCGTAGCCTGCATCAGCGCAGGCACGCTGGTAGCGGTCTGGCTGTCGATCAGCCAGGCGACGTAAAGACGGCGGTAGAAACTGCTTTTTGTCTTGCTCACTTCCATGCTGCGGGGTCCTCAAGCGTTGCCCGGCAATTCCCGATAGGTCAGGTAGACGCGCAGGTCGAATTCCAGTTGATGGTAGTCCGGCTCCATGTGCTGACAGAGCTGGTAAAACGCCTTGTTGTGGTCACGCTCGCGCAAATGCGCCAACTCGTGCACCACGATCATGCGTAGAAATTGCGGCGCGGCCTCCTTGAACAGCGAGGCGATGCGGATCTCCTTCTTGGCCTTGAGTTTGCCGCCCTGCACGCGTGAGACAGCAGTGTTCAGGCCCAGCGCCCGGTGGGTCAGGTCCAGGCGGTTGTCGAACAGCACCTTGTCCAGCGGAGGTGCACTGCGCAGAAAACGCTGGCGCAGTTCCTGGGCGTAGCCGTACAGGGCCTTGTCGCTTTGTACCTCGTGGCGCTCTGGATAGCGCTTGTGCAGGTACTCGCCAAGGCGGTCGCTGTCGATCATCTGCCGCACTTGCTGTTGCAGGTGCGGTGGGTAGGCTTGCAGGTAGCGTAGGACGGTCATGGCAGTACGGTCGGCGTAACGAGCGCCAATTCTAACCCGCCAGCGGATCAGGCCAGGGGAAAATTGCCGGGAAGTTGCCGGCATCGGCAGCTGTCATGGGGTGCGCTACCAGAAAGCCCTGAACGTATTCGCAGCCTGCGGCTTTAAGCCATTGAGCCTGAGCCTGGGTTTCAACGCCCTCGGCAATCACGGTGATCCCGTAATCGGCACACAGCCCGATGACGCTGCGTGCCAGCGCCGCATCGGTCGACGCGTCCGGCAAGCGCGCCACCAGGTGGCGATCGAGTTTCAGGGTGTCGATGGGCAAATCGCGCAGCATGCGCAGCGAACAGTCACCGGCGCCGAAATCGTCCAACGCCACCCGCACACCCAGCGCACGCAACCGGTCGACCTGCTTGACCGCCGCATCGATGTTGTACATGAGCGAGGTTTCGGCCACTTCCACTTCCAGGTGCGCCGGCTGCAGGCCATAGCGCTGGATGACCCGTTGCAGCTCCTCGACCAGGCTTGGCGAGACGAACTGGGCCCGGCTCAGGCTGATGCCCAACACGATGTCGGTCGCAAAGCGTTGATACCAGGCCTGGCGCTGGGCAGCACTCTGACCGTAGATCCAGCCGGCCAGGCGGTTGATCAGCCGCGCCTCCTCGAGCAGGGGGATGAACAGGCCTGGCGGCACATCGCCAACGCTGGGGTGCTGCCAACGCAGCAGGGCTTCGAAGCCGCGCAGGCGACCATCGGCGAAGGCCACTTGCGGCTGGTACACCAGGGTGAAATCCTGCTGCTCGATGGCTGTACGCACGCCGTCTTCGAGCATCAGGCGGGAGCGGGCGCGGCCATTGAGCTCCTGGTCGTAGAAGCGATACTGCTGGCGCCCTGCCTGCTTGGCAGCGTACATGGCCGCATCGGCTGCGCGCAGCAAGCCTTCTACGTTGCCACCGCAGTCAGGGTACGTGGCGATACCGATGCTCACGCCCAGGCACACGTCCAGCCCATCGATCTGATGGCTGATGGCAATGCGCTCGAGCAGCCGCTCGGCGTAGCGCCCGGCTTGCTCGGCATAGGGCAAGCCGTCGAACAGCGCGGTGAATTCGTCCCCGCCCATGCGTGCCAACAGCGCTTCACTGCCCAGGCAATCCTTGAGTTGCTCGGCCACCCAGCGCAGGACCCGGTCACCGGCATCATGACCAAGGGAGTCGTTGATACGCTTGAAGCCATCGAGGTCCATGTACATCAAGGCCTGCGCCCGGTCCGAACGCTCATTGCGCAGCAACGCCCCTTCGGCCGCCTGGTAGAACCCACGGCGATTGAGCAGACCGGTGAGCGGGTCGGTAATGGCTTGGTATTCGAGCTGTTGGTGCAGGTTGTGCACCGCCGACATGTCCAGCACGGTTACCACCATCGCCTGTTGCTCGGCAGGCAGGGGCGCACATGACAAGGCCACCGGCAGCAGCTCGCCGCTCGGGCGACGCAACTGGGCGTCATGCATGCGGTGGATGCGCCTGGCCAGATAGCTTTGGTGGAACGTCGAATCCTGCCACGTACTCGGCGTGCTCAGCTGCAACAGCCCCAGCAGATCGACGTTCTGCAACTGTTCGATAGGCGTTGCCAGCAGGGAGCAGATAGCCGGGTTGGCGAAGCGGATGATGCCCCCGGCATCCACCACCAGAATACCCTCGGCCGCATTGTCCAGAATCGATGCATTGAAGGCGCGGGCCTCGTCGAGTTCACGGGTCAGCGCCTGCAGGCGCCGCCGATTGCGCTGCTGGTCGAGCAGGGCCTGCACCTTGGGCTTGAGAATCCGCGGGTCGAACGGCTTGAACATGTAGTCCACGGCGCCGTTGGCATAGCCTTTCAACACGGCGGCCTGGGACTGCTCGTTGGCTGTCAGGAAGATGATGGGCGTGAGTTGGGTTCGCTGGCTGCCGCGCATCAGGCGAGCGACTTCGAAGCCGTCCATCTCAGGCATGTGCACATCCAGTAAAACCAGGTCGACATCGTTTTCCAGCAATGCGCTCAGGGCTTCTCGGCCCGAACTTGCCGTCAGCACCAGCCAATCCTGGCGCGACAACAAGGCTTGCATACTGATGAGGTTCTCTGGGTAATCGTCGACTACCAGAAGCACCGAGCTGCCATCCTGTGGCATGAGTTGAAGGTGAGCGCCATCCATGCTGCATCTCTGTTATATGACCGACTACAAACTGGCCGTTGGATCCAGTTTTACCCCAGGCATGAGCTGATAGCACGCATCACAAGCCAAAAACCATCAGCCACTGACTGAAGGTAGCCGACCGATCGCGGTTTCGCTGACATTCTGTGACATGCAATGGCAGAACGCTTTCGCAGCCACCGCCAGAAACGAAAAACCCGCATCGCTGCGGGTTTTCCGGGGGCCGGTTTGCTTAGTTGACTTTTGCGGCCAGCTCGCCTTTGGCGTAGCGCTGGAACATGCCTTCCAGGGAGATCGGCTTGATCTTCGAGGCATGGCCGGCAGTGCCGAATGCTTCGTAACGGGCGATGCACACGTCGCGCATGGCTTTTACGGTTTCAGCGAAGAACTTGCGCGGGTCGAACTCGCTCGGGTTCATGGCCATGTGACGACGGATGGCACCGGTGGACGCCAGACGCAGGTCGGTGTCGATGTTGACCTTGCGCACGCCGTACTTGATGCCTTCGACGATTTCCTCGACCGGCACACCGTAGGTTTCCTTGATGTCGCCGCCGTACTGGTTGATGATCGCCAGCCACTCCTGCGGTACAGAGGAGGAGCCGTGCATCACCAGGTGGGTGTCGGGAATGCGCTTGTGGATTTCCTTGATGCGGTCGATGGCCAGCACGTCACCGGTAGGCGGCTTGGTGAACTTGTAAGCACCGTGGCTGGTGCCGATGGCGATGGCCAGGGCATCGACCTGGGTCTTCTTGACGAAGTCGGCAGCTTCTTCAGGGTCGGTCAGCATCTGGCTGTGGTCGAGCACGCCTTCGGCACCGATACCGTCTTCCTCACCGGCCATGCCGGTTTCCAGCGAGCCCAGGCAGCCCAGTTCGCCTTCTACCGACACACCACAGGCATGGGCCATGGCAACGGTCTGCTGGGTGACGCGCACGTTGTATTCGTAATCGGTCGGGGTCTTGCCGTCTTCGCCGAGCGAGCCGTCCATCATGACCGAGCTGAAGCCCAGCTGAATGGAGCGCTGGCAGACATCCGGGCTGGTGCCGTGGTCCTGGTGCATGCAAACCGGGATGTGCGGGAATTCTTCGATGGCCGCCAGGATCAGGTGACGCAGGAACGGCGCACCTGCGTACTTGCGCGCACCGGCCGAGGCCTGGACGATCACAGGGGAGTCGGTCTTGTCAGCCGCTTCCATGATGGCGCGCATCTGCTCAAGGTTGTTGACGTTGAAAGCCGGTACGCCATAACCGAACTCGGCGGCGTGGTCCAGCATCTGGCGCATGCTAATGAGTGCCATTGTGTATCTCTCTCCCGACAAGCGTCGTTGTTTCGTGCAAGCCTGCCGCAGGGGCAGTTGCTGTTCAAGTAGTGTGGGCCACCTAGCGGCCCGGCCAGTCACGGTGCCTTGCAGCCCCGCCCTATCAGATCGTTGGTCGCCACCCAGTACACCAAGCCCTCTTCGCCCTTGGTGTGGAACGCCAGCATGCCGTCGCTGTACAGCGCGCCGGAGGCGCCGGGCTCGGCCTTGAGCCGGTACACCTGGTCGCCGCCGCCAAGGCGTACGTCAACCTGGTCACGCTGGGGGTCGGCAAACCGCCACAGCACTTCGGCCTGGGTGTCGCAGACCCACCGGGTCCAGTTGTCCGCCGGCGCGGTCTGCGCCGGTTGCAGCAGTGAACATCCTGCCAGTGTCGCCAGGGCCATTACGGCCAAGAGCGCTTTCATTCAGTTACCTCGATGGGCAGCACACAGCCCTTCTCCAAGACCACAAACCTGCCTGCAGGTTGCCAGCGGCCCGATCAAGGGCAGCCGGGCGCCTTGCGCTGGTGCTCTTCGTCGTACTTTTCCAGCCCTTCCGGGCCTACGCGCTTGCTGATCACTGGCACGGTTTCGGCTTGCCATTCGGACTGATAGCAACCGCCCTTGGGCGGTTGCGCCGGGTCGTCCTGGGCATCCGGGCTGCCGGCGCAGGCGCTCAGCAGCCCGACCAGCAGCAACACAGGCAACTGCTTGGCCATCAGGCCACTCCTTTTGCCAGGCGCCGTGTTCATCAGGCTTTGGCCCGCTCTTCGAGCATGGCCACCGCTGGCAGAACCTTGCCTTCGACGAACTCGAGGAAGGCGCCGCCACCGGTAGAAATGTAGGAGATATCCTGGCTGACGCCATATTTGTCGATGGCTGCCAGGGTATCACCGCCACCGGCGATGGAGAACGCGGCGCTGTCGGCGATTGCCTTGGCCAGCACCTGGGTGCCATTGCCGAACTGATCGAACTCGAATACACCAACCGGGCCATTCCACAGGATGGTCTTGGAGGACTTGAGCAAGTCGGCGAACTGGGCGGCGGTCTGCGGACCGATGTCCAGGATCATGTCGTCGGCCGCAACATCGGCAATGGCCTTGACGGTCGCTTCGGCGTCTTCGGCGAAGGCCTTGGCAACCACCACATCGACAGGCAGCGGCACGCTGACCTTGGCGGCAATGGCCTTGGCCGTTTCGACCAGATCGGGCTCGTACAGCGACTTTCCGACCGTGTGCCCGGCAGCCGCCAGGAAGGTGTTGGCGATGCCGCCACCGACGATCAGCTGATCGCATACCGAGCTCAGGCTGTTGAGCACGTCCAGCTTGGTGGACACCTTGGAGCCGGCGACGATGGCGGCCATTGGCTTGGCCGGGGCCTTCAGCGCCTTGCCCAGGGCATCCAGCTCAGCTGCCAGCAACGGGCCAGCCGCCGCGACCTTGGCGAACTTGGCAACGCCGTGGGTGGAACCCTCGGCGCGGTGAGCCGTGCCGAAGGCGTCCATCACGAACACATCGCACAGCGCCGCGTACTGCTGGGCCAGCTCATCGGCGTTCTTCTTCTCGCCCTTGTTGAAGCGCACGTTCTCGAACAGCACCAGCTCGCCTGCCTTGACCTCGACGCCACCCAGGTAGTCACCCACCAGCGGCACGTCACGGCCCAGCGCCTTGCTCAGGTACTTGGCAACCGGTTCAAGGCTGTTCTCGGCAGAGAATTCACCTTCAGTGGGGCGGCCCAGGTGCGAGCAGACCATCACCGCCGCACCCTTCTCCAAGGCCAGCTTGATGGTCGGCAGCGCTGCCTGGATGCGCGCATCGCTGGTCACCACACCGTCCTTGACAGGCACGTTCAGGTCTTCGCGAATCAGTACGCGCTTACCTTGCAGGTCGAGGTCGGTCATCTTCAACACGGTCATGAATGCGGTCCTTCAGGGCTGTTTGTTGCGGGTTGGGTGGACGACGTGCAGAAAATGTCCGGCAACGTCGAGCATACGGTTTGCAAACCCCCATTCGTTGTCGAACCAGGCCAGCAGGTTGACCAGGCGCGGGCCTGATACACGGGTCTGGCTGGCATCGACGATGGCCGAATGCGGGTCGTGGTTGAAATCACAACTGGCGTGGGGCAGCTCGGTGTAGGCCAGCAGCCCCTTGAGCGGCCCGGTCAGCGCCGCCTCGCGCAGTACCCTGTTGACCTCGGCTGCGGTGGTGTCGCGAGCGGTCTGCAAGGTGATGTCCAGGCACGAGACGTTGACCGTCGGCACGCGTACCGCTTTGGCCTGGATTCGCCCGGCAAGTTCCGGGAGCAGACGCTCGATGCCGCGCGCAAGGCCGGTGGACACCGGAATCACCGACTGGAACGCCGAACGGGTACGGCGCAGATCTTCATGGTGATAGGCGTCGATCACTGGCTGGTCGTTCATGGCCGAGTGAATGGTGGTGATCTGTACATAGTCGATGCCAAATGCCTGATCCAGCACCCGCAGCAGCGGTACACCGCAGTTGGTGGTGCACGAAGCATTGGAGACCAGCCGCTCAATGCCGGTCAGGCAGTGCTGGTTGATGCCGTACACCACCGTGGCATCGACGTCAGCCTCGCTGGCCATGGGCTGGGAGAACAGCACCCTTGGCGCACCGGCCTCGAGAAAGCGCTGGCCATCGGCACGGGTGTTGTAGGCGCCGGAACACTCCAGGACCAGGTCCACGTCCAGGGCCGCCCAGTCGATGCCTTCGGGCGTGGCGCTGCGCATCACCTTCACGCAATCGCCATTGATGTGCAGGCAATCGCCATCGACCTTGACCTCGCCGGGAAAGCGCCCATGGGTGGAGTCGAAGCGGGTGAGGTATTCCAGGCTGGCCTGGTCGGCCAAGTCGTTGAGTGCGACGATCTCGAAATCGGCCCTGCTGCCCCGCTCGAACAGCGCGCGCAGAACACAGCGGCCGATACGGCCATAACCGTTGAGTGCAACTTTATAGGGACGCAAGTGGGACATTCGTTGACTCGCTAAGCGTGATGGCTTCGAGGCCGCATGGCGGCCTATCGCGGCACAAGGCCGCTTCCACAGGTACTACGCCGTGGCTGGCGACAGTACCTGTGGAAGCGGCCTCATGGCGCGATGGAGGGCGACGCCCTCCCCTCGCACGACCAGGAGGGCATCCTGCCCTCCCTGATACATCAGTCTTCCAGCAGCTCTTCGGCGGTACCGAGGATGTTCTCCAGGGTGAAGCCGAATTCTTCGAACAGTGCCGAGGCCGGCGCCGACTCACCGTAGGTGGTCATGCCGATGACGCGGCCTTCGAGGCCGACGTACTTGTACCAGAAGTCGGCATGTGCCGCTTCGATGGCGATACGGGCACTGACTTCCAGTGGCAGCACCGACTGCTTGTAGGCAGCATCCTGGGCATCGAACACGCTGGTCGATGGCATGGACACCACGCGTACATTGCGGCCTTGCTCGGTCAGCTTGTCGTAGGCCTGAACGGCCAGGCCCACTTCGGAGCCGGTGGCGATCAGGATCAGCTCAGGCTCGCCAGCGCAATCCTTGAGCACGTAGCCGCCACGGCTGATGGCAGCGAGCTGCTGCGCATCGCGGGCCTGGTGCTGCAGGTTCTGGCGCGAGAAGATCAGCGCCGATGGACCATCCTTGCGCTCCAGAGCGTTCTTCCAGGCCACGGCGGACTCAACGGCATCCGCCGGGCGCCAGGTGTCCAAGTTCGGCGTGGTGCGCAGGCTGGTCAGCTGCTCGATCGGCTGGTGGGTCGGGCCGTCTTCGCCCAGGCCAATGGAGTCGTGGGTGTAGACATGGATCACGCGCTGCTTCATCAGCGCCGACATGCGCACGGCGTTGCGGGCGTATTCCATGAACATCAGGAACGTCGCGCCGTAAGGCACCAGGCCGCCGTGCAGTGCCACGCCGTTCATGATGGCGGTCATGCCGAATTCACGCACGCCGTAGAACACGTAGTTGCCGCTGGCATCGCCAGCTTCCACGCCCTTGCAGCCCTTCCACAGGGTCAGGTTGGAACCGGCCAGGTCCGCCGAACCGCCGAGGAACTCGGGCAACATCGGGCCATAGGCGTTCAGGGCATTCTGGCTGGCCTTGCGGCTGGCGATGGTTTCGCCCTTGGCCGCCACTTCCTCGATGTAGGCCTGGGCCTTTTCGCTGAAATCGGCAGGCAAGTCACCGGCCATGCGGCGCTTGAACTCTGCGGCCAGCTCCGGGTGCGCCTGAGCGTAGGCGTCGAAACGCTGGTTCCACTCGGCTTCGGCCTTGGCACCGGCTTGCTTGGCGTCCCACTCGGCATAGATGTCGGCGGGGATTTCGAACGGACCGTGGTTCCAGCCCAGTGCCTGACGGGTCAGGGCAATTTCGTCGTTGCCCAGCGGCGCGCCGTGGGACTCTTCCTTGCCCTGCTTGTTCGGCGAGCCGAAACCGATGGTGGTCTTGCAGCAGATCAGGGTCGGACGGTCGCTCTTGCGGGCGGTCTCGATGGCCGTCTTGATCTCTTCGGCGTCGTGGCCGTTGACGTTGCGGATCACCTGCCAGTTGTAGGCTTCGAAGCGCGCCGGGGTGTTGTCGGTGAACCAGCCATGCACTTCACCGTCGATGGAAATGCCGTTGTCGTCGTAGAAGGCAACCAGCTTGTTCAGCCCCAAGGTACCGGCCAGCGAGGCCACTTCGTGAGAAATGCCTTCCATCATGCAGCCATCGCCCAGGAACACATAGGTGTTGTGGTCGACGATGGTGTGGCCGTCACGGTTGAACTGGGCCGCCATGACTTTTTCGGCCAGGGCGAAGCCCACGGCGTTGGCGATGCCTTGGCCGAGCGGGCCGGTGGTGGTCTCGACGCCAGGGGTGTAACCGTGCTCCGGGTGGCCAGGGGTACGGCTGTGCAGTTGACGGAAGCCCTTGAGGTCGTCGATCGACAGGTCGTAGCCGGTCAGGTGAAGCAGCGAATAGATAAGCATCGAACCGTGGCCGTTGGACAGCACGAAGCGGTCGCGATCGGGAAATGCCGGGTTGCTCGGGTTGTGCTTGAGGTAGTCGCGCCAAAGAACCTCGGCGATATCCGCCATGCCCATGGGGGCACCGGGGTGGCCGCTGTTGGCCTTTTGCACGGCATCCATGCTAAGGGCACGAATGGCGTTGGCACGTTCACGACGGCTGGGCATCGCTGATCTCCTGGGGGCTTGAATAGGTGGTGATACGAAAAAGGCGTCCATTTTCGCCCACTGGGGCGCTTGGGGCAAACATTTAAGCAGCAAGCGGCGTGCATTGGTCCGATCATCGACCGCAATGGCAACACAAGGGTAATGGCTAATGGGCAACGGACCTGCAATATCAAAACTTTTTGATATAGGCCTTGCTAGGGCAACGATGCCTGTCTAGACTCCCGCACCATGAACCTTCGTGCGCAAGCGATACCGGAACAACGCGAGGCACTGGCCGCCCTGTGCAAGGCCAGTGGCGACGAGTTGCGCCTGAATGTGCTGCGCGCCCTGGCCAACGATTCCTTCGGCGTGCTGGAGCTGGCGCAGATCTTCGACATCGGCCAGTCGGGCATGAGCCACCACCTCAAGGTGCTGGCCCAGGCCGACCTGGTAGCCACCCGTCGGGAAGGCAACGCCATTTTCTATCGCCGCGCCCTGCCCGACAGCTTGCGCTTGGGCGGACGCTTGCACGCCGCGCTGCTCGACGAGGTCGATGACCTGGCCTTGCCCGCCGAGGTGCAAGGCCGCATCGCCCAGGTGCAGCAGCGCCGCGCGGCAACCAGCCAGGACTTCTTCCTGCGCGTGGAAGAGCGCTTTCGCGCCCAGCAGGACCTGATCGCAGGCTTGCCGCAATATCGCGAGAGCCTGCTGGCGCTGCTCGACAAGCTGCATTTCGACCCAAGCGCCAGCGCGCTTGAGGTCGGCCCCGGCGATGGGGGGTTCCTTCCGGACCTGGCTCGGCGTTTTGCGCAGGTTACCGCGCTTGACAACAGCCCGACCATGCTCGAACTCGCCCGCCAGGTCTGTCAGCGCGAAGGGCTGGACAACGTGAACCTGCAGTTGGCCGATGCACTGGGTGCAACGGATGTGGTCGCCGACTGCGTTGTGCTGAACATGGTCCTGCATCATTTCAGCGATCCGGCCCTGGCGTTGTGCCAGCTGGCCAAACGGGTGAAGGCAGGCGGCAGCCTGTTGATCACCGAATTGTGCAGCCATGACCAGGGGTGGGCGCGGGAAGCCTGCGGCGACCTGTGGCTCGGCTTCGAACAGGACGACTTGGCCCGCTGGGCCAACGCGGCAGGCCTGTCCCACGGGGATAGCCTGTACGTAGGCCTGCGTAACGGTTTCCAGATCCAGGTCCGCCATTTCCAGCGGACGGCTGGCGACATACACCATCGGTAAATTTCAGGAACCTTCGAGATGAGCGAATACTCCCTTTTCACCTCCGAGTCCGTGTCCGAAGGGCATCCGGACAAAATCGCCGACCAGATTTCGGACGCCGTGCTGGACGCGATCATCGCCCAGGACAAGTACGCCCGCGTCGCCTGTGAAACGCTGGTCAAGACCGGCGTGGCGATCATTGCCGGCGAGGTGAGCACCTCGGCCTGGGTCGACCTCGAGGACCTGGTACGCAAGGTCATCATCGACATCGGCTACAACAGCTCCGACGTCGGCTTTGACGGTGCCACCTGCGCCGTGATGAACATCATCGGCAAGCAGTCGGTGGACATTGCCCAAGGCGTCGACCGTTCCAAGCCAGAAGACCAAGGCGCCGGTGACCAGGGCCTGATGTTCGGCTACGCCAGCAACGAGACCGAAGTGCTGATGCCAGCGCCGATCTGCTTCTCGCATCGCCTGGTCGAGCGTCAGGCCGAAGCACGCAAGTCCGGCCTGCTGCCCTGGCTGCGCCCGGATGCCAAATCGCAGGTCACCTGCCGTTACGAAGGTGGCAAGGTCGTGGGTATCGATGCGGTGGTGCTGTCCACCCAGCATAACCCCGAGGTGTCGCAGAAAGACCTGCAGGAAGCGGTCATGGAGCTGATCGTCAAGCACACGCTGCCTGCCGAACTGCTGCACAAAGGTACCCAGTACCACATCAACCCGACGGGCAACTTCATCATCGGCGGCCCGGTCGGTGACTGCGGCCTGACCGGTCGCAAAATCATCGTCGACTCCTACGGTGGCATGGCCCGCCACGGCGGCGGCGCGTTCTCGGGCAAGGACCCGTCCAAGGTCGACCGTTCCGCCGCCTATGCCGGCCGCTACGTGGCCAAGAACATCGTCGCCGCCGGCCTGGCCGAGCGCTGCGAGATCCAGGTCTCGTATGCCATCGGCGTGGCCCAACCGACCTCCATCTCGATCAATACCTTCGGCACTGGCAAGGTGTCGGACGAGAAGATCATCCAGCTGGTGCGCGAGTGCTTCGATCTGCGTCCATACGCCATTACGACCATGCTCGACCTGCTGCACCCGATGTACCAGGAAACCGCTGCTTACGGCCACTTCGGTCGCACCCCGCAGCAGAAAACCGTGGGTGACGACACCTTCACCACCTTCACTTGGGAACGCACTGACCGCGCTGAAGCGCTGCGTGACGCTGCCGGCCTGTAATTTCCTACAGCGCTGAGCGAAAGCCCCTGCCGAGCAATCGGCAGGGGCTTTTTTGTGACATATCGCCTGACAAACCGCCCGAGGCGAACACCGTGAAAACCCCATAGGCTCGGCACACTTCAAGCCACGCAAGGAAGCGGGCCATGCCAATCGTATTGCTGCTGATCATGGTGGTGTTGCACCTGCCGCCGACCTGGGCCAACCCGTGCCCGGACTGGACACCGGCACGCTCACACGCACAGATCGCCCAACTGAGCGCAACGCTCGCCCATTGGGACGAACGTTATCATCGTGACGGCGTGGCACTGGTGGCCGATGAGCTGTATGACCAGAGCCGCGATCACCTGGCCATGTTGCAGCGCTGCGTTGGCCTTGCGACCGAGGCCTCGCCGCTGGCCAGGGCGGGCGGTCCGGTCGTCCATCCCGTGCCGCACACCGGCGTGCAGAAGCTGGCCGACTTCCAGCGGGTTGCCGGCTGGATGACTGGCAAGACCGACCTGTGGGTACAGCCAAAGGTCGATGGCGTGGCGGTGTCACTGATCTACCGCCAGGGCCGGCTGACCCAGTTGATCAGCCGAGGCGACGGGGTCCGGGGGCACGATTGGAGCCGCCATATCCCACAACTCGAAGGGATTGTCCGGCAGCTGCCCCGCCCGCTCGATCTGTCGCTGCAAGGCGAGCTCTACTTGCGCCTTGAAGGCCACATACAGGCAAGCGCAGGGGGCCTCAATGCCCGTGGCACGGTCGCCGGCCTGCTCGCTCGCCATCAGATCGACGAGGAACAAGGCGCCCGCCTCGGTCTGTTCGTCTGGGAGTGGCCCAAGGGGCCTGAACAGCAAACCGAGCGCCTGTCGCAGCTGGCCCAACTGGGCTTTGCGGACAGTCAGCGCTACAGCGTTGCGATAAACACCCCCGAAGAAGCTGCGCGGTGGCGGGACCACTGGTTCGGCACGCCGCTACCCTTCGCCAGCGATGGGGTGATCCTGCGCCAGGGCGAACGCCCGCCTGCCCAACGCTGGCAGGCCAAGGCGCCGTACTGGATCGCAGCCTGGAAATACCCCTACGCACAAAAATTGGCGCAGGTGCGCGAGGTGCGCTTCCAAATCGGACGCACAGGTAAGGTCACCCCCATCGTTCACGTCGAGCCGGTGACCCTCGATGACCGACGCGTGACCCGTGTCAGCCTGGGCTCGCTGTCACGCTGGCAGGCATTGGACGTTCGTCCAGGCGACCAGATAGCCATCAGCCTGGCAGGGCTGACCATCCCCCGTTTCGACCAGATCGTGCATTACTCGGTCGAGCGCCAGCCAGTCACTGCACCGGCAGTCGACCAATACCATGCCCACAGCTGCTGGCGTGCCGGAGAAGGCTGTAATGAGCAGTTCATCGCTCGCCTCAGCTGGCTGGCCGGCAAACAAGGCCTGGCCCTGCCAGGAACGGGCCCAGGCACCTGGCGACGACTGGTCGAGGCAGGCCTGGTTTCGACGATGACCGACTGGCTGGAGCTCGATGCCGGGCGCCTGCAACAGGTGCCAGGCATCAGCACCCTGAGGGCAGCCCAGTTGCTGGCCGCCTTCGAACAGGCCCGCTTGCGTCCATTCACACAATGGGTTCGCGGTATCGGGACACCTATCGGCAAGGGGGTGGCGCTGCCCGGTGACTGGCCGACGGTGGTTGCCCAGACGCGTGGGCAGTGGCAAGCCCAGCCTGGCATCGGCTCGAAACGGGCGGACGAACTTGCGCGATTCTTCGCCAGCGCCGAGGTGCAAGCCATTGGGTCACATCTGGCCGGGCAAGGTGTAGACGGGTTCTCGGAGCAGCCGCTCAGGCCTGAGCAATGATTATTTACCAAAAAAACTGTAGGAAAAGCCGGAGATTTAGCGGCCCAGTCTTATCAAGGGTTCCTAAATGGCCAAAACCAAGGCAGGATTTCCATCCAGAATTTTTCTCGTTGCCCTGCCCCGTCCAGGAGGCTTTTCATGAAACGCTTTTCTTCCCTTTTTCTGCTCGCGGCCTTGGGCCTGGGCGCAGGCGCTGCACAGGCCGCCGCGCCCGATGCCGGCCTGACCGGTTGCGATGCCAAGCGCAGCGCGATCGAGAACCAGCTCAAGATCGCCCGTGAGCACGGCAATGCCGCGCAGGCGGCCGGGCTGGAGGAGGCCTTGCGTGGCGTGGCCAACTGCACCGACGCCAGCCTGCGCAAAGAGCGTGAGCAGAAGGTGCTCGATGCGCGCCATGAGGTGGCTCAGCGGGAGAAGGACCTGAAAAAGGCCGAGAAGAAAGGCGACGCCGAAAAAATCAACAAGCGCAAGGACAAGCTCGCCGAGTCCCGCAAGGAACTGCAGGACGCGGTAGACGACCTTGACCGCTGAGGCCAGCGCCTGAGGCGGCGCACGGGCCAGCCGCTGCCTGCCGCGCCATTCAATGGTTACGAAATTCGCTGTGGCACGCCCGGCATGCGTTTTCGACCTTGTCCATGGGTGCCTTCAACTGCGCAGCGTCCAGCGACGGCTGGCGGGTCGCTTGCACCAGCGCTCCGGTAGCTGCCTCCAGCTGCCGGGCCAGGTCTTGAAAGCGCGCCTGCCGTTGCCACACCTCGGGGCGCGCCGCGCTGCCTTCGCCCTCGGGTACCTGCGCAAAGTGCTGCCAGGGTTGGTGAGACAGCGTATCCAGGGTGTCCGCCCCTTGGGCGAAGCGACCGGCGTCGAACGGCAGTCGACCACGCAACATGCCGCCCAGGTCCTCGCTTGTCTTGAGCATGTCCTTGAAGATGGCCTTGCGCTTGCCCAGTGGCGAGTTGGGGTCAACGCCCCCGCAACCTGTCAGGCCACTACCCAAGGTCAATGCTGCAAGCACCACAACGCCCAACCGCTTAAACATCTCGCCTACCCATGCCTGGAAAAAGGGCCGGCCAGTATCGCTGCCAATGGGCGAAAGACCAATAGCCACATAAAAAACAAGGGTGAACCGCGTGTTCGTCCATGACAGGAATACACCGATGAAACATGCCTTGCGCCACCTGGCCTGGACACTCCCGCTACTGGCCTTGCTGGCCGGCTGCGACAACGACCAGACGGCAAAGCCCGAGCCCCACGCCATCGCAACCTACGCGCCTGGTACCTGGAAAGACCTGCCCACGGTCAGCGACGAAGACCTGCTCGCCGGTTTCTATGCCTGGCGCAGCGGCTGCGAAAAGCTCAAGCGCGACCCGGTCTGGGCGGCCACCTGTGAAGCCGCCGGGAGCCAGCCGGCAAGCGCTGCACAGGTGCGCACCTTTCTCGAGCAGAACCTTGAGGTCTATGGCCTGCGTTCGGCTGACAACAGTGCCAACGGCTTGATCACAGGCTATTACGAACCTGTCTACCCTGGCAGCCTGACCCCCTCTGCCACCTATGATGTGGCGGTCTACGGCCCTCCCGAAGACATGATCACGGTGGACCTGGCCAGCGTGTACCCCGAACTCAAGGGCAAGCGCCTGCGTGGTCGCCTCGAAGGCCGCGTGCTCAAGCCCTACGACACTGCTGAGGTCATCAACCGCAACGGCGCCAAGGCCCCGGTACTGGCCTGGCTGACCGACCCGATGGACTTGCAGTTCCTGCAGATCCAGGGCTCTGGTCGCGTCCAACTGGAGGACGGGCGCCAGCTGCGCCTGGGTTACGCTGACCAGAACGGTCATCCGTATCGTCCGATTGGCCGCTGGCTGGTCGAGCAAGGGCAGCTGAAAAAAGAAGACGTGAGCATGGGCGCCATTCATGCGTGGGCCCAGTCCAACCCTTCACGGGTTCCCGAATTGCTGGCCAGCAACCCCAGCTACGTGTTCTTCAGCACGCGCCCCGACAGCAACGAAGGGCCACGTGGCTCGCTCAACGTTCCACTGACGGCGGGCTACAGCGTGGCTATCGACCGCAAGGTCATCCCGCTTGGCAGCCTGCTGTGGCTATCGACCACCCGACCGGACGGCAGCCCCGTTGTGCGCCCGGTCGCGGCCCAGGACACTGGGGGCGCTATCGCAGGCGAGGTTCGCGCCGACCTGTTCTGGGGGACCGGCCAGGCAGCCGGAGACCTGGCCGGGAACATGAAGCAGCAGGGCCAGATCTGGATGCTGTGGCCCAAGGGCCAACCGCTGCCTGAAGTGCCCAAGGTCCCGTGACGGGGGCCTCGGCACCGGGCGATGCGGTCAGGCCGAGACCACGAAGAACGCCACGATGATCGCAAGGCCAGCGAACCAGACCAGCGAGCGCAGTGCCGCCCAGTCGGCGAGGTAGCAGATGATGTAGAGCAGCCGACTGGTGATGTACATCACACCCAGCACATCCTGGGTCACCTGTTCGGCGTTGCCGACGATGTCTGCCACCAGCACAGCGGCGGCGAATGCCGGAAAGGCTTCGTAACCGTTCTGCTGGGCTGAGTGCGCGCGGCGCGGCAGCCCCGACAGGGTATCGAGGAAGGCGCGCGGGTCATGGTTGTGCTTCAAGCCGAACCGGCCGCTCGCCAGCTTGGCGATCAGCGCACAGAGCGGCGGCAGGATCAGCGCGATCAGGATGCACCACAGGGCAACGGTCATGGACAGGATTCCTCGTTTGTCAGTCGGTCAGAGCTTCATTACCAGCATACCTGCCAGTACCAGCCCGCAAGCTAGGAGTCTTGGCCCGCCGAAAGGTTCTTTGAGGTAGCGCATCCCCAGCAACACCACAAGGATCACGCTCAGCTCGCGCAGCGCCGCTGCCTCGGCCACCGACCCCAGGTGCATCGCCCAGAGCACCAGAGCATAACTGAACAGCACGCACAGGCCGACGGCCAGGCCCAGCCGCCACTGGGTTTTCCAGAACAGCACGAACGGTGCCCGTCGCGCCACTGCGGCCAGCGCGGGGAATTGCCAGGCACTGAGCAGCGTCAGCCACACCAAGTAGTCCCATGGCTTGCCCCATTCGCGCACGGCCTGACCGTCGAACCAGGTATAGCACCCGATGCACAGCCCGATCAGGGCCACCACCGGCAACATCGACCACGGCAGCCGGTCTCCGCCACCGCCCTGCCACAACAGGCAGGCCATGCCACAGGGAATCAGCAGAATGCCGATGATCTGCTGCTGGCTCAGGGGTTCTCCGGCAAACGCCAGGGTCAGCGCCAGTACGACCAGAGGCGACAGCCCACGCATCAGCGGGTAGACCAGGCCCAGGTCACCCACGCGGTACGCCTTGATCAGCAGCCAGCGGTACAGCTGCTCGGCAAACGCCGAAGCCAGCAACCAGGGCCAGATACCGGCAGGCGGGATGTCCACGAAAGCCACCGCAGGCATCACCAGGACCAGGGCCACCGTGTCCATGCTGGCAATGACCAGCAGGCGCTCGCCGCTGAATTTGATCAGGGTGTTCCAGGTCGCATGAAGCAAGGCAGCGATCAGCACCAGAGACGTGGCCAACACGCGGTGGGTCCTCAAGGGGTTACCGGACGCAGACTATAAGCCCTGGCCAGGTGAGCGCGTCAATCACGAAGCGGCCTCGCCACCCCCTGTTACAGCCCACCCACCGCCTTTGGCTGGGCGCTAATGGGAACGATTAATGCAAAATCGGTCAAACCCTGTGCCCCGAACCCCTCGTCAGGTCATCAAAGAGCTGCCCGAGTCATTCGGGTGACGACTTGGAAGCCACTGTTACAGGAATCGGGATGCTTGAATTAGTTGCCGCGTTTATCTGCCTTACCACCCTTCTCACCTATGTGAACTACCGATTCATCGGCCTGCCACCTGCGATCGGCGTGATGGTCACGGCCTTGCTGTTCTCGCTCATGCTTCAGGCATTGAGCCTGATCGGCTTTCCTGGCCTGGAAGCCCGCGTCGAAGCGCTGATGAACCAGATCGACTTCAATGACCTGCTGATGCACTGGATGCTGGCGTTCCTGCTGTTCGCCGGTGCCTTGCACGTGAACTTGTCCGACCTGCGCAGCTACCGCTGGCCCATCGGCCTGCTGGCGACCGTGGGCGTGCTGATCGCCACCGTGGTCATCGGCTACCTGTCGCACTGGGTGTTCGCGATGTTCGGCTGGCAGGTGCCGCTGATCTACTGCCTGCTGTTCGGCGCGCTCATCTCGCCGACCGACCCGATTGCGGTGTTGGGCGCCCTGCGTACGGCCAATGCTCCTAAACCCCTGAAGACCACCATCGTCGGCGAGTCGCTGTTCAACGACGGTACTGCCGTTGTGGTCTTCACCGTGCTGCTTGGCATCATCCAGCTCGGTGAAACCCCGAGTGTCGCCGACACGGCGCTGCTGTTCGTTCGCGAGGCCATCGGTGGCGTGTTGTTTGGCGGTGTGATCGGCTACGCCACCTACCGCATGATCAAGAGTGTGGAGCAATACCAGGTCGAGGTCATGCTGACCCTGGCGCTGGTGATCGGTGGCTCGGCGATGTGCTATGAGTTGCACGTCTCGGCCCCTATCGCGATGGTGGTGGCGGGCCTGATCATCGGCAACCTGGGGCGCAACCTGGCGATGAACGACATGACCCGTCGCTACATGGACGGTTTCTGGGAGTTGATCGACGATATGCTCAACGCGCTGCTGTTCGCGTTGATCGGCCTGGAGCTGCTGTTGCTGCCTTTCAACTGGCTGCACATGGCCGCCGGCAGTGTATTGGCGCTGGCCGTGCTGCTCTCGCGCCTGCTGACCGTGGCGCCGGCCATCGTGTTGCTGCGGCGTTGGCGCCCGGTGCCCAAGGGCACGGTGCGGGTGCTGACCTGGGGTGGCCTGCGTGGTGGAGTATCGGTAGCCCTGGCGCTGTCGTTGCCTTTGGGTGAAGAGCGTGACCTGCTGCTGTCGATCACCTACATCGTGGTGCTGTCCTCGATCCTGGTGCAGGGCCTGAGCATCGGCAAGGTGGTACGCAGGGTCAGCGTACAACCCTGAAAGAAGCGGGGCTGCACCCTGCAGCCCCCAGACCGTCACTCCACGGCGGAGTCGGGGAACTGGTCCTGCACGTACTTGATTTCGGTACGCCCGTGGGGCGCAGGCAGCCCGTCCTCGCCCAGGTTCACGAAGACCATGCGTTCGACGGTCAGGATGCTCTTGCGCGTGATCTTGTTGCGCACTTCGCAGCGCAGCGTGATCGAGGTGCGGCCGAACTCGGTGGCGGTGATGCCCAGTTCGATGATGTCGCCCTTGCGCGAGGCACTGACGAAATTGATTTCGGACATGTACTTGGTCACCACGCGCTGGTTGCCCAGCTGCACGATGGCATAGATGGCCGCTTCCTCGTCGATCCAGCGCAGCAGGCTGCCACCGAACAGCGTGCCGTTGGGGTTGAGGTCTTCGGGTTTAACCCATTTGCGGGTGTGGAAGTTCATCGGGACTCCTGAGCATCCTGGCTTGCGTAAAACGATGATGGCAGAGCGGCCAGCGCCGCTCCACCCAACATCGACTATCGTCTCGATTAATCGACAGAAAACCTTGGGGATGGTGCCGCACCCGGCTATAATCGTGGCCGTTTTACATGGCCGTCCACAGCGGCGCCATGCCCGCCACCTGTCCGAGGGGCGCTGCAGCAGGCTCGACCTGTCAGGCTCGGATGGGGCGTTGTCCGCTCCCGCGGACGCTCAACGCACAACGGCGCCCATTCGCACACTACGAATGGAGGCTCTGATGAGCGCTGCAAACATGCCTGCTGGTTTTACCGATTTCAAAGTTGCCGACATCTCCCTGGCCGCCTGGGGCCGTCGCGAAACCATCATCGCCGAATCGGAAATGCCTGCGCTGATGGGCCTGCGCCGCAAGTACCAAGCCGAGCAACCGCTCAAGGGTGCCAAGATCCTGGGCTGCATCCACATGACCATCCAGACTGCCGTGCTGATCGAAACCCTGGTCGCCCTGGGTGCCGAAGTGCGCTGGTCGTCGTGCAACATCTTCTCCACCCAGGACCAGGCCGCCGCCTCCATCGCAGCCGCCGGTATCCCGGTCTTCGCCTGGAAGGGTGAAACCGAGCAGGAATACGAATGGTGCCTGGAGCAGACCATCCTCAAGGACGGCCAGCCCTGGGACGCCAACATGGTCCTGGACGACGGTGGCGACCTGACCGAACTGCTGCACAAGAAGTACCCACAGGTGCTCGAGCGCGTCCACGGCGTGACCGAAGAAACCACCACCGGCGTGCACCGCCTGCTGGACATGCTGGCCAAAGGCGAGCTGAAGGTTCCGGCCATCAACGTCAACGACTCGGTCACCAAGAGCAAGAACGACAACAAGTACGGCTGCCGTCACAGCCTGAACGATGCCATCAAGCGCGGTACCGACCACCTGCTGTCGGGCAAGCAGGCCCTGGTGATCGGCTACGGTGACGTGGGCAAGGGCTCGGCTCAGTCGCTGCGTCAGGAAGGCATGATCGTCAAGGTTACCGAAGTCGACCCCATCTGCGCGATGCAGGCGTGCATGGACGGTTTCGAAGTGGTATCGCCCTTCCTCGATGGCCTGAACGATGGCACCGAAGCCAGTGTCGACAAGGCGCTGCTGGGCAAGATCGACCTGATCGTCACCACCACCGGTAACGTGAACGTCTGCGACGCCAACATGCTCAAGGCCCTGAAAAAGCGTGCCGTTGTCTGCAACATCGGTCACTTCGACAACGAAATCGACACGGCCTTCATGCGCAAGAACTGGGCATGGGAAGAGGTCAAGCCGCAGGTGCACAAGATCCACCGTACCGGCGCCGGCAGCTTCGATCCTCAGAACGACGACTACCTGATCCTGCTGGCCGAAGGCCGCCTGGTCAACCTGGGCAACGCCACTGGCCACCCAAGCCGCATCATGGATGGCTCCTTCGCCAACCAGGTCCTGGCACAGATCTTCCTGTTCGAGCAGAAGTACGCCGACCTGTCGGCCGAGAAGAAAGCCGAGCGCCTGACGGTCGAAGTGCTGCCCAAGAAGCTCGACGAAGAAGTGGCCCTGGAAATGGTCCGCGGTTTCGGCGGCGTGGTCACCCAGTTGACCAAGCAGCAGGCCGACTACATCGGCGTAACCGTTGAAGGCCCGTTCAAGCCAGACGCCTACCGTTACTGATCGGTACGCTTCAAGCGCCAGGCAGTGCCAGACCGTGGCATTGCCGCTTGAAGTGCACGCCTGAAAGAAACGTGAACGATGCCAGGCCAGGTCGGCCATCACCGACCTGGCTTCTACTTGCAGCTTGCAGCTTTGGGCTTGCTGTTAGAGGAACGAGTGATGTCACAAGAACGCCGTTACAGTTTCGAGTTCTTCCCGACCAAAACCGACGCAGGTCATGAAAAGCTGATGGGCGTGGCGCGCCAGTTGGCCGCCTGCAACCCTGACTTCTTCTCCTGCACCTACGGCGCCGGCGGTTCCACCCGCGACCGCACGCTCAACACGGTATTGCAGCTGGAAAGCCAGGTGCAGGTGCCGGCTGCGCCCCACCTTTCGTGCGTAGGCGATACCAAGGCCGAGTTGCGCGCGCTGCTGGCCGAGTACAAGCAAGTCGGCATCAAGCGTATCGTCGCACTGCGCGGTGACCTGCCTTCGGGCATGGGCATGGCCAGTGGCGAGCTGCGTTATGCCAGTGACCTGGTCGAGTTCATCCGTCAGGAAACGGGTGACCACTTCCATCTCGAAGTCGCCGCCTACCCCGAGATGCATCCACAGGCACGCAACTTCGAAGCCGATCTGGCCAATTTCGCGCACAAGGTCAAGGCCGGTGCCGACAGCGCCATCACCCAGTACTTCTTCAACGCCGACAGCTACTTCTACTTCGTCGAGCGAGCCCAGAAGCTGGGCGTGGACATCCCCGTGGTGCCCGGCATCATGCCGATCACCAACTACAGCAAGCTGGCGCGTTTCTCCGACGCTTGCGGCGCCGAAATTCCACGCTGGATTCGCAAACAGCTCGAAGCCTATGCGGACGATACGGCCAGCATCCAGGCCTTCGGTGAAGAAGTCATCACCCGCATGTGCGAGGAGCTGCTGCAAGGCGGTGCACCGAGCCTGCACTTCTACACCTTGAACCAGGCAGAACCGAGCATGGCGATCTGGAACAACCTCCAGCCGTCTCGTTGAAGCCCGATGGACCACGTGCTGGTAGCTGACCGGCGCCTGGTTCATACGCACGTGTGGCAGGCCCCACCTGCGGCGCCCTGCCTCGCCCAATCCGGCACTGGTCTTGACCTGGCCGAGCGCGTAATCTCCGGGCATGCCAATCTCCGCCCGTCTGATCTGGATCCTGCTGCTTTTTTGCCTCAGCCCGTTCGCGCTGGGCGAGCGCTTGCGCCTGGTAAGCGATGACTGGGCACCCTATGTCTATCAGCAAAACGGCCAGCCGCGTGGCATCGACTACGAGGTCACGACCGAGGTATTGCGTCGTCTTGGGTACGAGGTCCAATGGCAGTTCATGCCCTTCAAGCGGTGCCTGGCAATGATCGAGCAGGGCCAGGCCGACGGCATCATGGATGTCTTCCAGGTCGAGTCCCGCCACCCTTATTTGCTGTATGTCCCGGAACCCATGTCCACGGCCGAGTTGATCCTGTTCCAGACCAAGGCTCGCCGCCATGAGGTATCGAGCCTGGATGCGCTGGCCGGCCTGACCGTGGGCACCTCGCCAGGCTACAACTACAGTGCGGCGTTCAATGAGGCTGCCTTCTTCAAGCGCGAAGCGGCGCCGACCCATGAAGCGAACTTTGGCAAGCTGGCGCTGGGGCGCATAGACCTTGCGATTACCGACCGCAGGGTCGGCCTGCATGTCATCCGGCTCATGGGTCTGGAGCAGCAGATCGAAGCCTTGCCGCTTGTCGTCAGTCGCCAGCCCCAGTACCTGGGCCTGGCCCGCAAGCCTGGGCGTGAGGTACTGGCCCAGGCCTTTGCCGAGGAACTGCGGCGATTCAAGCAGGAACCGGCCTACGCGGCCATCATGGACCACTACACACACGACCCTGAGAACCTTGCGAACGCCGTTGAGCAGCAGGAAAGCAGCACAGCGCGCTAGCTCTGTTATACTCGGGCCTTCCCGCCCGGCTCACGCCCGGACGCTCGGCCTCGCAACAGGCATCCCGATCGGCATCGACGCACTCTGGCGTCAGCCCTCCGTTTCCCGGATGTGCAGTGAAAGCCCAGCTGGACCGGACGCGATCGCATCTTGCCGATGCCCGTCGCGCCAGGCAGAACATCCCTACGGGCCCAGCCCACACGAGAACAGGATTGCCCATGTCCTTTGCTTCCCTCGGTCTCTCCGAGGCTCTTGTCCGCGCCATTGAAGCCGCGGGCTATACCCAGCCGACCCCCGTGCAACAGCGGGCAGTTCCCGCCGTGTTGCAAGGCCGCGACCTGATGGTCGCCGCACAGACCGGTACCGGTAAGACCGGCGGTTTCGCCCTGCCGATTCTCGAACGTCTGTTCCCGGCAGGTCACCCGGACAAATCCCAGCGCCATGGCCCCCGTCAGCCACGGGTCCTGGTACTGACCCCTACCCGCGAACTCGCGGCCCAGGTGCACGACAGCTTCAAGCTGTATGCCCGCGACCTGCCGCTGGTCAGTGCGTGCGTCTTCGGCGGCGTCGGCATGAACCCGCAAGTGCAGGCCATTGCCAAGGGCGTCGACGTCCTGGTTGCCTGCCCTGGTCGCCTGCTCGATCTGGCCGGTCAAGGCAAGGTCGACCTGGCCCATGTAGAAATTCTGGTATTGGATGAAGCTGACCGCATGCTCGACATGGGCTTCATCCACGACGTCAAGAAAGTGCTGGCCCGCCTGCCTGCCAAACGCCAGAACCTGTTGTTCTCGGCCACGTTCTCCAAGGACATCACTGACCTTGCCGACAAGCTCCTGCACAACCCGGAGCGCATCGAGGTCACCCCGCCCAACACCACCGTCGAGCGCATCGAGCAGCGTGTCTACCGCCTGCCGGCCAGCCACAAGCGTGCCCTGCTGGCGCACTTGATCACCCTGGGTGCGTGGGAGCAGGTACTGGTCTTCACCCGTACCAAGCATGGCGCCAACCGCCTGGCCGAGTACCTGGAAAAGCACGGCCTGACTGCCGCAGCCATCCATGGCAACAAGAGCCAGAACGCACGCACCAAGGCCTTGGCTGACTTCAAGGCCAACAACATTCGCGTGCTGGTCGCCACCGACATCGCCGCCCGTGGCCTGGACATCGACCAACTGCCCCACGTCGTCAACTTCGAGCTGCCCAACGTCGAAGAAGATTACGTGCACCGCATTGGCCGTACTGGCCGCGCCGGTCGCTCTGGCGAGGCCATTTCCCTGGTGGCACCTGACGAGGAGAAACTGCTCAAGAGTATCGAGCGCGTGACCCGTCAGAAGATCGCTGACGGCGACCTGATGGGCTTCGATGCCAGCCAGGTCGAGGCCGAGAAGCCTGAAGTCCGCGAACGCCAGCAGCCCAATGGCCGTGGCGGTCGTGGTCAGCAGGCCCGCGGCGAGGGCAGCAAGGACGCCAACGGTGGCCGCAAGGATAAGGGCAAGGACAAGGGCAAAACCCGCCAGCAGGCTGCGGACAAACCCGCTGACAAGGAAAAGTCCGGCGACAGGCAGCAACAGCCGCGCAAGCCACGTGACAAGAAGCCTCGTCAGCAACAGGCCAGCAACGCGACCCCTCCGGCCATGCAGCCCAACCGCGATCCGGAAGAGTTTCTGGATGACGATGTGGATAACTTCGGTAACCGGGCTGACTACGTGAGCCCGTACCAGAATGGCAAGGGCCAAGGCCGCAACCGTCGCCCAGCCGGTAATGGTAGTCAACCGCAAGGAGGTACGCCGCGTACCAATGCCGGTGGTCAAGGCCGCAACAACGGTCAACCCCGTACTGGCGGTGGTGAGAAACGCCCGCCTCGTGCCAATAATGGCGGCACTGCTCGTCGTGACGGCGGCGCGCGTGGTGGTCGCCCACCGCGTGACGCAGCTGCCCGCCAGGAACCGGCCGTAGGCAACACGCGCCAGCCACAGCATCAGCCTGTGATCATCCGCAAGGAATCCAAGCTGGACCGTTATCCGACCCCCGAGCAACTGGACGATCTGCCAAGCCGTCCGCGGGGCGAACGCCCGGCACTGCTGACCCGCAAGGGGTCGTAAACGAAAACGGGGCCGCAAGCGGCCCCGTTTTTCATTCGGCTGACACGTATTACTTCTGCTTCACGCCTTCGACACTGATATCCAGATCCAGCGTCTGCGAGGTTGGGCCTGGGCCTTCGATGCCAAAGTCATTCAGGTTCAAGGTGGTGGTGGCATTGAAGCCAGCGCGCTCACCGCCCCATGGGTCCTTGCCTTCACCGTTGAAGGTGGCCTTGAAAGTCACCGGCTTGGTCACGCCGTGCAGGGTCAGGTCACCCATGACGTCAGCGGTCTTGTCACCGGTGGACTTGACGCTGGTGGACACGAACTTGGCATCCGGATACTTCTTAACGTCCAGGAAGTCGGGGCTGGCAATGTGCTTGTCACGCTCGGCGTGGTTCGACCACAGGCTGGCGGTTTTCAGGTCGACACTGATCTTGCTGGCTTCAGGCTTGGCACTGTCCCACGTGAAGTTACCGTCGAAATCCTTGAACGTACCGTGAATGAAGCTGTAGCCCAGGTGGCTGATCTTCCAGTCCACGAAAGCGTGCTGGCCTTCCTTGTCGATCTTGTACTCGGCTGCCATGGCCTGGCCAGCGGAGAACAGAGCAGTACCGAGCGCCAGAGCGGCAAAAGTCTTTTTCAACATCGTTACTTCCTTCCTTTGCGATTGAGGTTGAGCGTCAAGCTTTGCGGCCCAGCATACGCATGAGGGTCGCGTCACGGTCGATGAAATGGTGCTTGAGTGCGGCCAGGGCATGCAACCCCGCAAAAACCACCACCCCCCACGCCAGCCACAGGTGGATGACACCGGCCAGATCCGCCTGGTCTGGCAGATTGCTGACCAGGGCAGGCACCTCGAACAGGCCAAACACCGGGATCCCCACGCCGTCGGCGGTGGAAATCAGGTAACCGGCAATCATCACGGCGAACAACCCCAGGTACAGGGCCAGATGCCCCAGCTTGGCACCCAATCGGGTGAGCGGGCCATAACTGGCAAGTGCCGGCGGCGGCGGGCTCACAAAACGCCACAGCACGCGCAACAGCATCACCGCCAGCAGCATCAGACCAATGCTTTTATGCAGGTCTGGGCCGGCCTTGCGCCATGGGTCATAGTAGTCGAGCCCGACCATCCACAACCCGAGGCCGAAAAGACTGAAGACGGTCAGCGCCACGCCCCAGTGCATGAGAATGCTGACAGCGCCGTAACGTGAAGATGAATTGCGCACTTGCATGTTGGCGTTCTTCCCCGTGAAAGCTATGCAAAGACTAGCGTCAAACGTATCGAATAAAAGCGGAAAAACTTGCTTTGGATTATCGACAAATCCGATAGCAATTTTCATAGAAGGCTATTAAGGAAACGTTAACGCCGATATCAGGTAGCGAGCGCTTCGATCAATGCGCATGGCACAGGGCTCAGTCGAGTGGCTGAGCCCTGCGGTTAGGCGCCGCCGGGGCGGTGCCGGGCAGGCCGGCGGTATCAGCTCGCTTTGGCCTGGCTATCGGTCAAAGGCTTCTTGGCTGGCGCCGGCTTGGTAGCCGCTTTTTTGCTGTCGGCAGGCTTGTGAGCTGGCTTGTGGGCCGATTTGGCCGCTGGCTTGTGGGCCGGCGCCTGCTTGACCGGGGCGGCCTTGGTGGCTGCTGCCTTGGTGGGTGCTGCCTTGACGGCGGGCGCCGGGCTGGCCGGTGCCTGTTGTGGCGCTTGCGCTGCAGGCTGCGCGACGGGGGGTGCTACAGGTGCTACGTCAGCGGCCTTTGCCGCCGGTTGAGGCTCTGGCGCTGGGGTTTCCTTGGCGCCGAACAGCCGAGCGAAGAACCCTGGCTTCTTCTGACCCGTCGCGTCGGTCGATTGGGCCTCAGGCTTGGCCGGCGCTTGGTCGCCTGCCTTGTCTTTGTTGGACGCGCCGCCGAAGAGGTTGGTGAAGAAATTGCCCTTGCTCTTGGCCGCTGCCGCACCTGCTGCGGCTGTCGCGGCAGCCGGCACGGCCTTGACTGGGTCGAACGACTTGCCGGCCAGCAGGTCCTGCACTTGGCCGGCAGCCCGTTGACCGCTACGCAGTGCGCCTTCAAGCGTGCCTGGGTACAGGGCATCGGTGTGCTCACCGGCAAACGCGATGCGTTGCACCGGGCGCTCCCAAAGACGCCAGTACTTGCTGATCTGGCCAGGTCCATAGGCCAGGTAGGCACCCCCGGTGCCGGCATCGGCGCTGTAGCGCTTGACTTCATAGCCGGTGAAGGCGCCGCGGGCCTGAGGGTAGAAGGTGTGCAGGCGAATGAGCACCTGGTCGACCATTTGCTTGTCGCCAAAGGCCTGCAGCAGGCGGGCGTTGTCGCCGGAAAGGTTGATCACCACATTGGCACCGCCCTTGAGGGCCGGCTCGATCCACAACATGCCCAGGCCGGTATTGCTGAAGATCTCGCCCGACATGCGCGCCCGGCTTTCCCACACCGGTTTCTTGAACTTGAGCATGACCTGGTCGCGCCAGCCGTAGTTGGTGCCCTTGAGCGCCGCCACATGCTGGTTATCCAGGCCAGGTGTCATCTGGATCTTGGCCAGTGCGCGCAGGGGCACGGCCATCACCACGTAATCGGCGCGATAACCCACGCTGCCGACTTTCACGGTGACGCCATCCTTGTCCTGAACGATTGCACTTACCGGCGAGTCGGTCTTGATGGTCTTCAGTTGCTTGACGAATGCCTGCGCCAACACCGGGCTGCCGCCAGGAAGCCGCGCTGCACGCAGGTCACGGACGCTCACGTCACGGTAGACGCGGTTCTGCTGGGCGAAATACAACAGCGACAAGCGCGATGGCTCGTCGTAGCGGCTGCGGATCTGCTGGTTGACCAGCTGACGGGCGGTGGCAGGCAGCTGCAACTTGTCCAGCCAGGAGGACACGTTGATCTGGTCCAGGGCGAACAGGGTGCTGGTCGCCTGGGGGTTGAGCGGATCGTCGATCGAACGGGCCAGGTCGTCCAGGGTTTTCTCGTAGCGCTTGAGGGCTTCGGCCGTGGCCGGCTGCTTGAGGGCCAGGTCTGCGGCGCTGAAATACTCGCCATCGATCAGGTAGCCAGGGGTGCGCACGAATTCCGGCGCTGGCAGCGTGTCGAGCTTGAAGCGATCAACGTACTGGTTGAGTACAGGCTGCGCCTTGGTATTGCCAATCCATTCGCTGGTGGCCAGGCCCGAGCGGCCGCCCATGCCTGCCTTGGCTTCGAGCAAGGTCACCTGCCAGCCCTTGTTCTGCAGCTCATAAGCTGCGGTCAGGCCTGCCATGCCGCCACCCACGACGATTGCCGTAGGCATCTTGTCACTCGCCAGCGCGGCACCGCTGGAAACACCAATCAATACCAACGCGCACAGGCGCACCCAAGCAGCAGCCATGTTGGCGAACTCCGAGTCAAAGGTTGCAGAAAACAGAGAGAGGCGGGATGCCCCGAGAGAGGCGCTAGAATACGTCACCGCTGCCAGGGCTGCCAGCGTAGTGACATCAAGTGGTCTGGCTAAATGACATTTTCTGGCGGGTTGTTCTCACCCGTGCCATTGCTTAGGCTTACGCCCCCACGCCGCCAAGCCAGGAGAAATGCTCATGGGCCTCAATGATCAGTGGATGCAGCGCGACCTCAAGGTCCTCTGGCACCCCTGCACCCAGATGAAAGACCACGAGCAACTGCCGCTGATACCGATCAAGCGCGGGGAAGGCGTGTGGCTCGAGGATTTCGAGGGCCGGCGCTACCTGGATGCCGTGAGCAGCTGGTGGGTCAACGTGTTCGGCCATGCCAACCCGCGTATCAATCAGCGCATCAAGGAGCAGGTCGACCAGCTTGAGCACGTTATTCTGGCAGGCTTTAGCCACCAGCCTGTGATCGAGCTGTCCGAACGCCTGGTGGCCATGACACCGGCTGGGCTCGACCGGGTGTTCTACGCCGACAATGGCTCCTCGTGCATCGAAGTGGCGCTGAAGATGAGCTTCCACTACTGGCAGAACGTCGGCAAGCCGGACAAGAAGCGGTTCGTCACCCTGACCAACAGCTATCACGGTGAAACCATCGCGGCCATGTCCGTCGGTGATGTCCCGCTGTTCACCGAAACCTACAAGGCGTTGCTGCTCGACACCCTGAAAGTCCCAAGCCCCGATTGCTACCTGCGTCCGGAGGGCGTCAGCTGGGAGGCGCATTCGCGCACCCTGTTCCAAGTCATGGAGCAGACCTTGGCCGAGCATCATGCCTCGATCAGCGCGGTCATCATCGAGCCGTTGATCCAGGGCGCCGGCGGCATGCGCATGTACCATCCGGTCTATCTCAAGCTTTTGCGCGAAGCCTGCGATCGCTACGACGTGCACCTGATCCATGACGAGATCGCGGTTGGCTTCGGTCGTACGGGCACGATGTTCGCCTGCGAGCAGGCAGGTATTCGCCCGGACTTCCTGTGCCTGTCCAAGGCCCTGACCGGGGGGTATCTGCCCCTGGCCGCCTGCCTGACCACCGACAAGGTGTACCAGGCGTTCTATGACGACTACCGCACCTTGCGCGCGTTCCTGCATTCGCACAGCTACACGGGTAACCCACTGGCGTGCGCGGCCGCATTGGCCACCCTCGACATCTTCGAGCAGGATAACGTGATCGAGGCCAACAAGGCGCTGGCCACGCGCATGGCCACCGCCACCGCGCATCTGGCCGACCATGCCCATGTGGCCGAGATTCGCCAGACCGGCATGGTCCTGGCCATCGAAATGGTCCAGGACAAAGCCGGCAAAGTGCCCTACCCCTGGCAGGCGCGACGCGGCCTTAAAGTGTTCGAGCATGCCCTGACCCGTGGCGCGCTGCTGCGTCCGCTGGGCAGTGTGGTGTATTTCCTGCCACCGTATATCATCACGCCCGAACAGATCGACTTCCTGGCCGAAGTGGCCAGCGAAGGCATCGACATCGCCACCCGCGACAGCACCTGCGTGACGGTGCCCAGCACCTTCCACCCGGATTTTCGCGATCCGGGCTGATTACGGGGCGAAGGTCAGGCCTTCGACCGCGCCGGAACCTGCGCTGCGCATGCGTCATGCCAGCGCGGGCCTTCCGGTTGTCCTTACCTTTTCAGAGCTTACCCATGAGACTGTCCCGCTTTTTCATCGACGCTACCCTGAGCCTTGGGGAACACGACCTGCCCGAGGCACAGGCCCACTACATCGGCCGCGTATTGCGCATGGCGGCGGGTGACCCCGTGCAGCTGTTCGACGGCAGCGGCCAGGAATACCGTGGGCAGTTGCTGGAGGTGGGCAAGAAGGCCGTGCGTGTGAGCCTGGACCAGGCATTCGCTGGCCAGGCCGATTCCCCCCTGCAGGTGCACCTGGGTCAAGGGCTGTCGCGGGGCGAGCGTATGGACTGGGCCATCCAGAAAGCCACTGAGCTGGGCGCCAATGAAATCACCCCGATCGTCAGCGAGCGGTGCGAGGTGCGCCTGAAGGACGAGCGTGCCGACAAACGCCTGGCCCACTGGCGGCAAGTGGCGATCAGCGCCTGCGAACAGTGTGGCCGCTCCAGCCTGCCGATCATCCACCCACCCATCACCTTGACTGAGTGGCTGGCCGCAACCCAGGCGCAGCTCAAGCTGGTGTTGCACCCGGTGGCCGAACCGTTGGTCAGCCATGCCAGACCGGCAAGCCTGGCTTTTCTGATCGGTCCCGAAGGCGGCTTGAGCGAACCCGAGGTCGAGCAGGCCAAGGCAGCGGGCTTTCATGCAGCGCGCCTTGGCCCGCGGGTATTGCGCACTGAAACTGCGCCGGTGGTAGCCCTTTCGGTGGCGCAACAGCTCTGGGGCGATTTCTAAGCCTTCTCAGGGGAGCAGAGGCTGCTCACAGGCTGGGTTCATCAGCGCACGTAGTGCGACACTGCCACGAAATGCATCAGGCTGCCGGCAATCACGAACAGGTGCCAGATGCCATGCCA
The DNA here is from genome assembly GCF_002425525.1 of Pseudomonas sp. UBA5568. Taxonomy (NCBI): domain Bacteria; kingdom Pseudomonadati; phylum Pseudomonadota; class Gammaproteobacteria; order Pseudomonadales; family Pseudomonadaceae; genus Pseudomonas; species Pseudomonas sp. UBA5568. The sequence continues at coordinate 14,640 of NZ_DIMK01000050.1, read as the reverse complement.
GTGGCGAAAGCGCCGGTCGAATGCGAAAAATATGATGCCCACGGTGTAGAACACGCCCCCTGCGGCCAACCAGGCAAAACCGGCCGTACCCAGCGCCTCCAGCAACGGGTTGACCGCGACCAGCACGATCCAGCCCATCACGGCGTAGATCACGATGGACAAGACGCGTGCTTCGGAGCGGGGCTTGATTTCCTGCAACATGCCCAGTACGGCCAGCCCCCAGACGATGCCGAACAGGCTCCAGCCCCAGGGCCCGCGCAGGCTGATCAGGCAGAAGGGCGTGTAGCTCCCGGCGATCAGCAGGTAGATGGAGAGGTGATCGAGCTTGCGCATGATCACCTTCGCCCGCCCTCGCGTGCTGTGATACAGCGTGGAAATGCTGTACAGCAACAGCAGCGTGCCACCGTAGATGGAGAAACTGACGATCTTCCAGGGGTCCCCCTGCAAGATGGCGCCGATGATCAGCCAGAGGGCACCGAGGCCTGCCAGCAACGCACCCACCAAGTGGGTCCAGGCATTGAAGCGTTCACCGTAATACATGCACTTAAAGACCTTTCGAAACCCAGCTAGTTTCAGCCGCGACACTCGACGCGTACCGGCGGCACGCTCTAACCCGGCGTTTGCAGCCTGCCGCTGCGCTGTGCGTCCCTGACCAGGCGCTCGAGCCCGACCAGGTCAGGCACGCGCGCCACCTGATCCCCTACCTGGACAGCGGCCAACTCAAGGGGTGCCAACGCCACGTCAACGTAGTTGAGCTGGCTGTCGAGCTTGCACGAGCGCGGTATGTCTTGCAGCAACAAGGCCAGGTAACGCAAGCCCGTGTCGCCCAGTGCGTTGAGCACCACCACCCGGGCCCGTTCTCCACAGGGCGTATGGCTGTCACAGGCCGCTTCGAAACCGATCAGGGGCAAGCGCTGCTGGCGCCAGTCGACCCAGCCCAGGTGCCAGGGCAGGTCACCGCGCTGACACGCTACATTGCGCAGCCCACTGAGTTCGGCTACGGCCACATTGGGCAGCACTAACGTACGGTCGCCCAATGGCAGCAACAGCCCGGTAAGGCTGCTGCGCTGCCCGGCTATCAGTTCAAGCATGGGACTGGCTCCACCGGAGGATGCTGTGCAGCAAGACCGACTCCTGATAAGGCTTGCCGAGGTATTCGTTGACCCCGATGGCCATGGCTCGGTCGCGGTGCTTGTGCCCCGTACGCGAGGTGATCATGATGATGGGCAGCGCCTTGAGGCGGGCGTCCTGGCGAATGCGGGTCGCCACTTCGAAACCGTCCATGCGCGGCATTTCGATATCCAGCAGCAACACATCGGGCCGGTGCCCTTCCAGCACCGCCATGGCATCCACCCCGTCCTTGGCGGTGATGACGCTCATGCCATGGCGCTCAAGCAGGCGGCTGGTGACCTTGCGCACCGTGACCGAATCGTCTACCACCATCACCAGCAAGGTGCGGTCCGGGGTCGCTGCCGGCAGCAACCCACGCGGCGTGCCTCCAGGCAAACGAGCAAGCCGCCGCTGCTGGCCACGCAATTGCCCCAACAGGTCGAGAATCAACACGACGCGCCCATCCCCCAGCAGCGTTGCACCCGACAGGCCGGCAACGGCCGCAAACTGCGGGCCCAGGCTTTTGACCACGATCTCCCGGCTGGGCGACAGGCTGTCGACCTGAATGGCGAACGACTGCTCCTGTGAATGCACCAGCAACAAGGGCAGCGGCACGCTCTGGCCCAGCAGCGTAGGACGCGGCGCGCCCTGCACCAGCTCGCCCAGGTAGCGCAGCTGGTACTGATGGCCTGCGTAGGTGTAGCGCGGCGGCTCCTGCTCGTAGCAACCTGCCAGCTCAGCGGGCGGTACCCTCACGATGCCTTCGATGGTGTTGAGCGGGATGGCGTACTGCTCGTCGCCCAGGTGCACCATCAGCGCGCGGTTGATCGACACCGTGAACGGCAGGCGAATCTGAAAACGCGCCCCTTTGCCCTGGGCCGACTCGATGGTCATCGAGCCGCCCAACTGCTTGACCTCCTCGTGGACCACGTCCATGCCCAGGCCTCGCCCTGAGATCTGCGTGATCTTTTCGGCCGTGGAAAAGCCCGGCCTGAGGATGAACTGCAGTATCTCGTGGTCGCTCAGCTGTGCCTGCGGGTCGAGCAGGCCGCGCTTGATCGCCTTGAGCCGGACGGCTTGTAGGGGTACGCCGGCGCCATCGTCGGTCATCTCGATGACGATGTCCGCCCCCTCGTGCAGCAGGTTCAGGTGGATCGTGCCCTGCTCGGGCTTACCCGCAGCCAATCGGGCTTCGCGGCTTTCCAGGCCATGGTCGACGGCATTGCGCAACATGTGTTCAAGCGGCGCCACCATGCGTTCCAGCACACTGCGGTCCAGCTCGCCCTCGGCGTTGCCCACCACCAGCTCGACCTGCTTGCCCAGCTCGCTCGCCACCTGCCGCACCACGCGCTGCAAGCGCGGCACCAGGCGTTCGAAAGGCACCATCAACGTTGCCGTCAGGCCTTCCTGAAGCTGGCTGTTGACCCGCGCCTGCTGCTGGAGCAGGCCGTAGGCTTCCTGGGCGCGCTGGGCCATGGTTTCCTTCAGGTCCAGCAGGTCCGAGGCCGACTCGAACAGCGCCCGCGACAACTGCTGCAACTGGGAGTGGCGGTCCATTTCCAGGGGGTCGAAGTCTTCATAGACATCGCCCTCCAGCTGCTGGCGGCTGGAGATCCGACCCTGAGTTTCGATATCCAGGCGCAGCAGCTGGTCACGCATGCGCTCGAGTGTGGTTTCCATTTCGTTGAGGGTGAACTGGGCGTCATTGACCTGCTGCTCGATGCGTCCACGGATGATCGAGTGCTCACCGGCCAGGTTGCCCAGGTCGTCCAGCAGTTCGGCATCGACCTTGACCATGTCCCCCGGCACTCGCTCGGGGGTTACTGCCGGACCTTCGCTGGCGGCAGTTTCGACCGGGCTGGTGCCGGCCGCGCTATCGGTCAGGCCTGCGCTGCTGAAGTTGCGGATGTAATCGATCAGCGCCGTGGCGGCGTGCAGCGGTTGCCCCAGGCGCACCGCATCGAGCATGTGCGCCAGGCGGTCGTGGCAGTTCTGCAACAGCGAGAACAGGGCCCCGCTCGGTGGCAGGCGCCCTGCCGCGAGCAACTCGTACAAAAATTCCAGTTCATGGGCCAGGTCACCGATGGGGCCGATTTCGACCATGCGTGCCACCCCTTTGAGGGTGTGCAGGTCGCGCATCAGGTTGTCCACCTCCACCGTGCTGCGCGGGTCGGCCTGCCATCGCGCCAGCGCTGCAGCGGCGCTCTCGACGATGTCCGAGCTTTCTTCGAGGAAAACCTCCATCAGCTCTTCCCCGGCGCTTTCCGGAGCTTGTGACGGCGGCACTGGCGCGGGGTCGAGGGCCAGGTCTGGGGCTGGCGTGTCGATCAGTTGCACGTCCATGTCCGGGTGCAGCGGTGTGACGCTGTCGAGGCCCACGCGCCCGGTGGCATCGGGTGCAAGCCCTTGCCCCTGAAGTTCGCGCAGGCGAGCCACCAGCGGCGTACGCGGGACGACGTCCTGGCCGGCAGCCAGCTCGTCGAGCATGTCCAGCAGCGCCTCGTGGGCGTGCTGGGCATGGGTGAAGAACTGCGCATCGGCAGGCAGGCTGCCCTCCTCCACTGCACCGTACAGGTCCAGCAAGGCTTCGCACACCTCATCCACCTGCCACAGATCGGCCGAATGGGCGGCATGGGCAAGCTCGGTCATGTCATCGAACAGTGTCTCCAAGGCCGCCCGTTGAGCCGGGCGCCGCTGCCAGTCGGCCAGCAACGACTCGGCGTCCAGCAAACGATCCATGGCTTGCGACAGGAAAGCTGCGACCTGTTGCGGGTCGCGGGCGTTGCCGGTCGAGGCATGCGCATCGCCGCCCAGGGCGGCGATGCGCGTATCGATGGCCAACTCGACCTGCTCGATCAATTGGGCCGCACCAGGCAGTGGCTCGAACGGGGTGGTGGATAACTGCGCCAGGCCCTGCCCGAACATCGAGGCGACGGACTTGAGCCAGTGCAGCTCCGTTTCATCGAGCAGCAGGTCGTGCGCCTTGTACTCGCGCACCAGTCGGTCGAACACGGTGGCAAGTTCGGCGATGGGCACAACTCCGGCCATGGCCGCACTGCCCTTGAGGGTGTGCAAGGCCCGCTGCAGGGCGTCGTCTACAGGAACGCCGTGCTGGGCATTTGCCAGGAACCCGTCGAGGCTGGCCAGGTGGCCTTGGGCCTCGCCACGGAAGATGTCCAGTAACTGCGGGTCGAGCCCCTGCGCGCTGGCCGCGGCTGGCAGGTCGCGCTCGGCAAGGGCATGCAGGTGGCCCACCAGTTGCTGTACGGCGCTCACATGCGGCAGGTGCCCCGCGGCGAAGTCGGCGAGCACCTCGGGCAGTTGCGCGAACGCTTGCTCAAGCGCCATCTGCCCGTCCGCACCAAGCACGTTGCGGCCGGCAAGCACACGGTTGAGCAAGTGCTCGGCGGCCCAGGCCAGCTCTGCCAACGCCTGGGCATGCACCAGGCGGCCTGCGCCCTTGAGCGTATGCAATGCCCTATGCACTTCGATCAGCGCGTTGTGCTGCTGGTGGTCGGCACGCCAAGTCAACCAGTGCCGCTCAATGTCCTGAAGCAATGCTTGGGCTTCTTCGATGAATACGCCACGCAATTCGTCCTGAAGGCCATCCGACTCTTCCAGATCGGCATGCTCTTCAACGGTGGAACAGTGCACGCCCAACGCCCCCAGGCGCTCGCGAGCCATGACGATGAAGCGCTGAGCGTCGGCCAGCGGGTCGGCCACGCGCCATTGCAGATAGCATTCGCCAGCGCTCAAGGCTTCGGCCAGCAGCGTCAGTTCCTCGGACGAGGGGTCGGCCTGCGCCTGTTGTACCCAGCCCTGGACAAACACCGTGCAGCGCGCGAACACCTCGGCAGCGGCCGGCAACATCAGCATGGCCAGGGCGCCGCGCACCTGCTGGAGCAAGCCTGGCAAGGCCTGCAAGTGCTGACGGGGCCAGCCCGACTCCAGGCAATCGCCCATCAGGTCCTTGGCCTGCTGCAACACGTTCAGCGACTCTCGCAGCACGACCAGGCGAATCTCGGCGACATCGGCGCCCGGCAGGCCTGGCTCCCCCCCTTCTTCGAGTGGCCCGACCATGCCGTTGAGCGTGGCTTCCACGTACAACAAGGCCCCCGCCACATCCATCAGCACCGCGTCATCCACGGCCCGATCGCCCTCGGCCAGCCCTTGCAGCGTCATCACTTGATCGATGATGACCCGACGCGGCTGCTGGAAACCCAGCACGGCCAGGGTATCGGCCACGTGGCGCAGGGGCGCGAGCAACACCTCCAGTTGTTCATTGTGCTGCCGGTCGCTGCGCACGAACTGGTCCAGGCGGTCCTTGATGCGCATGAGGTCGTCACACAATGCCGCCACTACCGACCTTAGCGCGTCGCGGCCCTCCCCAGCCTGCAACTGCTCGCGCCAGTTGCCCAATGACACGTCAAGGTTCGCCAGGTCCTGGGCACCTGCCAGACGCTGGCCTGCATTGCCGAGCAGGCGGCCATGAACCACCGGTTCCGCGCCCCGGCAGGCACGCAGCTGGTTCAGGAGCGGCAACATCACCAGTGGCAAGTCATGGCGTGCACCGCGCAGACGTTCCAGGTAGGAAGGCAACAGCTCCAGGCCCTTGAACAACGCGCCCAGGCAGTCGCCTCGCGGGGTGACCTTACCGTTGGCCAGGTCGGTCACGAGCATCTCCAGCTCCTGGGCAAGGCGCGTTGCCCCAGGCAACTCCAGCATCACCAGGCAACCGTGTACCTGGTGCAGGTTGTCCGCCACGAAGGTGAGTAACGACAGGTCTTCAGGCTCGCCAGCAAAGCGTTCCAGCGCCTGGCGCCCCTGCCCCAGGCAATCGAGCAGGGCAGCCTTGGTCCAGGCCAGGCCCACGGTATCGTGGCGGGCAGGGCCAGCAATGGGGCCGGGCATGGGCGTGGACATGGGCATTTCTCAATGGGGCTCGGCAGGTGCCGGCAGGGTGAATCCGGAGACCGAACGGCGCATCTCGCTGGCCATGCGCGCCAGGTGACGAATGCTGTCGGCGGTGGCGCTGGAACCTGCGGACGTCTGGGCGGTGATCTGCTGGATGACGGCCATGGTGTGTGAGATCTGGCCCGCCGAGGACGTCTGCAATTGGGCCGCATCGGAAATGCTGTGGATAAGGTCGGCAAGGTTCTGCGAAACCCCTTCGATCTCAGCCAGCGCCACGCCGGCGTCCTGCGCCAGCCTGGCGCCGCGCACGACTTCGGCCGTGGTCTGTTCCATGGAAATGACCGCTTCGTTGGTGTCGGCCTGAATGGTCCGCACCAGGGCTTCGATCTGCCGCGTGGCAGAGGACGAGCGCTCGGCCAGGCGCTGGACCTCGTCCGCGACCACGGCGAACCCCCGCCCTGCCTCACCGGCCAGCGAGGCCTGGATCGCGGCGTTCAAGGCCAGGATATTGGTCTGGTCGGCAATGTCGTCGATCAGGCTCACGATATCGCCGATCTCCTGGGACGATTCGCCCAGGCGCTTGATGCGCTTGGCGGTGTCCTGGATCTGCTCGCGAATGTTGTTCATGCCGTCGATGGTGTTGTGCACCACCTCATTGCCTTTGTTGGCAATGGCCACGGACCGCTCGGCGACCTTGGCCGACTCGTAGGCATGGGCCGAAACACGGTCGATCGACTCGACCATGTCCCCGACTGCCTCGGAGGCCTCGCTGATCTGCTCGGCCTGTTGCTCGGATGCCTTGGCCAACTGGCGGGCCGTGTTCTGCGTATCCTGCACCGCCGAGGCGACCTGCACCGCGCTGTGGTTGATGGTGGCGACCAGGTCGCGCAATTGGTCGACGGAATAGTTGATGGAGTCGGCAATGGCGCCGGTGAAGTCTTCGGTCACCGACACGGTCACCGTCAGGTCGCCATCTGCCAACTCTTCGATTTCATCGAGCAGGCGCATGATCGCCTGCTGGTTGCGTTCGTTCTTTTCGGCGGTCTCACGCAACTGACGGTTGGTGGTGCGCACCATGACCAGGCCGATGAGGATGATCGAGGCCAGCGCCAACAAGCCCAGTGCATACCCCCCAACGGTATCGAGCGTGCGCCCGCTGGCCAGGTTTTCGAACCCGTTGGCCAGGTGCGAGGCTTCCTCGAGCAAGGTCTGCGACAGGCTGAAGATGCTGCCGGCCGCCTCCCGCACCCGGAACAGCTCCGGCGAGGTTTCGAGAATTTCATCGACCGAGCCTGCCACGAACTGGAACAGCTCGGCGATTTCCGCCAGCCGCGCCCTGGCATCGGCGTCCTCGACACGGGTAACGCCAATGCCAGCGTCGCCCTTGAGCATGCCCTCAAGCACCTGGCCGAAGCGGCCGGCATCACGGCCGAAGGCATCGGCGGCCTGCGCCGCCGCCGCATCGCCGGCCAGTACGGTATTGACCGACCCCAGGATACGTTCGGCCAACAGCAGTTGGCGCTGAGCCACGGCGACCTGGCTGGCCGGGGCGCCACTTTGCAGCAGAATTTCGACCACTTTTTCGTATTCGACCTGCAACTGCGGGACGGTTTCGGCCAGGGTTGCCGCCACCTGGTGCAAGGACAGCACGGTCTGTTCGCTGGCCAGGATGGTGTCGGTGCTCTTGCGCAGGCTCTCCCAGTCATCGCGCACCGCTTCCATTTCTTCGCGCACCGAGGGTGGCGCTGCGGGCAGGCCAGTGGCCTTGTCGCCTTCGCGCAGGTAGCCCCAGCGACGCTCGAAGTCGTTGCGCGCATCGGACAGCAGCCTGAAGGCCACACCCTTGCCGGCAGCCGCTTCAGTGGCGTTCTTGGCAATGCGCTGCGACAACACGCGCAGCTCGCCGGCATGGCCGATGTACTGCTTGTCGTAGTTGGACTGGGTGTTGAGGTAGGCGAAATTGGCGAACAGCAGAATGATCGAGAGGATCAGGATCAGGAACAGCACGGTGATCTGCGCAATGCTGCGGGTGCGGGGGCTCACGGTGGTGGCGGTGACGGGGGGAGCAGGCTGGTTCACGTTTGCAAGGTCCTATAACGCCACATCGAGAAAGCCCGGTGCCTGGGCCAGGGCAAAGGGGCTGAAGATCGCCCAGTAGTCGTGGTCGCGTTCGAAGCGCCCCTGAACGAAGGGCCCGGCAGCATCGGTCACTGGCAGCGCAGGTTGCAGGCTGTCGATAGCAAAGTGCTGCAGGCCCACCACTTCGTCCACCAGCAGGCCAACGAAAAGCGCCTCGTGATCGAGCACCAGGACGCGGCGCTGCTTGCCTGGCACGGCACTGCCCAGGCCGAGGAAACGGCCCAGGTCCATCACGGGCAGTAGCCGGCCACGCAGATTGGCCACCCCGCATACCCAGGGTTGTACACCGGGTACTCGGCTACTGCGGGGCTCACGCAGCACTTCGGCCACCTCGCCCATGGGGGCGACGAACCATTGCCCGGCTACACGAAAACCGATGCCGCTCCACTGCTGCAACCTGTCACCCGAAGCTGGCTGGTCGGCCACCAGCAGCCGGCAGCGGCGATCGATATCCAGCAACAGTTCGAAGGCGGTCAGCGACGCCCCCTGCGGGCGTGTGGTCAAGCCCCCAGCACCTCTTGGAGCTTGCGCACCAGCGCATCTTCTTCCACGGGCTTGGTCAGGAAGTCACGTGCGCCCTGGCGCGTCGCCCAGATGCGGTCGGTCTCCTGGTCCTTGGTGGTCACCACAATGACCGGAATGGCCTTGGTCTCCGGGTCCTTGCTGAGCTGGCGAGTGGCCTGGAAGCCGTTCATGCCTGGCATCACGATGTCCATGAGCACTGCATCCGGCTTCTCTTGCCGGGCAAGGGCCACGCCATCGGCGCCGTTATTGGCCTTGAGTACCTCGTGCCCGTGCTTTTCCAGCCATTGGGTCAACTTATACATTTCTGTCGGCGAATCGTCGACAATCAGAACGCGGGCCATACTGGTTCCCCATCAGGATTCGTAAGACCGTGCCAGGGCAGGGCACGGTCAGGGTGCTGTTTGTTGGGCTGTGGCAAACCCAGGCACATGGGCCTGTATTGCCTCGATCAGTTCTTCCTTGGTAAACGGCTTGGTCAGAAACTGATCAGAACCGACCACACGCCCGCGGGCCTTGTCGAACAAACCGTCGCGCGACGACAACAGAATCACCGGGACGTCCTTGAAGGTGCTGTTCTGCTTGATCACCGCGCACGTCTGGTAGCCGTCCAGGCGCGGCATCAAGACATCGACGAAGATCACGGCCGGGTTGTGATCGACGATCTTGGCCAGGGCATCGAAGCCATCGCTGGCAGTGATGACCTCGCAGCCCACCTCACTGAGCAGCATCTGCGCCGTGCGGCGAATGGTGCGTGAATCGTCGATCACCATCACTTTCAGGGGTTGTTCCATAGACGCCTACCCGGGGGAATTGAGCTGCATGGTGCAAGCGGCACGCGACAGGAAAGCCCCATGGGCCCATGGCCGCTTTTCGCTTGAAGCGTGTAGCCAAAGGCTTGAAGCTGCATTTTTAGCACAGTCCGGGTAGCCATTCCATCTGCCGCGCCCCTTGACCGGCGGCGTTGGCGGCGCCACCCTGAGCCACTTTTCTTTCGATCCATCGCGGCCACGCCGCCAAGAGGAACCACCCCATGAGCGTTCGCCTCGGCATTGTCATGGACCCTATTGCGTCCATCTCCTACAAGAAGGACAGTTCGCTGGCCATGCTGCTGGCTGCCCAGGCACGCGGCTGGAGCCTGTTCTACATGGAGCAGCGCGACCTGTATCAAGGCGAAGGCAAGGCCCGTGCGCGCATGCGCCCATTGACGGTGTTCGCAGACCCGGCCCGCTGGTTCGAGCTGGGCGAGGAGCAGGACAGCGCCCTGGCCGAACTGGACGTGATCCTGATGCGCAAGGACCCGCCTTTCGACCTGGAATTCGTCTACAGCACCTACCTGCTCGAACAGGCCGAAAGCGAAGGCGTGCTGGTGGTCAACCGCCCCCAGAGCCTGCGTGACTGCAACGAAAAGCTGTTCGCCACGCTGTTCCCGCAGTGCACCCCGCCTACCCTGGTCAGCCGCCGCCCGGACATCATCCGCGCATTCGCCGCCGAGCATGGCGATGTGATCCTCAAGCCCCTGGATGGCATGGGCGGCACGTCGATCTTCCGTCACCGGGCGGGCGACCCAAACCTGTCGGTGATCCTCGAAACCCTGACCCTGCTGGGCACTCAACAGATCATGGCCCAGGCCTACCTGCCGGCGATCAAGGACGGTGACAAACGCATCCTGATGATCGACGGGNNGGGGGGGGGGGAGCCGATCGACTACTGCCTGGCCCGTATTCCGGCCAGCGGCGAAACCCGGGGTAACCTGGCAGCCGGTGGTCGCGGCGAGGCACGCCCCTTGAGCGAGCGCGACCGCTGGATCGCGGCCCAGGTGGGCCCGACACTGCGCGAGAAAGGCCTGCTGTTCGTCGGCCTGGACGTGATTGGCGACTACCTCACCGAGATCAACGTGACCAGCCCCACCTGCATCCGCGAAATCGACGCCGCCTACGGCACCGACATCGGCGGCCAGCTGATGGATGCCATTGATCGCCAGCTCAAGGCGCGTTGACCACGGACATTCGGTAACGGGCTGGCGTGGGGTATCATGCTCACCCGCAAGCGACAGGCTGCAAGCCCGGCACAACCGCCCCGTGCTTCTGCTGACTGTCGCGTGCCGTTTGTAGCTCGACGATGCCCCTGGATACCTGATGACGCTGCCCGCTGACATCCCCGCCGACCTGTTGCCGCCCCGCGTTCGCCCGGTGGACAGGCTGGGCTTCACGCTGTTTCTGGCGGCGCTGGTGCACCTGGCGTTGATCCTCGGAGTGGGCTTTACCGTGGTCAAGCCGGCGCAGATCAGCCGCACCATGGACATCACCCTGGCCACGTTCAAGAGCGAAAAGCCGCCGGAAAAGGCTGATTTCCAGGCGCAGGACAACCAGCAAGGCAGCGGCACCCTGGACAAGAAGGCCGTGCCCAAGACCACCGAGCTTGCGCCTTTCCAGGACACCAAGATCAACAAGATCACGCCGCCTCCTGCCGCCAGGCCCGAGGTACCGCCGCCTCCACAGAAGTCGGCGGTCGCGACCAAAGCCCCCAAGGCGCAGAAGGTCGAGCCCAAGCCCCGGGAAAGCAAGCCCCAGCCCAAGCCGAGCACGCCCGTGCGCGAGTTCGACAGCTCGCAGCTGTCCAGCCAGATCGCCAGCCTTGAAGCCGAGCTTGCCAACGAGCAGCAGCAATATGCCAAGCGCCCGCGTATCCATCGCCTGAATGCGGCCTCGACCATGCGCGACAAGGGCGCCTGGTACAAGGAGGAGTGGCGCAAGAAAGTCGAACGCGTGGGCAACCTGAACTACCCGGACGAGGCACGCCGGCAGCAGATCTACGGCAACCTGCGCATGATGGTCTCGATCAACCGCGACGGGTCACTCTACGAAGTGCTGGTGCTCGAATCCTCCGGTCAGCCCGTGCTGGACCAGGCGGCCCAGCGCATTGTGCGCCTGGCTGCACCGTTCGCACCGTTCACCGGTGACCTGGCCGAGTACGACCGCTTGGAAATCATCCGCACCTGGCGCTTCGCCAGAGGCGATCGGTTGTCCAGCAACTGAGCCGGCACGCTTGCAGCTGTGGCCGGGTGGCGCCACACTATCCCCCATGAAGAACCTCACGCCGAGCTACCTCAAGCACCAGTTCCTGATCGCCATGCCGCACATGGCCGACCCGAACTTCGCCCAGACCCTCACGTACATCGTCGAGCACAATGCTCATGGCGCGATGGGGCTTGTGGTGAACAAGCCGCAGGAACTGAACCTGGCCGACATCCTCGAGCAGTTGCGCCCGGACGAAACCCCGCCGACCAGCACGCTGCAGGTGCCCATCTACCAAGGTGGCCCGGTGCAGACCGACCGCGGCTTCGTGCTGCACACCAGCGAGTGCAGCTACCAGGCCACGGTGGAACTCCAGGGCCTCTCGCTCTCCACGTCCCAGGACGTGCTGTTCGCCATCGCGGAAGGCGTGGGCCCGGAAAAGAGCCTGATCACCTTGGGTTACGCCGGCTGGGAAGCGGGCCAGCTGGAGGCCGAACTGGCCGATAACGCCTGGCTCAACTGTGCGTTCGACCCGGATATCCTGTTTGCCATGACCAGCGAGCTGCGCCTGGAAGCGGCGGCCGCGAGCCTTGGCATCAACCTTCACCTGCTGACCAGCCAAGCGGGCCACGCCTGATGGCCGACGCACTTGCCGAACCCCGGCTGCTGCTGGGCTTCGACTATGGCACCAAGCAGATTGGCGTTGCTGTCGGCCAGGCGGTCACCGGCCAGGCCCGTGAGCTGTGTACGCTGCGCGCCCAGAATGGCGTGCCGGACTGGGCCCAGGTCGAGCGCCTGGTCGCCGAATGGAAACCTGACGCCATCGTCGTCGGCCTGCCGCTGAACATGGACGGCACCCCCAGCGACATGAGCGCCCGCGCCGAAAAATTCGCCCGCCGCCTCAATGGGCGCTTCAACCTGCCGGTGCATACCCATGACGAACGCCTGACCACGTTCGAGGCCAAGGGCGAGCGCATGGCCCGTGGCGGCCAGCGCGGCACGTACCGGGACAACCCGGTCGACGCTATCGCCGCCGCCCTGCTGCTGCAAGGCTGGCTGGAGGCCAATACCTGATCATCTTCGCGGCCGGATGCCTCCGGCGCACCCTTCCGAGGAACCTGCAATGAGCCTACCTGATCCTGCCGCGCTGATCCGGCAGATGGCTGTCGACCTTCGCGCCCATCTGGCCCGCCGCGCCATCGCCGAGCCACGCTACATCGGCATTCGCACCGGCGGTGTGTGGGTGGCCCAGGCGTTGCAACAGGCCATGGACGACACCAGCCCCATGGGTACGCTTGACGTGTCGTTCTATCGAGACGACTTCAGCCAGAATGGCCTGCACCCGCAGGTGCGCCCCTCGGAGCTGCCGTTCGAAATCGAAGGCCAGCACCTGGTGCTGGTAGACGACGTGCTGATGAGCGGGCGAACCATTCGTGCCGCCCTCAACGAACTGTTCGACTATGGCCGCCCGGCCAGCGTCACCCTGGTCTGCCTGCTGGACCTGGATGCAGGCGAGCTGCCCATCCGCCCGAATGTGCTCGGCGCCACCTTGTCATTGGCGGCCCATGAACGGGTAAAATTGACCGGACCCACGCCGCTCGCCCTCGAGCGCCAGGACCTCGCCCCCGCTACCGCCCTTTAAGAGTCCCCCGCGATGACGCCAATCGACGCCAAGCGCCCGCTGCAGCTCAATGATCAGGGCCAGCTGCGCCATTTCCTTTCGCTTGACGGTTTGCCCCGCGAACTGCTGACCGAAATTCTCGACACTGCCGATTCCTTCCTGGAAGTCGGCGCCCGCGCCGTGAAGAAAGTGCCGCTGCTGCGTGGCAAGACGGTGTGCAACGTCTTCTTCGAGAACTCGACCCGAACCCGGACCACGTTCGAGCTGGCCGCCCAGCGCCTGTCGGCCGACGTGATCAGCCTGAACGTGTCGACCTCCTCGACCAGCAAGGGCGAGACGCTGTTCGATACCTTGCGCAACCTTGAAGCCATGGCGGCCGACATGTTCGTGGTGCGCCACTCGGATTCGGGCGCGGCGCACTTCATTGCCGAGCACGTGTGCCCGGAGGTTGCCGTGATCAACGGCGGTGATGGCCGCCATGCGCACCCGACCCAGGGCATGCTCGACATGCTCACCATTCGCCGTCACAAGGGCGGCTTCGAGAACCTATCGGTTGCCATCGTTGGCGATATCCTTCATTCGCGCGTGGCGCGTTCGGACATGCTGGCGCTCAAGGCGCTGGGTTGCCCGGACATTCGCGTGATCGGCCCCAAAACCCTGATCCCCGTCGGCATCGAGCAGTATGGCGTGAAGGTGTACACCGACCTGGCAGAAGGCCTCAAGGATGTGGACGTGGTGATCATGCTACGCCTGCAACGTGAGCGCATGACCGGTGGCCTGCTGCCCAGCGAAGGCGAGTTCTACCGTCTGTTCGGCCTGACCACCGCCCGCCTGGCAGGCGCCAAGCCGGACGCCATCGTCATGCATCCCGGCCCGATCAACCGTGGGGTGGAAATCGAATCGGCCGTGGCCGATGGCAAGCATTCGGTGATCCTGAACCAGGTTACCTACGGGATCGCCGTGCGCATGGCCGTGTTGTCCATGGCCATGAGCGGGCAAAACGTACAACGTCAACTCGACCAGGAGATCGCCCAGTGAGCATCAGCATTCTTGGCGCCCGGGTCATCGACCCTCAAAGCGGCCTTGACCAGGTCACCGACCTGCACCTGGAGGGTGGCCGCATTGCCGCCATGGGCGCCGCGCCCGCTGGCTTTGCTGCCAGCCGCACCCTTCAGGCCGATGGCCTGGTCGTCGCCCCTGGCCTGGTGGACCTGGGCGTGTCACTGCGCGAGCCCGGCTACAGCCGCAAAGGCACCATCGCCAGCGAGACCCGCGCGGCCGTGGCCGGCGGCGTGACCAGCCTGTGCTGCACGCCGC
>NZ_DIMK01000053.1:17698-116915 GCF_002425525.1 Pseudomonas sp. UBA5568 | reverse complement strand
AACTGCAACTGCAACTGCAATGATTATAGATCGAGAAGTCTACCAGAATAGGTAGCAGTAGACATCTTCACCGACTATAAAAGAACTAGCTTGCTCAACCACCTCTTACACTGCGTGCTTTGGGCCCCAGAATGTTCAGACAACGCCCAGGATCACCCCGCAGGCCGCGCCGGCACCTGCAATACCACCCTCAACCCATCACTTCGGCTATCGAATTTCAGGCTACCCGCACAGCGCTGCACAATTGCCTGAACGATGGCCAAGCCAAGTCCGCATCCGCTGCTCTGGCCATGACGCCAGAAACGCTCGGTCAGGTGCCCGAGGTCTGCCTCGGCAATGCCTGGCCCGTGATCGCGCACCATGAACCCCACCTGCCCCTCCACGGCCTGTACCTCCAGCTCCACCGCATCGTCACCGCCATGGCGCAAGGCATTGTCCAGCAGGTTGCGCAGCGCCGCCACCGCGAGCGGTGCGGGCATGCTCAGGTAGACCTGGGCCGCCTCGGGCGGCAAGTTCAGGACGATCCTGCGGTTGTCACCACCCCCGGCGTCCTGCACCGCCTGACGCGCGACTTGCTCGGCACTGCACTGCACACCGTCGTCGAACGACAAGCTACCCTCCACCCGTGCCAGCATGAGCAATTGCTCCAGGGTCCGGTGCATGCGATCGGCGCCCTGTTCGGCATGCTCGAGCGCTTGTTCGCGCACCGTGCCCTCGGTCATGCGAGCAACCTGCAGGTGGGTCTTGATGGCTGTCAGCGGGCTGCGCAGCTCATGGGCGGCATCGTCGGTCAGGCGCCGCTCGCGCTCGATGGTCTGGGCGATGCGCACGAACAGCTGGTTCTGGGTCTCCAGCAACGGCTGGAGCTCACTGGGCATGCCGGCCACCTGCAACGGCTCGACACTGTCGGGGCGCCTGCGCCGCAGGGCATCGCGCATGCGATTGAGCGGCTCCAGGCCTTTGCCCAGCCCGATCCAGAGCAAGCCCAGGCTGCCCAGCAAGGCCATCAGCACCGGCGCCGAGGCAGCGAGCAGGATGGACTGGTTCAGGGCTTCGCGCTCCATGTGCCGGTCGGCTGTGGTGATGCGTACATCGCCATAGTTGTAGGTGAAGGTGCGCCATGAGGCATCGTCGATGGTCTGGTCGCGAAAACCACTGCGCCCGTCATCCATGACGCCATCGTGCTTGTGGTTGCTGGCCAGGATTTCCCCACGCAGCGAGCTGACCTGGCAGGCCATGCCGTCCGGTACGCTCAACTGGTCAGCCGCATAGTGGGTACCTTCGCCCTTGACGCTGAGCGGCTGGGGCAGCTGGTCGATCAGGCCGGCGACCATGCGTGCAGATGCCACCAGGCGCTGGTCGAGGGAGAACATCATCTGCTGGCGCAGGTCGCGCAACATCCAGGCGGCGGCCAGCGCCCAGATGATCACGAAGGCACTGCCCAGGATAAGGCTCAGGCGCACACGCAGGCTCATGATGGCGTCTCGGTGGGTGCATTGGCTGGGCCCAGGCGATAGCCTAGCCCGCGCACGGTCTCGACGATGCCATTGCCCAGCTTGCGGCGCATGTGATGGATATGCACGTTCAGCGCATTGCTTTCCACTTCGTCGTTGAACCCGTACACGCAGTCCTTTAATTGCTCGCTGGACAGCACGCGCCCGGCGTTCTGCAACAGGGCCTGGAGCAAGGCTTGCTCACGACGAGACAGGTCCACGGGTTTGCCGGCAAGCGTAGCCTCGCAGCTGCTGGGGTCGTAACGCAGCGGGCCATGCTCGATCACGTTCACCGCACGGCCGGCGACTCGGCGCAGCAGGGTGTGCAGGCGCGCGGCCAGCTCGCGCAGGTCGAACGGCTTGAGCAGATAGTCGTCGGCCCCGGCCTGCAGGCCGTCGACCCGATCAGTGACCGCATCACGGGCGGTGAGCACCAGCACTGGCAACGTCTCACCTTGCTGACGCAGGCGGCGCAGCAGCTTCAGGCCGTCCTCGTCGGGCAGGCCAAGGTCGAGGATCATCACGTCGAACTGCGCAGCCTGGAGCATGGCCCGGGCGGCGGCGGCATTGCCCACCCGGTCGACGGTCAAGCCCTGTGCGGCAAGGCCTGCACAGATGCCAGCAGCGATGAGGTCGTCGTCCTCGCAAAGCAGAACGTGCATGGGTGGGGCTCCCGCAATGGTGTGGCCGATATTGCAGCGTGAATGGATTAAGGGGGAATTATGGACGCAGGCACAGGGTTTGGGGAGAAGGATTGGGCGGCGAAACGTGCGGATTGTCTGACAGTCAACGAGCGGTCTTGCCGGAGCGCCGGACCATGCGGTGCTTAACTTTGGGGGTCAACTGTCATGCACCACATCTGGAGTCTATCGGCTTCCCGTGTCGGAGCGGCCCTTGTGCCGCGATGGGCCGCGCAGCGGCCCCGGCACTATCAGCTGCGAAGCTGAAACCTCAAAACAGCGCCCCCCTGACTGATCCAGCCAGGCCCTTTTATAGAGATCGCTATCTTCCAGATACAGCGCAGCACCACGTGCCCCGCCCTGCTCAACGCCCTAAAACGCCCAGCGCCTCGGGCGTATCCACATCCATCAACACCCCCGCATCCGACACTTCGATCACCGTGCAGGAGGCACGGTTGGCATGCACCACCGCTCTGGCGCCTTCGTCACCGGTCAGCCCCAACAGCGCCGGCCAGAACGCGCGCCCGAAGATCACCGGATGCCCCTGCTGCCCAGCATGACGCGGCAGCACGATGGTCGAAGCCTGGGCGATCTCGGCCAGGTGCCTGAGGGTCGCGGCCTCTATCCACGGCATGTCCCCCAGCAAGACAGCCACCGCCTGCGCATCGCTGTCAGCCAGGGCGGCAACGCCTGCTGCCAGGCTGTGCCCCATGCCCGAAGCTGCCTGGGCACTGACGACCCAGCCACAGGCGGTGCCCAGGTCGAAGTCCTCGCGGCCCTCGTCCTCGCGTACCACGACACGCACATCCTCGAACACCGCCTCGGCCCGTTGTACACATTGGGCCAACAGGCTGCGCCCGTCGGGCAGCAGGGCCCGGCGCTTGTCGGCACCGAAGCGCCTGCTGCGCCCAGCGGCCAGGACCAGCGCCGCCACCTTCACAAGGCGGCCCGGTCAAGCCCGTTGCGCACCCGCAGTACATCTGCCAACACCGCCAATGCGATCTCGGCCGGCGTCTTGCTGCCCAGGTTGAGGCCGATGGGCGCATGGATGCGATCCAGCGCATCGGTATCCAGGCCGCCGATGCGGTGCAGCCGCTCGCGGCGTTTATCGGAGGTGGCGCGCGAACCCATCACGCCGATATAGAACGCCTCGGTACGCACAGCTTCGAGCATGGCCAGATCGTCGATCTTGGGATCGTGGGTGAGCGCCACCACGGCGGTGTCGGCATGACAACCGCCATTGAAGATGAATTCCGAGGGCAGCTCGCGGCGTACCTCGATACCGTCGATCTGCACCCCTTCGAGCACCTCCTCACGTGGCTCGCACAGGACCACTTCGAACCCCATGGCCTTGGCGAATTCGGCGCAGTACTGCGCAACACTGGAATACCCCGCCAGCAGCAGCCGCTGGGCGGCACCCACGCGCAGATGCACGCAGTCACCGTCGCGGTGCACGCGCGGCCCTTGACCGGCTGCGTCTGTCAGACCCTGGATGCCGCTGGTCACCTTGACCTGGCGCAGTACCCGCCGCTGACCCTGCAACGCGCTTTCCAGCTGGCGCAGGTGGTCTTGCACCTCGCACGTGGACGGCAGGCGTTCCACCAGCACGTCCAGCACGCCGCCACAGGGCAAGCTGACCCGCGAGCGCGGGTCGCTGCCATCGCCGTAGCGCACGATGGCCGCCGGTTGCACGAACTCGCCCAGGGCCACGCGTTCAAGAAAATCGTCTTCGACGCAACCGCCGGACAACGACCCCAGCCACTGGCCTTTGTCGTTGACTGCCAGCAACGAGCCCGGCGCGCGGGGCGCCGAGCCGTAAGTGGCGAGCACGGTGCACAACCACACCGCTTGACCTGTGCTAGACCACTGCAACGCCTGGCGAATCACCTGTAGATCGAGATGCTGCACGCTTTACTCCGCTTTCAGCTCGGCCAGCTGTTGTTCACTGAAATCACCGGGCAGCCCGCCCCATGCCTGACGCAGGTAGTTGACCATGTCGGCCACCTGGCGTTCATCGAGCTTATCAGCGAACCCTGGCATCGGCTGCATGCGCTCAAAGCCGGTGAACTGCTGCTCGCGGATCCCGTCGAGTATCACCTTGGCCAGGTTGCGCGAATCGGCCTGGCGCAGCACCGTATTGCCTTGCATCGCCACGGCGATGTGCGGCTTGCCCTGCCCCTCCACGCCGTGGCAACCGGCGCATACATTCAGGTATTGCTGGCGACCGCGCTGGGCACTTTCGCTCATCTGCGCCAGCGGCACGGGCGCGATCGCCTTGGCCACCGGCGGGTTGTCGCCGAGCAGGTAAGTGGCCATGGCGGCAAGGTCGGCGTCTTCCAGGTGCTGAGTGCTCAGGTGCACCACCGGAAACATTTCGTTGAACATACTGCCCTGGGCGCTGATCCCGTGCTTGAGGAACGCGGTCAGATCCGGTTGCGACCAGCCGCGCTCGGCCAGGTCGGTGGCCAGCAGGCTCGGGGCCAGGTATCCGTTGAGCAGCCCACCGCTCAGACGCAGGTCCTGCTGCAAGGCGCCGACCGCGTTGCGCGGGGTGTGGCACTCGCCGCAGTGCCCCATGACCTCGACCAGGTACTGGCCACGCTGCCAGGCAGGGCTGCTGCCTTCGACAGGCTGGGCCTGCACGCTCTTGCCGTACAGCATGTTCCAGCCGCTCAGGCCAAGGCGCACGTTGAACGGAAAACGCAGGGCCGTCTGGGGTGCCGGGCGATGGACCGGGGCGATGGTCTTGAGGTAGGCGAAGATCGCATCCGAGTCTTCACGCCGCATCAGGTGATACGAGGTATAGGGCATGGCCGGATACAGGTTGGCGCCGTCCTTGCGCTTGCCTTGGGTGACGGCCGCGAAGAACTCGTCGGCGTTGTAGTTGCCGATGCCGTACTGCTTGTCGGGCGTGATGTTGGTGCCGTAGATGGTGCCAAACGGCGAATGGATCGGCAGGCCACCGGCGAACGGCGCTCCGCCCTCGGCCGTGTGGCACGCCATGCAGTCGGCAGCACGGGCCAGGTACTGGCCGCGCTTGATCTGGCCGTCATCACTGGCCAGCGCCGAGCACGTTGCGGCAAGGCCAAACGCTAGCGCCAGGGCGCTACGGAAAAAGCCCATGCTCAACCCTCCTTTACCAGGCCGAGGTCATCGAGCACCGTGCGCGTGGCCTGGTAGTAGCGCACATAGCCGGTGCAACGGCAGATGTGGTGACCAAGGCTGGCTTCGATACGTGCTTGCACCTCGCTCTTTTTCAGCGGCTGGCGCTGTGCGGTTTCCACCAGGACTGTGGCGGCGTTGACGAAGCCTGGTGCGCAGTAGCTGCACTGGAACGCGAACAGGTCGACGAACTTCTGTTGGATCGGGTTCAACGTAAGGTTGCCAGCCTCGTCCTGCTGGGCGTGGCCTTCGATGGTACGGACCTTCTTGCCTTCGAAGTAATGGGCGCCGGTGATGCAGGTGCGCACTTCTTCGCTGGTGCCGTCGGGGTTGTCGACGATCACCACGCAGGCGTGGCAGATGCCCTGCCCGCAGCCAAGGCGCGAGCCGGTGAGGTTCTGGTGCTCGTGCAGGTAGTCGATCATCGCCAGGTCGTCAGGGACCTGGACCGGGCCGACCGGTTGACCGTTGAGGGTCAGTTGCAGTGGACGGTTAGCCATTGAGGGCCTCCTGGATACGGGCTGGGGTAATGGGAAGATCGCGTACGCGCTTGCCGATGGCATGGGCCACGGCATTGCCGATGGCACCGACGATCGGGATCATCACCACCTCGGCGATGCCTTTGGACGGGTCGGTGGGTGAAAGCGGCGGAAGAATCTCGCTGCTTTGCGTCCATACCGCCACATCACGCGCGTGCGGCAGGCGGTACCGGTTGAAGTTCCAGTCGCCCTCCCCCGGCCCGCCTTCGTACAATGGCATTTCCTCGGTCAGTGCATGGCCAATGCCCATGGCGATGCCGCCTTCGAGCTGGCCCTTGACCAGTTCAGGCACCAGCACGCGGCCGCATTCGACCCAGCTGTGGTGATCGAGGACCTGCACCTGGTGCGTGCCTTTGTTCACCTTCACCTCCACCAGGGTGGCGACCGGGCTGTAATAGGTGACCATGGCGTTGTTCAACTGTGTATCGGGGTAAGCAGGGTTCTGACGGTCGAGCAGGTGGTAGCCGCTGCTGGTCATCTGCGCCTTCTTGGCATTGGCGGCGCCGTCGCCGTACTTCACGGCCAACGCGTCGAGCGGGAAACGCTCGCGCACGCCGTCGATGACGAAGTCGGACTCAGCCCAGCTCCAGCGGTTGAAACCGTGGACGCTCACGCCTGTTACCAGGCCCATGGCATGGGCCTTCTCGGCCAGTTGCGCAAAAGGAATAGGCGCCAGGCCGTTGCCGGTCAGCTCACCGTTGACCCACACTGCGTTTTCCCGACGCACTACCAGCGGGTTGGCCTGGCCGCCGTGCGGGCCCTGGGTCCAGATGGCCATGGCAGCAGGCCATAGGCCGTGATTGAACAACGCGCGAGCCGCCTCGCGTGTGGCATGGCTGAAATAGAACGCCGAGTTGGTCGCCGACGAGGGTGAGGCCAGCTTGCCGACCCAGCGCGGGTTGCGCAGGGCGGCGTCCTGTTCGGCCTGGCTGATCAGGTACGGGTTGCCGCTGGTGGACAGTTGAAGCTCGGGCCACTCGGTGACGGCAGTGAGCACTTCGTCGGCCGAACGGCCCAGGAAATCGCTGACCACCAGTGCCTGGGAGGTGGACATGCCGGTGCCAAGCTCGGTGCCGATGTGGCGCAGGCTGATGCGCCCGTCGCGGCTGAACTCGATGCTGGCCATGGGTGCTTCGGCGCCGGTGCCGAAGTCTTTCTGGCAGATGGCAAAGCCAGTGCCGTACCAATGATCCGGGTCGCTGGCCTCGCGCCGTTGCTTGCGTGCATCACGGTTACGCCAGCCTTCGTGCTGAGCCGCCTTGTCGAGGATCTCGTGCAGGCGCAATGCACCGGCTGGCACCGCGCCCTGGGTATTCTTCATGCCCGACTTCAGGGCATTGTTGCGCCGCAGGTCAATGGCATCGACGCCCAGGCGGCCGGCCACTTCGTCCACCATCATCTCGGTGGCGGCCATGCTTTGCAGGGTGCCGTAACCGCGCATGGAGCCGGCTTCCACTGCCCGCGAATGATAGGCAGTGACTGCCAGATCGTTCTGCGGCATGTAGTAGATCGACTGGGCAGCGGTAGCGCCTACGGCTGCAACGGAGGGGCTGTAGTTAATGCGACCACCGCCGTCACAGCTCATGTCGGCACGGAAGATCTTGAAGCTGTTGTCCTTCTTGTCCACCGCCAACTGGTAACGGATGTCGAAGGCGTGGCGCTTGATGCCGCTCTGGAATTGCTCGTAGCGGTCGTTGGCCAGGCGCACCGGCACGCCCTCGCCATACAGCGCTGCCACGGCAGCGTAGAAGACGAAGATGTTGTTGTCCTTGGAGCCGTAGCCAACGGTGTAGCCTGGGTGCATGTTCAAGTGCTTGAGGCCAAAGCGTGACGGCTTGATCATGTGCACGCATTCCTGCGCGGCCTCGAACGGGCACTGGGTCGCCACGACGAAATGCAGGGTGCCGCTGGCCACGTCGAACCAACCGTTGCCGTTGTCCGGCTCCAAGGCCGCCGGCTCGATGGAGGGGGTCTTGAAGCGCTCGTCGAAGACCAGCCAGTGCTCGGGCGGGTTGGCCAGCTGTTCGGCCATGCGGTTGGCGTAGAACAGGCCCTGCTCGGTCAGGTCGCCATGTTGGTTGGGCGACTTGGACCACACCGGCTTGCGGTTGAGGATGGTGGGAAACAGCGGCGAATCCTTCAGGCTGGAGAATTCGTCTTCGTCGAACGGGGTGGCGCCACCCACCCGCACGAAGCGGAAACTGCCGTAGGGGTCACGCTGGTACAACGGCGCCTGGGCGCCGTAGCGAATAACCTGGTCGTTGAATTGCAGCAGGCGCTTGGCCTGACGAAAGCGCTCGAAATCGTGCCAGATCAGCAGCGCCACCGGGTGGCCGATGAACATCGGGACCTTGCCAGGGGGCAAGAGCGGGTCTGGCGAGTGCGCCTCGGGCCAGGCGATGCCGTCGCGCTCCAGGTCGGCAGCGGTGACGATGCGGTCCGGTTGCAACTCGGCACCCAGCACACTGAGGTCGTGGCCTTCATAGAGGCGGTCGGCCTTGGTGGCCTTGAGCAACAGAGCGTGGCCTTGCTGCGCAGGCCAGCCGGGCATGTCCTTGGCACGAATGTCACGGGCGAAGACCTTGTTGCCACAGACTTTCGACAACGCGTCGTTACGAAAGCGCGCCTTGCCGTCATGGTTCATCCATTTGAGCGGCGAGGCGGTAACCCGGTCCTCCATCAGCGCGGCGAACGCCTGGCTGCCAAGCGGCGCCAGGGTCACGCCGACGCCAGCGATCAGGCCGCCTTGCAGAAAGGCGCGCCGGGAAATATCACGGTTGGACATGCTTGATCCTCTGGGCAGCAGGGGGTGCTGCCCATGTGTTCTTAATTCTTGTGCAGGGGTCGAGGGGGTCGAAACCCTGTCGTGCAGGTCAGGAAAAACTGACTTGATTGTCAACTTTACCGCATTGACGCCATCACAAGCAAAGTCAAGCTGACATTGTGTCGCGGTATTTCGTCGAACCCTGAGGTCAGCCGACTTGCTTCAACCCTATTCCCGCGTTAACAGTGGGTTAATCGATCCTCGCCAGCATGGCCCCATTCAACGATCTGCCAAGGCAAACTCATGCGCGTTTTTCTGCTGTTATTGATGGTGCTGCTGGCTGGCCCAGCGCAGGCCAACCCATTCGCCACCAAGCCTGACTTTCTACCCGTCGAACAGGCTTTCGTGCTAACCCACGACCGTCAGGCCGACGGCTCTACCCGCCTGTATTTTCAGATTCAGCCGGGCTATTACCTGTACCAGAAACGCCTGAAGTTCGACGGGCTGCCCACGGGCCAGCATCCGCCCTTGCCTGCGGGCATCAATCACCACGATGAGTTTTTCGGCGACAGCACCGTCTACCGCGAACAGCTTGAGTTGACGGTGCCCCCCGGCGCCCAGGGGCAGTTGCGTCTTGGCTGGCAAGGCTGCGCCGATGCGGGCCTGTGCTACCCCCCGCAGACGACGCTGGTCGACCTGGGGGGCGAAGCCTCGGTCGCCACCCTGGAAGCTGAGCAGGCCAGCGATCAGGCGTTGGCCAGCGGCCTGCAGCAGGGCAACCTGGCCTGGGGCCTGCTGGCCTTCTTCGGCCTGGGCCTGCTGCTGGCCTTTACGCCCTGTTCGTTGCCGATGCTGCCGATTCTCGCCGGGCTGGTGCTGGGCAATGGTGCCAGTGCACGGCGTGGCTGGATGCTGGCTGGCACCTACGTGCTGAGCATGGCCCTGGTGTATGCCGCCTTGGGTGTGGTGGCTGCGCTACTGGGCGCCAGCTTGCAGGCCTGGCTGCAACAACCCTGGCTACTGGGCAGCCTGGCCGCTTTGTTCGTGTTGTTGGCCCTGCCCATGTTCGGTGCCTTCGAACTGCAATTGCCCGCTGCCCTGCGCGACCGCCTGGACCGCGCCGGACAGGGCACGCGCGGTGGCAACCTGTATGGTGCTGCGCTGCTGGGCGTGTTGTCCGGGCTGCTGCTGGGGCCCTGCATGACCGCGCCGCTGGCCGGGGCGCTGTTGTACATCGCCCAGAGCGGCGACGTGCTTCAAGGGGCGCTGGTGCTGTTCAGCCTGGGGCTGGGCATGGGGGTACCGCTGCTGCTGATCGTGACCCTGGGCAACCGCTTCCTGCCACGCCCTGGCGCCTGGATGAACCTGGTCAAAGGCATCTTCGGCTTCGTGTTCCTGGCCATGGCGCTGTACACGGTGCGCAGCCTGCTCCCGGCCAGCTTGCTGTTGGCCTTGAGCGGGGCCTGGCTGATCGCACTGGGCTGGACCGCCTGGCCTGCGCTACAGCGCCTTCCGGCGCTGCGCATTGCACCGTTGCTGGCAGCCATGTGGGGCGGCTTGCTGCTGGTCGGCGCCGCTGCCGGCGGCGATGACCTGTGGCAACCGCTGCGCCCATTCACGGGTGGGACGGTGGCCGCCACCGACTCGCCTGCCCACGACGCCTTCGTCACCGTGAGTACGCCCGAGGCACTGCAACGGGAGCTGGACGCGGCCAAAGGCCGCAACCAGTGGGTACTGCTCGATTACTACGCCGACTGGTGCGTGGCCTGCAAGGTTATGGAAAAGCAGGTGTTCAGCCGCAGCGACGTCCAGGCCGAACTGGCCGGCGTGCACCTGCTGCGCCTGGACGTCACCACCGATACGCCCGCCAGCAAGGCGCTGTTGCAGCGTTACCAGGTGCCTGGCCCACCTACCCTGATCTGGCTCGGCCCAGAAGGCCAGGAGCGCCGGGCAAGGCGCATCACCGGAGAAGTGGATGCCGCCACCTTCGTGCAACAGTGGGCCCTCACCCGGAGCCAGGGCTGATGCTGACCGTGACCCTGGGGCCACTGACCATGGCCCTGAACCATCTGGTGCTGCTGTGTGCCCTGGGCATTGCCAGCGTGGTCGGCTGGTGGGTGGCACGGCGTGGCGGCGAGAGCCCCGAGTCCGCGCTGTTCAACCTGTTCCTGATCGGCCTGTTGTGCGCGCGGATCGGATTTGTCGCGGCCTACTGGTCGATGTACCGGGGCGATCTGCTCCAGATCATCGACATCCGCGACGGCGGTTTCCTGCTATGGCCAGGGCTTGTGGGCATCAGCCTGGCTGCTGTGTGGCAAGGCTGGCGTCGCCCTGGCCTGCGCCGGCCATTGAGCTGGGCGCTGTTCAGCGGCGCCTTGTTCTGGGGGGTGGCCAGCTTGGGTAGCCACCTGTACAGCAAGGGGACCGAATTGCCTGCCATCACCCTGCGCGATGCCGCAGGCGAGTCGGTGGCGTTGCAGCGCTACCGGGGTAAGCCGCTGGTGATCAACATCTGGGCGACCTGGTGCCCGCCCTGCCGCCGGGAAATGCCTGTACTGCAACAAGCGCAAGGCGAGTACCCCCATGTGACGTTCCTGTTCGTCAACCAAGGCGAGACACCTGAAAACGTCAGCACTTTCCTGGCCACCACCGGCTTGAGCCTGACCCACGTGCTGTTCGACGGCACTGGCCTGCTGGCCCAGCGCGTCGGCTCCATGGCCCTGCCTACCACCCTGTTCTACGACGAGGGCGGCCGCTTGCTTGGCAGCCATCTGGGCGAGCTGTCGCGCGCCAGCCTGCGTCACGCCCTGGAATCCTACCAACGGGCCGCCACGCCCGAACCTGCCGCACAAGGACATTGACCATGCGATTGCCTGCACTCTTCCCGCTCACCGCTTGCTTGCTTGCCAGCCCCGCCCTGTATGCCGAAGACCTGCCCAAGGCGGTCCAGCAGTTGCAAAGCAAGGGCGCCGTGATCAAGGGCAGCTTCGATGCGCCCGACGGCCTGCGCGGCTATGCCGCCGAGTACCAGAACAACCCCCTGGCCCTGTACCTGACTCCTGACGGCAAGCACGTGCTGGTGGGCAACCTGTTCGACGAGCAGGGCCAGGACCTGAGCGCCGCCCCGCTGGAGAAGCTGGTCTACGGCCCCATGACCCAGGCGTTCTGGCAAAAGATGGAGAAGTCCGCCTGGATCGCCGACGGCAAGGCCGATGCACCGCGCAAGATCTACCTGTTCAGCGACCCCAACTGCCCGTATTGCAACATGTTCTGGGAACAGGCCCGCCCCTGGGTGGAATCGGGCAAGGTGCAGCTGCGCCACATCATGGTGGGTATCATCCGTGAAGACAGCCCAGGCAAGTCGGCGGCCCTGCTCGCCGCCAAGGACCCTGCCAAGGCGCTGCAGCAGCACGAGAAAGCCGGCAAGGCCAGCACCCTCAAGGCCCTGGACAAGATGCCAGCCGAGGTGCAGCAAAAGCTCGCCGCCAACATGGCCCTGATGCAGGAGATGGGCCTGCAGGCCACCCCTGCGATTTTCTACCAGGACAGTGAAGGCAAGGTGCACAGCCAGCAAGGGGCGCCGCGGCCTGAGATGTTGGGGACGATTTTGGGTAAGCGGTGAATAACGGGAATACGCGCTGAAGTCCCTGGGAATTAGAGTCTCAAGGTGCAGTGCAAACAGCCCGGGTATTTGCCCGTGATGCTTCGCACTGAATCCAAAAGCCACTCATTCCTGGGAGCGGCCTTACCGGGGCGCTGGACCGGCCGCGAGAGGCCGCACCGCAGCATCAGGACTTCAGCCCCGCAGCCCCTGCGACTTCGTTAGCCCTTGAACGGACGAACGATTGCTCGTCGCCCGCAGCCCCTCACAACCCCTCCAACTCCGCCATCAAGTCACTCAACCGATCCACCTTGTCTTCATTCAGCGCACTGCCCTGCAGCCCCTCCACGTACACGGCCAGTTCCGCCACCGTGCTGCACTCGAACATCGCCCGCAGTGGCACGTTCAGTTGCAGTTGCTTCTGCACCCGCGAGGCAATCTGGGTGGCCAGTAGCGAGTGGCCGCCCAGTTCGAAGAAGTTGTCGTGCACACCGACCCGGTCGGCCTTGAGCACCTCGGCCCAGATACCGGCCAGCAGGCCCTCGAGCTCGCTGCGCGGTGCCTGATAGGCCTGGCTGTGCTGGCTGCCGATGTCGATGGCGGGCAGGGCCTTGCGGTCGAGCTTGCCGTTGGCATTGTGAGGCAAGGCCTCAAGCCAGGCCCAATGCAGGGGCACCATGTACTCAGGCAGCTCGGCGCGCAGGCGTGCCTTGAGCTGAGCGAGCACGGTGTCGTCGCCCGTGACCCCGTGGTGAGGCACTAGGTAACCCACCAAGTGCTTGCCGTTGACACCTTCCTGCACAGCGACCGCTGCATCGCGGACCTGCGGCTGCTCATGCAGCCGAGCCTCGATTTCTCCCAGTTCGATACGGTAACCGCGAATCTTCACCTGGTGATCGATCCGGCCTACGTACTCGAGCACACCGTCAGGCCGCTGGCGGGCCAGGTCGCCGGTGCGGTACAGACGCTCGCCTGCTGCACCGTAAGGGTGGGGAATGAACGCCAGCGCCGTGCGTGCCGGGTCGCCCACGTAGCCACGGCCCACACCCGTACCCGCCACGCACAACTCGCCCACGGCCCCCAAGGGCACCAGTTGCTGTTCATCGCCCAGCAGGTACAGCCGGTTATTGTCGGTCGGGGTGCCGATGGGCAGGTAGCTGCCTTGGGTAGAGTCGGCATCGACACGGAAGAACGCCACGTCATCCGAACATTCCGCTGGCCCGTAGGCGTTGACCAGGCCGATCCGTGGGTAACGTTGCAGCCATTGCGCCGCCAACTCCGGTGGCATGGCTTCGCCGGTAGGCAGCATCCAGCGCAGGCCGTCCAGCGTCTGGTGTTCGCTGGCAAGCATGCCCTGGATCAGCGATGGCACGCTCTCAAGAACGGTGATGCCGGTGGCCTGGACATGGGTGAGCAGGCCCTGGGGATCGTGGGCAATGGCGTTGGGCACGATTTCAACCTGGGCGCCGAACAGCGGCGCGGCCAGGAACTGCCACACCGAAATGTCGAAGCTCTGCGACGCCGTCTGCGCAATGACATCGTGCTCGGTCAGCGCCAGGTAGGGCACCTTGCTCAGCTGGTTGTTGAGCATGCCGCGCTGCTCCACCATCACGCCCTTGGGCAAGCCGGTGGAGCCTGAGGTGTAGATCACGTAAGCGAGGTTGTCCGGGCCGCTGTGGACCCCAGGGTTGTGGCTGTCCATGGTGCAGGTCTGGACGGTTTCCCACACTAACAACTGGGGCCGTACGCCAGGGTTCAGGGCTTGCAGCAAGGCCTGCCCCTGCTCGGCACAGGCCGCGCTGCACACCAGCACCGGCGCCCGGCTGAGCTCAAGGATGCTTTGCAGGCGCGCAGGTGGCAGGCCTGGGTCCAGCGGCAGGTAACCAGCACCGGCCTTGAAGCTGCCAACGATCATGCCCAGCAGCGGCAGGCCGCGATCGGCCAGCAGGGCCACCGGCTGATCCAGCCGTACACCAGCCCCGATCAATGCATGGCCCAGGCGGTTGGCCGCCAGGTTCAGCCTGGCATAGTCGTACTCGGCGTCCAGGCACCGGGCCACGGTACGCTGGGGATGGGCGGCCACGCGCGCCTCGAACTGCGCGACATAACTCTGCTCCAGGGGGTAAGCCCGCTGAGTGTCGTTGCATGCCTGGAGCAAGAAACGCTGTTCCTCGGCGCCCACCAGCGGCAAGGCTTGCACCTGTTCGTCGAACCCCTGGACCAGCGCCAGGAGCAGGCGCTTGAATTCGGCCAGCAAGCGCTCGACGGTCGGGTAGTCGAAGTAGCGCTGGTCGAACGAGAGGTGCAGGCCCAGGTCATCACCTGGGTAACAGACCGCGGTGAGCGGGAAATTGGTGTGGGTGCGACCTGAGTCGGAGGTAGCATCCAGGTGCTTGGCGTGGTCGAGCACGGCGGTTTCCACCGGGGCGTTCTCGAACACGAACAGGCTGTCGAACAACGGCTGGCCCTTGGGCAGTTCGCTGCACGCCTGGATGTCCACCAGCGGCAGGTATTCGTACTCGCGCAATTCCATGTTGCGCTCCAGCAAACCCTGCAACCACTGGCGCACAGTGCACCCTTGACCAACCGCTGGCAGCTGCACACGCAGCACCACGCTGTTGATGAACAGGCCGACGGTGCGTTGCATCTGCGGCATGCTCACCGGCCGACCCGCCACGGTCACGCCGAAGGCCACGTCGCGCTCGCCGCTGTAGCGCGCCAGCACCAGGGCCCAGGCCGCCTGGGCGAAGGTGTTGACGGTCAACTGGTGAGCCTGGGCCAGCTCGCGCAGGCGAGTGCCCTCACTGACCGCCAGGCGCGTGTAGCAATCACCGACGACCATGCCGCTGCCCGCATGCTCATGGCGCAACGGACGATCGCTTGGCAGCGCCGTGGCGCGCTCGAAGCCGGCCAGGTTGGCCTGCCACCAGGCACGCGCGTCGTCCAACCCCTGGCGCTGCAGCCAGCCAATGTAGTCACGGTAGCGCGGCGGCACCGGCAGTTGCGCCTGTCGGTCCTCGCCCAGCGCCTGATAGATTTCGAAGAAGTCGTTCATCAGCAGCGAGCGGCACCAGGCATCGATGAGAATGTGGTGGTTGCTCATCATGAACCAGTAGCGCGCATCGGCCACTCGCACCAAGCGCAGGTGGAACGGCGGCGCGTGCAACACGTCGAAGCCGGCTTCGCGCTCCTGCTTGTGCAGGGCTTGCAGGCGAGCCTCCTGGTCGGCGTCGTCCAGGTCGCGCCAGTCCTGGTAATCCATGGCCAGTTGCCCGGGCTTGTGGATGATCTGCAGCATGGCCTCGCCACTGTTCCAGCTGAACGAGGCGCGCAAGGCCTCATGCCGCGCCACCACCTGTTGCCAGGCCTGGGCGAAGCGCTGCGGGTCGAGTGCGCTGCTGATGCGGTAGCGGTCCTGCATGTAGTACAGGCCCGTGCCGGGTTCGAGCAGGGTGTGCAGCAGCATGCCTTCCTGCATTGGGGTCAGGGGGTAGACGTCCTCGATCAGGTTGGCCGGCACAGGCAACGCGTCGATCTGCGCCTGGGTAAGGTGCGCCAGGGGGAAGTCCGAGGGGGTGTAGCTGCCCTGCCCGTCTGCCAGGCAATGGTCGATCAGCGCCACCAGTTCCTGGCGATAGGCATTCGCCAGCGTGGCGATGGTGTGCGGCTCATAGCGTTCGCGGCTGAATGTCCAGCGCAGTTGCAACGCACCGCCGTAGACCTGGCCATCGACACTCAGCCAGTTGGGCAGCGGCGCATCCGGGTCATGGGCCAGGCCCACCGGCGCGTCCACCGGCGTGAACAGCGCGCCGTCGTCGAACTGCTGGTCGAACTGCCCCAGGTAGTTGAAGGTGATGCGCGCTTGGGCCAGGGCCGCCATTTGCTCGCGCGCTGCCGGGTCCGCCAGGTAGCGCAGCACACCGTAGCCAAGGCCCTTGTGCGGCACCTGGCGCAACTGCTCCTTGATGCGCTTGATGGACGCCGCCCGTGCCTGGTCATCATCCCCTGCCAGGGGGGACAGGCTCAACGGATAAGCGTTGGTGAACCAGCCGACGCTGCGGGTCAGGTCCATGTCCTCGAACAACCCGTCCCGGCCATGGCCTTCCAACTGCACCAGCGCCTGCGGCTGGCCCGTCCACTGGCACAGGGTGCGGGCCAGTGCCGTCAGCAGCAGGTCATTGACCTGGGTGTGGTAGGCCGCAGGCGCCTGCTGCAGCAACTGGCGGGTCTGCTGGGCATCCAGGCCGATGGTCACGGTCCGGGCATGACGCTGCACGTTGCCGCCCTGGGGATGATCGCAGGGTAGCTCATGGCGTACCTCACCCACCTGGGCCTGCCACTGGCCCAGCTCGTCACGCAGCGAATCGCTGCTGGCATAGGCTGCCAGCCGCGCCGCCCAGTCACCTGGGGCATGGGTCTTGGCCGGCAGGGCCTGGCCTCGGTACAGCGCCTGCAAGTCTTCGAGCAGGATGCGCCAGGAAACGCCGTCGACCACCAAGTGATGGATGGCCAATGCCAGGCGTTGTTCGCCCTCCCCGTCACTCACCAGCAAGGCACGGAGCAAGGGACCGCGCTGCAGGTCGAGGCTGCGTTGCAGGTCGGTGTACAGCGCCTGGCAATCGTCCAGGTCGGCGACCGTGGCCGACCACAGCAGCTGTTGATCATCAGGCTGGGCGTACTCGGCCTGCCAATGGCCAGCAGCATCGCTGAAACGCAGGCGCAAGCTGTCGTGGTGCTCCACCAGGGCGGCCAGCGCGGTGTGCAGCCGGGTCTGATCCAGCGGCACGCGGCATTGCAACAGCACGGCCTGGTTCCAGTGCTGCGGCTGCGCCAACGCGCTGTCGAAGAACCAGTGCTGGATCGGGGTCAACTGTGCGCTGCCCTGGCGTAGGCCTTGCTCGATGCTGTCGGTGACCTGCACCGGCTGCACGATGGCCGCCAGGGCCTGGATGGTCTGGTGCTGGAACAGGTCACGCGGGGAGAATTGCAGGCCTACCTGCCGCGCGCGGCTGACCACTTGGATCGACAGGATCGAGTCACCGCCCAGTTCGAAGAAATTGTCCTGAACACCGACCTGATCGACGTTGAGCACCTCACCCCAGACCTGCGCCAATTGCGCTTGCACATCATTGGTCGGTGCTTGGTAATGCTGGCGAGCCTGGTCGAGGTCGGGCAGCGGCAAGGCCCGGCGGTCCAGCTTGCCATTGCCCATCAGCGGCAGGGAATCGAGCAGCACCAGGTGCGCCGGCACCATGTAGTCCGGCAGATGCTGATGGGCATGGGCTTTGACGGCTTCGCGCAGCTGTTGCTGGGCATGCGGGTCGCCAGCGGCGTGCTGGCTTACGAGGTAGCCGACCAGTTGCCGCACGCCCTGCATGTCAACGGCGATGACCACCGCTTCATCCACATCGGCATGGGCCTGCAAGCGGCTTTCGATTTCACCCAGCTCGATGCGGAAGCCGCGAATCTTCACCTGCTGATCGGCGCGCCCGATGTACTCCACCAGGCCATCCTGACCCAGGCGCACCAGGTCGCCGGTGCGGTACAGGCGCCCGCCGGTGTGGCTGAAGGGGTCGGCGACGAAGCGTTCGGCGGTCAGCCCAGGACGGTCGTGGTAGCCCTGGGCCAGGCCGGCGCCGCCCACATACAGCTCACCGATGCCCCCCTGGGGCAACAGGGCCAGGTCATCATCGAGGATGTAGGCCGTGCGTTGGCCGATCACCCGCCCGATGGGCACGCTGCCCAGGTCGGCCGCCAGCGATTGCGGGGCCAGGGCGGCCAGCGGCATGACCACGGTTTCGGTGGGGCCGTAGGCGTTGAACAGCTGATCAGGGGTGAAGGCCTGGCGGATGCGCTGCAGGTGCTCGCCGGTCAACGCCTCGCCCCCGGTGATCACCAAGCGCATCGGCAGGCACTCGCCCTGCACGGCCAGATGCTGAGCCAACTGGCTGCCGTAGCTGGGCGTGAAGCCCAGCACGCTGACGTGTTGCTCTCGCACCAGCTGGCAGATCTCGTCGGCGCCCCACTGCCCTTGGGCGCGGATGACCACACGTGCGCCACACAGCAGCGGCACCCACAGCCGTTCGCTGGCCGCGTCGAAGTTGATGGAATAGAAATGCAGCTCGCAATCGTCACTGCGCATGCCAAACGCCTGGATCACTGCCTGGCAGTGCATGGCGAACTCGCCATGGCTGACCACCACACCTTTGGGTTTGCCGGTGGACCCGGAGGTGTAGATCAGATAAGCCGGGTGCTGCGCCAGGCTGACATCGTCCAGCGGCGCCTCGCTATAGGCGCCCAGCGTAGGCTGGTCGTCTTCCAGGCTCCAGCAGGCCAGGTGCTCCGGCAGCGGCCCGAGGTCTTGCAGCAAGCGGCGTTGGCTGAGCAGTACGGCGACCTGGCTGTCCTCGATCATGTAGCGCAAGCGGTCCAGCGGGTACTCCGGGTCAAGCGGTACATAGGCGCCACCGGCCTTCAGTACTGCCAGCAGGCCGACGACCATTTCCAGCGAGCGTTCGAGCGCCACGCCCACCCGCACCTGCGGGCCGACACCGCGCTCGCGCAAGGCGCGAGCCAGGCGGTTGGCCTGCTGATCGAGCTCGGCGTAGCTCAGGTGCTGGCCGGCGAACGTCAGGGCCCGTGCTTGCAGGTCTTCGGCCGCCTGGGCCGCGAACAGCCCATGCAGTGTATGCCGCGCCGTGCTGACCGGCTCGCCGCGCAGTTGCGCGACCAGCCCCTGCTGTTCGGCGCTGCTGAGCATCGGCAGTTCGCACAGGCGTTGCTGCGGCTGGTCCAGCAGCCCGATCAGCAACTGCTGCCAATGCGCGGCCATGCGGGCAATGCGTGGCGCGTCGAACAGGTCCTGGCTGTAGGTCAGGCAGCAGCCCAGACGGCCATCGAGGTCCGTGACCTCCAGGTAGAGGTCGAACTTGGTGGCGGCTGCGTCGTTGACCAGGTAGTCCACCTGCATGCCGGCCAGCGTACGGCTTTGCTGGAAGGCCCAGCGCTGCACGTTGCACATCACCTGGAACAGCGGGTTGTAGGCGCTGCTGCGCGGCGGGTGCAAGGCCTCGACCAGTTGTTCGAACGGCAAGTCCTGGTGGGACTGCCCCTCGATGGCGGCCTGGCGCACCTGCTCGAGCACCTCGGCAGCGGTCATCTGGCCGTCCAGCTCGCAGCGCAGCACCTGGGTGTTGAGGAAGGCACCGATCAGCCCTTCGCTCTCGGGGCGGATGCGGTTAGCCACCGGGGCGCCGATACGCAGGTCGCGCTGACCACTGTAGCGGTGCAACAGCACCGCCAGGGTGGCGGTCATGGTCATGAACAAGGTCAGGCCACGCTGGCTGTTGAAGGTGTGCACGCGCTGCACCAGCGCAGGGTCCAGCTCGAACCTGTAGAGCTCGCCCTTGTGGCTTTGCACGGCAGGTCGAGGGCGGTCGGTGGGCAGCGCCAGTACCGGGTGCTCTTGTCCCAGCCGCTGTTTCCAGTAAGCCAGCTGGCGAGCGCCCTCTCCGCTGTCCAGCCATTGCCGTTGCCATACGCTGTAGTCCAGGTACTGGACGGGCAAGGGCGTCAGCGGCGACTCACGGTCGTCAACGAAGGCTTCGTACAGCTCGCCCAGTTCGCGGGCAAAGATATCCATGGCCCAGCCTTCGGTGACGATGTGGTGCAAGGTGAGCACGAAGACGTGTTCGCGCTCCTGCAGCTTGACCAGGCAGGCACGCAGCAAGGGGCCGCTCTCCAGGTCGAACGCCTGGTGTGCCTGCTGGTCGGCCAACTGTTGCAGGCGCTGCTGGCGGGCAGCGTCGGGCAGTGCACTGAAATCTTGCCAGGCCAGCTGCAGGTTGCTGTCGTCGGCCACGCACTGATAAGGCACGCCCTCGATGCTGGGGAAGGTGGTGCGCAGGGTTTCGTGACGCACGACCAGCGCGTGCAACGCCCGCTCGAAGGCATCTACATGCAGGGTGCCGCGCAGGCGCGCCATGCCGCCGACGTTGTAGGCCGGGCTGTTGGGCTCCATTTGCCAAAGGAACCACATGCGCTGTTGCGAATAGGAAAGCGGTACCGCCTGACGGCGATCCACGCGCGGGATGTCGCCTTGCGCATTGCGTTCACCGCTGGCCTGGATGCGTGCGACTTCAGCGCAGAAGGCGCCCAGCTCGCTGGCGTCGAACAGGGCTTTCAACGGTAGCTCGACGTCGCAGGCCTGTCGCGTGCGCGAGACGATTTGCGTCGCCAGCAAGGAGTGCCCGCCCAGGGCGAAGAAATCGTCCTGCAAGCCGACCTGGGGCAGGCCCAACACCTCGCACCAGATGGCCGCGACCTGTCGTTGCAAGGGGCTGTGTGGCTCGATGTGCTCACGCTGCTGCCACACAGGCGCCGGTAATGCCTTGCGATCGACCTTGCCGCTCGGGCCGAGCGGCATCTGCGCCAGCCACATCAGCTGTGCGGGCACCATGTAGGCCGGAAGTTGCTCGGCAAGCGCCGCGAGCAAGGGGCCCGATTCGGCAGTGCCGCTGTAGTAACCCACCAGTTGTGCGCCAACGGTGTCCTGATGAACCCGCACCACCGCCTGCTCGACGCCGGCCTGGGCCAGCAGGCAGGCCTGCACTTCTTCGGGCTCAACGCGGAAGCCACGTACTTTCACTTGGTGGTCGAGGCGGCCCAGGTACTCAAGCGCCGGGTACTGCACCAACCAGCGCACTCGGTCGCCGCTTCGGTACAGGCGCTGGCCATTGCCGCCAGGCTGGGGCACGAAGCGCTCGGCCGTCAGGCCAGGGCGGCCCAGGTAGCCACGGGCCAAGCCCGTGCCACCCAGGTACAGCTCGCCCGGCACCCCAGGTGCACTCAGGTGCAGCTCATCATCCAGCACCTGACACAGCACATTGCCCAACGGGCGGCCCATGGGCGAATGCCCACCGTCGCTGGCGGTGCAATGCCAGTGGGTGACGTTGATGGCGGTTTCGGTCGGGCCGTAACGGTTGTGCAGCTGCACCTGTGGCAGCACCTGCAAGACCCG
This sequence comes from Pseudomonas sp. UBA5568, assembly GCF_002425525.1. NCBI lineage: Bacteria > Pseudomonadati > Pseudomonadota > Gammaproteobacteria > Pseudomonadales > Pseudomonadaceae > Pseudomonas > Pseudomonas sp. UBA5568. The sequence goes on along the minus strand of NZ_DIMK01000053.1, from coordinate 95,657 downwards.
GTCGCGCAAGGCAGCCGACAACGCCTCGCCGCCGGAGAACAGGCGGCGCAGGCTGCTGCAGCCCGCAGCCTGGGGCTCCTGGACGAATACCTGCAACAAAGGTGGCACGAAATGCAGGGTGGTCACGCCATGGGCCTGCACCAGCGCTGCGATGCGCTGCGGATCGCGGTGCTCACCGGCACCGGCAAGTACCAGCTTGCAGCCGGTGATCAGCGGCCAGAAGCATTCCCACACCGAAACATCGAAACTGATCGGTGCCTTCTGCATCAACACGTCGTCCGCGCCAAGTGCGTAGGTCGCCTGCATCCACTGCAGCCGCTCGGCGAGCGCCCCGTGGGTGTTGCCTACGCCCTTGGGCTGGCCAGTGGAGCCGGAGGTATAGATCACGTAGGCCAGGTTATCGGCGTCCAGGTGGAGCCGGGGCGGTTGGCTCGGCCAGTTGTCCAGGTGCAGTTGGTCCAGCGCGATCACGCCAACACCCTGCACGTGCGGCAGCGTGGCCAATTGGCTGCTGTGGCTGAGCAGCAGGCCGGCATTGCAGTCGGCCAGCATGAAGGCCAGACGCTCGGCCGGGTAATCCACGTCCAGCGGCACATAGGCGCCGCCGGCCTTGAGGATGGCCAGCAGGCCTACCAGCAGCTGGGGCGAGCGCTCAATGGCGATGGCCACGCAGGTATCGGGGCCCACGCCCTTGTCGCGCAGGTAATGGGCCAGGCGATTGGCCTGCTGATGCAGTTCGGCGTAACCGAGGCTGCCGCCCTCCCAGGCCAGTGCCGTGCGCTGCGGGTGCAGGCGAGCCTGCTCATTGAGCTGCTCGACCAGCAGCTGTGGCGGCTGCGCAGCCGGCGCTTGCCCCCAGTCCAGCAAGCGTGCACGGCTCGCCTCATCCAGCAGGGGGACTTCGCCGATGGGCAGCTGCGGCGTTTCGCAGACGTGCTCGAACAGGCTCAACAGGTGCTGAGCAAGCCGCGCCACCGTGTCCTGCTCGAACAGTTCGCTGGCGTAGTCGAACGCCAAGCGCACACGGCCCTGGTGGTCTTGCTCGCTGTGCAGTTGCAGGTCGAACTTGGCTTCCCGGCTGTGCCAGGGCAGCTCTTCGGCCAGCAGACCCGGCAGGCGCCGCAGCGCCGACAGATCGCGTTGCTGGTGGTTGAACATGACCTGGAACAGGCCTTGTTCACGGGCCTGGGGCAGCGCCTCGACCAACTGCTCGAACGGCAAGTCCTGGTTGGCCTGTGCGTCGAGGGTGGCCTGGCGCACCTGGCCGAGCAATTCGGCGAACGGCAGCCGGCCGTGTACCTGAACGCGCAGCACCTGGGTGTTGATGAAGAAACCAACCAGCCCTTGGCTTTGAAGACGCGAGCGGTTGGCATTGGGCACACCGACCCGGATGTCGGCCTGGCCGGTATAACGGTGCAGCAGCGCCTGCCAACCCGCCAGCAGCACCATGAACAAGCTGCATTGGTGTTGATGTGCCAAGGCGTTGAGGGCCTGGGACAAGTGCGCAGGCACCTTCACGTTCAGGCGTGCGGCGTGGTTGCCACGCTGGCTGGCGCGGGGGTGGTCGGTGCACAGGTCCAGAACCGGCGCCGCATCGCCCAGCTGATCGCGCCAGTAGGCGAGCTGACGCTCGGCTGCACCCTCTGCCAACCAGGTGCGCTGCCAGTTACCGTAGTCGGCGTAGCCCAGCCCGAGCGGTGCCAGCTTGGGTTCCAGGCCCTGGCAATAAGCCGCATAAAGACGCGCCAGCTCGTCCATGAGCAAGGTGAGCGACCAGCCATCGGCAACAATGTGGTGCAGGGTTACCCAAAGCTGGTGATGCTCCTCGTCCAGATGGACCAGCGTCAGGCGCAGCAGCGGCCCTCTCTGCAGATCGAAAGGCAGGCAGGCCTCGGCCTCTCGCTGGCTGTCGACCTGCTCGGGCGCTTGCCCCTGCAAGTCAAGCCGCTGAAGGTTCACCGGCAGGTGAGCCAGGACGCGTTGCCATGGCTGGCCGTCGGCTTCGCTGAACACCGTACGCAAGGCTTCGTGGCGCTCTACCAGCGCCTGCAGGGCGGCTTCCAGAGCAGGTTCATCCAGGGCCCCGCGCAGTTGCAGGCCAGCAGGAATGTTGTAGGCAGCCGATTGCGGCTGCAGTTGCCAAAGCAGCCACAGGCGGTTCTGCGCCAGCGACTGGGGCAGTGGCCTGTCGCGGGGCAACAGGTCGATGGCCCCCGCTTGCTGGCCTTGGGCAAGGCTTGCAGCAACCGCCTGGGTGTAGTCGGCCAGCACTGGGGCCTCGAAGAGGGTGCGCAGGCTCAACTCGATGCCCAAGGCGTCGGCCAGCGCTGCCGTGACCTGGGTGGCGGCAATGGAGTTGCCGCCCAGCAGCATGAAATGATCGTCCGCCGCCACCGCCTCGACCTTGAGAATGTCGCACCAAAGACGCGCGATTTGCGCCTGCAACCCTTCACCGGTCACGGTCTCGGTGGCCGGCGAAGCGGGTTGTGGAAAGCGCGCGTAGCAATCGAGGGTGCCATCGTCCATGCGCAGGCGACAGGCCGAGCGCTGGAGTTTGCCGCTGGAGGTCTTGGGCAAGGCACCTGGGTTGAGTAACAGGACCACGGCCGGGGCCTGGCGGCACGCATCGGCGACAACATGACGAAGCGTTTTGATCAGTGCATCGGGGGCGGTCGTCTTCTGCACGTTGCGGCTGATTTCCACGGCCACGCCAATGGCTTGCTCACCCTCGTGCTCGACGGCAAACACGGCCACCCTGCCCTTGCGCAGCGCAGGGACCTCACGCTCAAGGGTCTTTTCCAGGTCCTGCGGGTAGAGGTTCTGCCCGCGCACGATGAGCATGTCTTTCAGGCGACCGGTGACGAACACCTCGCCGCCGCGCATGAAACCCAGGTCGCCTGTGCGCAGCCAGCGCTGGCCATCCATCTCGACGAACGTCTGAGCGCTGGCCTGGACATTGCGCCAGTACCCGTGGGCGATGCTTGGCCCGGCAGCCCAGATTTCCCCTACCTGATTGTCCGCCAGCACCTGGCGCTGCCGGGGTTCGACGATGCGTACCGCATGGCCGGGCTGTGGCCAGCCGCAACTCATCACTACACTGCCCTCGCCAGGCTCGGCGCGGTTTTCGGCGAAGGCCTGGGCATCGAGCGCCAAGGCGCCGATGCCCTCACCGCGGCGGCTGCCGCTGACGAACAGCGTGGCCTCTGCCAACCCGTAGCTGGCGAAGAAGCTTTGTGGGTTGAAGCCGCAGGCCTGGAAGGTGTCGGCGAAGGTGGCCAGGCTGTCCTGGCGGATCGGCTCGGAACCCGAGTACGCCACCCGCCAGCGGCTCAGGTCGAGCCCTGCCAAGGAAGCCTTGCTGATCCGCTCGCTACACAGCCGGTACGCAAAGTCGGGGCCGCCGCTGATGGTGCCGCCGTACTCACTGATGGCCTGCAACCAACGCAGCGGCCGTGCCAGGAAATAGCCAGGCGACATCAGTACGCAGGGTACGCCGCTGAAGATCGGCTGCAGCAGCCCGCCGATCAGCCCCATGTCGTGGTAGAGCGGGAGCCAGCTGACGATCACGTCGTCTGGGTTCAGATCGATACCGAAGCCGTGGCGGATCAGCTGTTCGTTCGCCACCAGGTTGCCGTGNNGCCGCCGCCTGTGCCGGATCGAGCGGGTCAACGGCCAGCAGCTCCGGGGCCTGCGCGGCTTGCAGCGTCTCCAGGCCCTGGAGGCTTTCTTGCAGTGCCGCGACGGTCAGCAGCAGGCGCGGCTCGGCGTCGTCGATGATCGAAAGCAGGCGCTCCTGGTGATGCTGGCGTGCGGACTCCGGTGGGTAGGCCGGCACCGCGATGACGCCGGCGTACAGGCAGCCGAAGAAGGCCGCCACGTAGTCCGGGCCGCTAGGGAACAACAGTACGGCACGGTCCCCGAATGCGGCCCGTGCCTGGAGCGCAGCCGCGATGGCGCGCGCGCGCTGGTCGAGCGCCTGGTAGGTGAGCACGGCCTGTTCGCCGGGCGCATCGGCCAGAAAGCGCAAGGCGATCTTGTCCGGGCTCTGTGCGGCGCGTTGCATCAGGGCCTGGACCAGCGAAGTCGGGAGTTCGAAGGCATGCGTCATGGGTGTTCCTGCCGGTGTCGAGGTGGGCGGGCCGGTGTGGCCACCTGCAGGGGCGGACAGCATCAGCGGCCGGGGATGTACAGAGGGGAACGGATGGCGGGGGGCAGAAATTAACGAAGCGCGGGCCTGTGGGAGAAAAGACGGGCGGGCGCGTTAACCAGGCGCCGCGTGATGCGTGGCGCCATGCGGCGGGTACGCACGCGAGTCGGGCGCGACTTAGAACTGAAAGATACAGATACTAATTTCGTTTCGTATTTGACAATCATTATCATTCTGAATAGCTTGTCGCTCGTCCCAGGACGCGTCCTACAAATCAACGCGCTCTTTACCCTATGCTTCCAGGTGATTTCCATGGCGGAACAACTGTCCACAAGTAAGTGCGATTCACCATTGCTCCAAGCGTTCGTAGAAAACCGCAGCATCTTGCTCAAGATTGCCGCCCGCATCACCGGCTGCCGCTCGCGGGCCGAAGATGTGGTGCAGGACGCCTTCTTCAGGCTCGGCAGCGCCCCGCAGATCACCTCTTCGTTCAAGGCGCAGCTGAGCTACCTGTTCCAGATCGTGCGCAACCTGGCCATCGACCACTACCGCAAGCAGGCGATGGAGTTGAAATACTCCGGCAGCGAGGAAGAAGGGCTGAACGTCGTCCTGCAGAACGCCTCGCCCGAAGCTACCCACATCAACCTTGCGGCCCTCGACGACATCGCCCGCGCACTGAACGACCTGCCGCCACGCACGCGGTATGCGTTCGAAATGTACCGCCTGCATGGTGTGCCGCAGAAAGACATCGCCAAGGAACTGGGCGTCTCCCCTACCCTGGTCAACTTCATGATTCGCGATGCGATGGTGCATTGCCGGAAGATGACGCGCTAGGCACGGCGCGAAGGGGGAAGGATGACCCGTGTAGAGCGGGCTGGCCGGGGCGCCGGACCGGCAAGGCCGCGCCTCCCCAGCCGGTGCGCATCCGCAAAATCACTGGTTTGAAGTGCGATACCGGGTAGTTGTCGAACCTCCGTCAATACCCTCCTTAAACCAGCGTGCACCGATCGAAAAACCGCTCCCGCCCCAGAATCATCAGCGCAGCCCGCTTGTGCGGGAAGTCGAACACTTTGTCGCAGTGAAAGCATTGATCCTGCATGTAGCCGATCATCCGCGCATTGTCGGCACGTGGCTCGGCGACAACGCGCTGGGTGCGCGGGTCATCCAGGAACAGGTAGTGCACCAGCGCGCAGAGCCAGCTGGCGACCTTGTGGGGGCCGCGGTGTTGCTGTTCGCCTACCAGCATGTGGATGCCACGGTCATAATCGTCGGCCTGATAGAACGGGGCGATGCGGTCTTCCTTGGCCCAATAGGCTTCGAAGTAGGCAAACGGCTGATCATCGAAGCAACCGATCAGCGTGAGGGTATGAGGGTCCGCTTCTAGCTTGGCCAGGTACTCGCGGTGCTGCGCCAGGCTACCCCCTTCCTGCCAGAACGCCTCTACCCGCGGCTCGTTCTGCCAGCGGTTGAAGCGCTCAAGGTCGTGCTCGATTTCCAGGGTGCGCAGCGATACCCAGCTGCCCAGCCGCGCATCGAAGCGCCGGTACACTTCGCCTCGCGGCTTGGGCGCTCGCAACGGGTGTCGTTTGCCCGCGCTGATGCGCATCTGTTGCGGATACACCGCGGCCTGCACATCACCCAGCCACGGCTGAGGCAACTGCCAGAACAATACCCGCTGGCACAGGTACTGCCCCGGGTGCTCGCTGCTCACCAGCAAGCCAGAGGCCAGCGCTTGGGCAGGCACTTCATGCAGGTGCCAAGTCAACGTCTGGCAGGTGAGGTCCTGGGACAACAGCCAATAGCACGCCGCCCACAGCGCCTGGTAGGGTCGCTGCGAGCAGACCCATTCCACCTGCACGACTGGAGTGCCTTGGGTGTGCACCCGCAGGGTGATCAAGGGTCGAGCTTCGAGCGACAGGCACAGAAAACCGTCGCGCTGCTCGGCGCTCAGGCTGCGCCAGCGTGGTGTGTAGGGTGTCTGCAAAGCGGCATCTGAGGGCATGGGCGATACTCGGTGACGTGAAAGAAAGGCTCACTCTGCAAGACGATGCCACCTCCCCCGGATTTAGCTGCTGCCCTTGAGGGGGGATTACGGGCGCCCGGCAGTGACGGTGATGCCGTAGGGTTCGAAGATGCGCGCCAGCTCGCCCTTCTCGCGCAGCGCCTGCAGCAACCCGGCAAACGCGGTGGCTGACAACGGCCCACCTGCGCGCAGCACGGCATAGTGATGGTAGACCTGATCGATACGCCCCGATGCCGCCAGCCGGCCCTGGCTGGAGGGGTTACGGGCCAGAAAATCGGTGAGGTACGAGCGGGTCACCAGTGCGATGTCGGCGCGACCGGCCTGCACCATGAGCAGGTTGCTGTCGTGGGAATAGGTCAAGGTGGCGTTGAAGGCCTTGCGCAGGTAGGTGGGGTCGGGGTTGAACCCTGCGAAGGCATAGTGGTAGCCGTTGAACATGGCCAGGCGCTTGCCCTGCAGGTCATCGACATAGTGCGGGTCGGCCAGGCTGCTGGTACGCCCCACGAACACTTCGGCGTCTTCAAGGCCCATGTCCACCGCCTCGTGCGGCACGTGCGCCCAACCCCATTGCGGGTTCTCGAACACCGCCATGTCGGTACGGCCTTGCAGCAGATCGCCAAAGCGTCGTTGCACCGAGGTGGGCACCAGCACGAAGCGATAACGGGGCTGCGACAGGTTCAGCGCGTCGATCAACTGCGTCAGCAGGCCAGTGCCCGCACCTTGCTCGGGACGCACGGTGTACGGCGGGAAGTGAGCAGCCCCGACCCTGACTTCCACCCGCTCGACGGCCCGTGCCGACGGCGCCAACCAACAGGCGGCAGAAATAAACAGTGCGGACAGGACCTTGAGGCCGGGCGCTAGGGTCAAAACGAACACTCATCACATGCCAGAACGGGATCCGCTTACGCTAGGCGCTTTCCGGACCCGGCACAACCACCGGGTCGCGCCCTTTATGCCAAAGCAGGCGGCAAAATGCCAGGGGGTGTCGGGAGGCGGGACTTTGGCTACGCTCTAGCATGACCTGGAAGGGAGCCTGATATGGGCCATTGGTTGGTGATCGACCTGGAAGCGACGACAGACGACGGCGGATGGCCGGTCGCAGACATGGAAGTGATTGAAATCGGCGCGAGCCTGGTAACTGGCCAAGGCCGCGAGGTCGATCATTTCCAGCGCTTCGTGCGGCCACGCAGGCGGCCTCAGTTGACGCCATTCTGCCGCGAGCTGACCCACATCAGCCAGGCGAACGTGGACTCGGCGGCCCCCTTCACTGAGGTGTGGCCCAGTTTCGAACGGTGGCTGGCGCACCATCAGGCGCAGTTGCAGGCCTGGGTGAGCTGGGGCGACTACGACCGTGTGCAATTGCTCCAGGAATGGCGGCAACACGGCCTGGACAGCGCGCTGCGGGCACTGCCGCACATCAACCTCAAGCAGCGTTTTGCCAAGGCCCGCCACCTGCAGCGTCCGACGGGGCTCAACAGTGCCCTGCACATGGCCGGCATGCACTTTTGCGGCCAACAGCACAGGGCCTTGGAAGACGCGCGCAACACCGCGCGCCTGCTGCCGTTGAGCCTGCCGAGCGGTTGATGGGCGGCGCCTGTCAAAGCGGATGACGGCGCCGGTGGCCTTGGGCATACTGGCCAGCCTTTTTGCCCTCTTCTGTTACTGGAGTCGCCCATGTTCAAGGTCAACGAGTACTTCAACGGCACCGTCAAGTCGATCGCTTTCACTGGCGAAGAAGGCCCGGCCACCGTCGGTGTGATGGCCCCTGGTGAATACGAGTTCGGCACGGCCAAGCGTGAAATCATGCACGTGGTCTCGGGCGAGCTGGCCGTGAAGCTGCCAGGCAGCGATGCTTGGGAAACCTTCGCGACTGGCACCCAGTTCAACGTGCCGGCCGACAGCAAGTTCCAGTTGCAAGTCAAGGTCGATACGGCTTACCTGTGCGAGTACCGCGACTAAGCCTGCCCCAGGCCGAGTGCCTCACTCGGCCGCATGCCCTTGATGAACCCGGGGTTTGCCACCGCGCATCGTCATTGCCTATCCAGAAAGCGCGCCACCTTGTCGGCCGCTGCCTGCAGGTGCTGTTCATGACTGAACCCGGAAGCCTTCAGGGGCTTTAGGTCATGATCGCCCGTCGCAAGCCACTGCACCTCGATTGCAGGTGACAAGGCATACCGCCCAACCGCCTCCCGATTGCCCAAGGCATCGCGCTCACCCTGAACGATCAAGGTCGGAGTCTGCAACCCGGCCAGGTGTTCGACCCGTGGCTTTTCCGGCTTGCCTGCTGCATAGAACGGATAGCCCAGGCACACCAGCGCATCGGCCCCCAACTCGTCCGCTACCAGGCTGGCCATGCGCCCGCCCATCGACTTGCCCCCAATCGCCAATTTACCCGCGACCAAAGGTCGCACGTGTTGGTACACCTCGCGCCAGCATTGCAGCAAGGCCGGCTGCGGATTGGGTGGCCTTCTGCTGCCGCCTTGCCGACGCTGGGCCATGTACGGGAACTCAAAGCGCACCACGGCTACCCCACGTGCTGCAAGCCTTTGCGCCATCTGCTCCATGAACTCGCTGTCCATCGGCGCCCCGGCGCCATGGGCAAGGATCAGGCAGGTCCGGTACGGCTCACCGTACACCCAGTGTTCAGGTGTGCAGCGCAAGCCTGGGACATTTCCGACCTTGGCCCATTGATCCCCGTCAATGCAGGCATTTTGCCCATTACTCATGCTTGCCTCGCTCTATAGCCTGCCAATAACCGTGGATGGGAACCCATACATGAACACAACCAGCAGTACCGCCTATAACTACAAGGTGGTCCGCCAATTCGCCATCATGACGGTGGTGTGGGGAATCGTCGGGATGGGGCTCGGCGTCTTCATCGCCGCCCAGCTTGCCTGGCCTTTCCTGAACCTCGATCTCCCCTGGACCAGCTTCGGCCGCCTGCGCCCACTGCATACCAATGCGGTGATTTTCGCATTTGGCGGATGTGCGCTGTTCGCCACCTCCTATTATTCGGTGCAACGCACCTGCCAGACCACCCTGTTCGCGCCACGACTGGCCGCGTTCACCTTCTGGGGCTGGCAACTGGTGATTCTGCTGGCTGCCATCAGCCTGCCGCTGGGTTACACCAGCTCCAAGGAATACGCCGAACTGGAATGGCCGATCGACATCCTGATCACCATCGTGTGGGTGGCGTATGCCGTGGTGTTCTTCGGCACTCTGATCAAACGCAATACCAAGCACATCTATGTGGGCAACTGGTTCTTCGGCGGTTTCATCCTGACCGTGGCGATGCTGCACATCGTCAACAACCTGGAACTGCCTGTCAGCCTGACCAAGTCCTACTCGGTCTACGCCGGGGCCACCGATGCCATGGTGCAGTGGTGGTATGGCCATAACGCCGTGGGCTTCTTCCTGACCGCAGGCTTCCTAGGCATGATGTACTACTACGTGCCCAAACAAGCCGAACGCCCGGTGTATTCCTATCGCTTGTCGATCGTGCACTTCTGGGCACTGATCACTTTGTACATCTGGGCAGGCCCTCACCACCTGCACTACACCGCCCTGCCCGACTGGGCCCAATCGCTGGGCATGGTGATGTCGCTGGTGCTGCTGGCACCGAGCTGGGGTGGCATGATCAACGGCATGATGACCCTGTCCGGCGCCTGGCACAAACTGCGCAGCGATCCCATCCTGCGCTTCTTGGTGGTCTCCCTGGCGTTCTACGGGATGTCCACCTTCGAAGGCCCGATGATGGCCATCAAGACCGTCAACGCCTTGTCCCACTATACCGACTGGACCATTGGCCACGTGCATGCCGGCGCCCTGGGCTGGGTAGCGATGATCTCCATCGGCGCCCTGTACCACACCATCCCCAAGGTCTTCGGCAAGGAGCGCATGTACAGCATCGGGCTGATCAACGCGCATTTCTGGCTGGCCACCATCGGCACCGTGCTCTACATCGCCTCGATGTGGGTCAACGGTATCGCCCAGGGCCTGATGTGGCGCGCAGTCAACAGCGACGGCACGCTCACCTACTCGTTCGTCGAAACCCTGGTGGCCAGCCACCCAGGCTTCGTCGTGCGCTTCGTCGGTGGCGCGATCTTCCTCAGCGGCATGTTCCTGATGGCCTGGAACACCTGGCGCACCGTACGTTCGCCAGCGCTGGATACCGTCCCTGCGAACGCCCAGCTGGCTTGAGGAGACCTGCCTGATGAAACATGAAGTCATCGAGAAAAACGTCGGCCTGCTGGCCTTGCTGATGGTCTTCGCCGTCAGCATCGGCGGCCTTACCCAGATCGTCCCGTTGTTCTTCCAGGACGTAACCAATACGCCGGTCGAGGGCATGAAGCCCTACACCGCGCTGCAACTCGAAGGCCGTGACATCTACATCCGCGAAGGCTGCGTAGGCTGCCACTCGCAGATGATCCGCCCGTTCCGCGCCGAAACCGAGCGCTATGGCCATTATTCGGTTGCCGGCGAAAGCGTGTGGGACCACCCGTTCCTGTGGGGCTCCAAGCGCACCGGGCCAGACCTGGCCCGAGTCGGCGGGCGCTACTCGGACGACTGGCACCGCGCCCACCTGTATAACCCGCGCAACGTGGTGCCGGAGTCGAAGATGCCGTCGTATCCGTGGCTGGTGGCCGACCAGGTCGACAACAGCCACACCGACACCAAGATGCGCGTGCTGCGCACCCTGGGCGTGCCTTACACCGACGAAGACATTGCCGGCGCGCGCGAGGCGGTGAAGAACAAAACCGAAATGGACGCCCTGGTCGCCTACCTGCAGGTGCTGGGCACCTCGATCAAGAACAAGAGGTGAATGCGATGGAAATGGACATCGGCATGATCCGCGGCCTGGGCACCTTGGTGGTGTTGATCGCCTTCATCGGCCTGAGCCTGTGGGTATTCAACCGGCGCCGCGACCAGGACTTCGCCGAAGCGCGCCTGCTGCCCTTCGTCGACGACCGCCTGCCTCCTGTCGAGCAGGCACCTGAAACCCGTGCAGCTGCGAGGAGCAAAGCACAATGACCGCCTTCTGGAGTACCTACATCAGCGTACTGACCATCGGCAGCCTGATCGGCCTGACCTGGCTGTTGCTCGGCACCCGCAAAGGGCAGAGCAACAGCACGACCGACCAGACCATGGGGCACAGCTTCGATGGCATCGAGGAATACGACAACCCGCTGCCCAAGTGGTGGTTCTGGTTGTTCGTCGGCACCTTGGTCTTCAGCGCTGGCTACCTTGTGCTGTATCCGGGCCTCGGCAACTGGAAAGGCATCCTGCCCGGTTACGAAGATGGCTGGACCGGTGTCAATGAATGGCAGAAGGAGATGGACAAGGCCGATGCCAAGTTCGGCCCGATCTTCGCCAAGTACGCCGCCATGCCGGTGGAAGAAGTAGCCAAGGATCCGCAAGCACTGAAGATGGGCAGCCGCCTGTTTGCCTCCAACTGCTCGGTTTGCCATGGTTCCGATGCCAAGGGCGCCTACGGCTTTCCCAACCTGACCGACCACGACTGGCGCTGGGGCGGTGAGCCTGAAACGATCAAGGCGTCGATCATGAACGGCCGTCACGGCGTGATGCCGGCCTGGGCCGAGGTGATCGGTGAACAGGGCGTGTCGGATGTGGCGGCGTTCGTGCTGACCAACCTCGATGGGCGCAAGCTGCCCGAAGGCGTCAAGGCCGACCCGGTCAAGGGCAAAGCGCTGTTCGCGAGCAACTGCGTGGCCTGCCACGGGCCTGAGGGCAAGGGCACCCCTGCCATGGGTGCGCCGGACCTGACCCATCCGCAGGCGTTCATCTATGGATCGAGCTTCGCCCAGTTGCAGCAGACCATTCGTTATGGTCGCCAGGGCCAGATGCCCGCGCAGGCCGAGATCCAGGGCAATGACAAAGTGCACTTGCTGGCGGCCTACGTCTACAGCCTCTCCCAGGGCGAAGCAGCCCAAGGCGTGACGGTCAAGTAACCCGCTCTTCGTCTTCTTCCCCGCCCCACAGCGCCGCTCTAGCGGCGCTTTTCATTTGTGAGCGTCCAGCACCCCAGCCGCTTGCGCATCCCACGCCCCCTCAATGCACATTCTTGCCATGCCTTGAGGCCCACTTTCTGACCGTCCGAAAAAGCCTGACCGTTCGATCAGAAAAAACCGAGAAACGGTACACATTACAAATATTTATTTGTGTACAATCCATGGCATCCCCCGTTCACTGCGTGCCACTGTCGAACAGGGCTGGACACGGGTCGGCGTACCAAAGTTGCGTTGCGGTAACCCAGGGGGTTTCCGATACTGATGCCGATTTCGACCAACAAGAACATAAAACCGTGGAACCTGAGAATGAGCACTGCAATCAGTTCGACTGCTTATAACTACAAGGTCGTCCGCCAGTTCGCCATCATGACGGTGGTCTGGGGGATCATCGGCATGGGCCTGGGCGTCTTCATCGCCTCGCAGCTCGTGTGGCCTGAGCTCAACCTGGACCTGCCCTGGACCAGCTTCGGCCGCCTGCGCCCACTGCACACCAACCTGGTGATCTTCGCTTTTGGCGGCTGTGCACTGTTCGGCACCAGCTACTACGTGGTGCAGCGCACCTGCCAGGCCAGGCTGATCTCCGATCGCCTGGCGGCCTTCACCTTCTGGGGTTGGCAGGCCGTGATCGTCGGCGCCCTGGTCACGCTGCCCATGGGCTACACCACTACCAAGGAATACGCCGAACTGGAATGGCCGTTGGCAATTCTGCTGACCATTGTCTGGGTCGCCTACGGCGCGGTGTTCTTCGGCACCATCGTCAAGCGCAAGACCAAGCACATCTATGTCGGCAACTGGTTCTATGGGGCTTTCATCGTGGTCACTGCGATGCTGCACATCGTCAACCACATTTCGTTGCCGGTCAGCCTGTTCAAGTCGTACTCGGCCTATTCGGGCGCGACCGATGCCATGATCCAGTGGTGGTACGGCCACAACGCCGTCGGTTTCTTCCTGACCACGGGCTTCCTGGGCATGATGTACTACTTCGTGCCCAAGCAGGCCGAGCGGCCGATCTATTCGTACCGGCTGTCCATCGTGCATTTCTGGGCGCTGATCACCCTGTACATCTGGGCCGGCCCGCACCACCTGCACTACACCGCCCTCCCCGACTGGGCGCAGTCGCTGGGCATGGTGATGTCGATCATCCTGCTGGCCCCAAGCTGGGGTGGCATGATCAACGGCATGATGACCCTCTCCGGTGCCTGGCACAAACTGCGCACCGACCCGATCTTGCGCTTTCTGGTGGTGTCGCTGGCCTTCTACGGCATGTCCACCTTCGAAGGGCCGATGATGGCCATCAAGACGGTGAACTCGCTGTCGCACTACACCGACTGGACCATCGGCCATGTGCATGCCGGGGCCCTGGGCTGGGTCGCGATGATCTCCATCGGCGCCGTGTACCACATGATCCCGCGCCTGTACGGGCGTGAGCAGATGCACAGCATTGGCCTGATCAATGCCCACTTCTGGCTGGCGACCATCGGCACCGTGTTGTACATCGCCTCGATGTGGGTCAACGGCATCACCCAGGGCCTGATGTGGCGCGCCATCAATGCCGACGGCACCCTTACCTACTCGTTCGTCGAAGCCCTGCAGGCCAGCCATCCGGGCTACATCGTTCGCGCGCTGGGCGGCGCGTTCTTCGCCAGCGGCATGTTGCTGATGGCCTATAACGTGTTGCGCACCGTGCGCGCGGCCAACCCGGTAGAGGCTGAAGAAGCCGCCAAGATCGCTGTCGTGGGAGCGCACTGATGAAGCACGAAGCCGTAGAGAAGAACATCGGCCTGCTGGCCTTCTTCATGGTGATCGCCGTCAGCATTGGCGGGCTCACCCAGATCGTCCCGTTGTTCTTCCAGGACGTGACCAATCAGCCGGTCGAAGGCATGAAGCCGCGCACCGCACTGGAGCTTGAAGGCCGGGACATCTACATCCGCGAAGGGTGCGTGGGTTGTCATTCGCAGATGATCCGCCCATTCCGGGCAGAGACCGAGCGCTACGGCCATTACTCGGTCGCCGGCGAAAGCGTCTGGGACCACCCGTTCCTGTGGGGTTCGAAGCGCACCGGCCCGGACCTGGCCCGGGTCGGTGGGCGCTATTCCGATGACTGGCACCGCGCCCACCTGTACAACCCGCGCAACGTGGTGCCGGAATCGAAGATGCCCGCCTACCCATGGCTGGTGGAAAACACCCTCGATGGCAAGGACACCGCCCGTAAGCTCCAGGTGCTGCGCACCCTCGGGGTGCCCTACACCGATGCCGACATCGCCGGCGCTCGGGATGCGGTCAAGGGCAAGACCGAAATGGACGCCCTGGTGGCGTACCTGCAAGGCCTTGGCACCCTCATCAAGAGCAAACGGTGACGGCGATGGATATCGGAATGATTCGCGGCCTGGGCACCGTGGTGGTGCTGGTGGCCTTCATCGGCCTGGCGCTGTGGGTGTTCAGCCCGCGGCGCAAGAAAGACTTCGACGAAGCGACCCAACTCCCCTTTGCCGATGACCCCCAGGCCCGCCAACACGTCGAGCACGCACAAGAAAAGGCATCCGGGAGCAAAAAACAATGACAACGTTCTGGAGTGTGTACGTCACCGTTCTGACCCTGGGCACCATCCTCGCCCTGACCTGGCTGCTGCTGTCTACCCGCAAGGGTCAACGCGAGGAGACCACCAGCGAAACCGTCGGCCACGCGTTCGACGGTATCGAGGAGTACGACAACCCGCTGCCCAAGTGGTGGTTCTGGCTGTTCGTCGGCACCATTGTCTTCGCCCTGGGCTACCTGGCCCTGTACCCGGGCCTGGGCAACTGGAAAGGCATCCTGCCCGGCTACGCTTACCTGGATAACGACAAGCAGGCCGAGTTCTCGGACGGCCAGGCCGGCTGGAGCGGTGTACACGAATGGGAGAAGGAAATGGCCAAGGCCGACGCCCGGTTCGGGCCGATCTTCGCCAAGTTCGCGGCCATGCCCATCGAAGAGGTGGCTAAGGACCCACAAGCGCTGAAGATGGGCGGTCGCCTGTTCGCCTCCAACTGCTCGGTATGTCACGGTTCCGATGCCAAGGGTGCCTACGGTTTCCCCAACCTGACCGACAACGACTGGCGCTGGGGCGGCGAGCCGGAAACCATAAAAGCCTCGATCATGAACGGGCGCCACGGGGTCATGCCGGCGTGGGCCGAGGTGCTGGGCGAACAGGGCGTGGCCGATGTGGCCGCCTTCGTGCTCACCAACCTGGACGGTCGCCGTCTGCCGGAGGGCATTAATGCTGATCCGGCCAAGGGCAAGGTGATCTTCGCCAGCAGCTGCGTGGCCTGCCACGGGCCGGAGGGTAAGGGCACCCCGGCCATGGGCGCTCCGAATCTCACGCACCCCCAGGCGTTCATCTATGGGTCGAGCTTTGCACAGTTGCAGCAGACCATCCGCTACGGCCGCCAGGGGCAGATGCCGGCCCAGGCACAGTTGCAGGGCAACGACCGGGTGCATTTGCTGGCTGCTTATGTGTACAGCCTTTCGCACTCGCCGGAGGCAGGCGAGAAAGCCGAGTGAGGAAGTTTGGGGGTGGGCTGCTGGCAGCCAGGCCAGACGTAGGCCCAGCAACCGGGTTGTTCCAACAGGCGGGCAACAAATGCGTCACCGGCTGACCTGGATCAATTGACACTTCCCATATCACGTTTCACAAGATCAACCCAATGCGGCCAAAGGTCGCACCTTGGTCTGAACGTCTGCCAGGGGCGTATCATGGCCGCGCAGCGCTAGGCTCTGTGTGAAGAGTCTTGAGACGAAGGTCAGGCAAGGCGAAAACAGCCGAGGAAGCGGAGTTTACATGTTGTAAATGAGCATTCCGACCGGGCTGGCGATCCAGGCTGTTTTCAACGCAGCATCACTGAGTATCAAGGCTTTTCACACAGGGCCTAGCAGATTGCGCGAGACTGCGGCCGGCATGCACTGGCCGCGGCATTTCTCCACTGCCGTGGGACATGATGATGAGCAAGCATATACCGGTACATGATGTAACCCCGCCTGCCAAGACAGGAAAGGATTCCGTCGACCTCTACGCCTCGCGCGAAAAAATCTACACACGTGCCTTCACCGGCCTGTTCAGGCGCTTGCGCATGGTAGGTGGTGCGGTCTTGTTCTTGCTGTACTTCGGTACCGTCTGGCTGAACTGGGGCGGGCACCAGGCCGTGTGGTGGAACCTGCCAGAGCGCAAGTTCTACATCTTCGGCGCGACCATCTGGCCCCAGGACTTCATCCTGCTGTCGGGCATTCTGATCGTGGCGGCCTTCGGCCTGTTCTTCATCACCGTGTTCGCAGGCCGGGTCTGGTGCGGCTATACCTGCCCGCAAAGCGTGTGGACGTGGATCTACATGTGGTGCGAGAAGGTCACCGAAGGTGATCGCAACCAGCGAATGAAGTTGGACAAGGCGCCCATGAGCGCCAACAAGTTCGCCCGCAAGTTCGCCAAGCACAGCCTGTGGCTGCTGATCGGCTTCGT
The DNA here is from genome assembly GCF_002425525.1 of Pseudomonas sp. UBA5568. Classification (NCBI taxonomy): domain Bacteria; kingdom Pseudomonadati; phylum Pseudomonadota; class Gammaproteobacteria; order Pseudomonadales; family Pseudomonadaceae; genus Pseudomonas; species Pseudomonas sp. UBA5568. The sequence goes on along the minus strand of NZ_DIMK01000053.1, from coordinate 78,972 downwards.
CACCGGCATGACCTTCGTCGGCTATTTCGCCCCCATCCGCGAGCTGGTGGTCGAGTTCTTCACGGGCCAGGCAGACGGCTGGGCCTACTTCTGGGTCGGTTTCTTCACCCTGGCCACCTATGGCAACGCCGGCTGGTTGCGCGAGCAGGTGTGCGTGTACATGTGCCCCTACGCGCGCTTCCAGAGCGTGATGTTCGACAAGGACACACTGATCGTGTCCTACGACCCGCGCCGTGGCGAGACCCGTGGGCCGCGTAAAAAAGACGTGGACTACAAGGCCAAGGGCCTGGGCGATTGCGTCGACTGCACCCTGTGCGTGCAGGTGTGCCCCACGGGCATCGACATCCGCGATGGCCTGCAGATCGAGTGCATCGGCTGCGCCGCGTGCATCGACGCCTGCGACAGCATCATGGACAAGATGCACTACCCCAGAGGGCTGATCAGCTATACCACCGAGCACAACCTGTCCGGGCAGAAGACCCACCTGCTGCGCCCTCGCCTGATCGGCTACGCCGTGGTGCTGCTGGTCATGATCATCGCCCTGGCCAGCGCCTTTGCCACCCGCTCGCTGGTAGGCCTGGACGTGAGCAAGGACCGCGTCCTGTACCGGGAGAATGCGCAGGGGCGCATCGAAAACGTGTATAGCCTCAAGGTCATGAACAAGGACCAGCGCGACCACGTCTACGTGCTCGATGCCACCGGCCTGCCCGACCTGATGCTCGATGGCCAACGGGAAATCCGCGTGGCCGCCGGCGACATCGTCAGCCTCCCCGTGCAACTGTCGGTGGCCCCGGAAAAACTTCCCTCGACCACCAACGAAATCACCTTCATCCTCAAGAGCGCCGATGACAGCGACGCCCAGGTTGAAGCCAAGAGCCGTTTCATCGGCCCGCAGATTCGCTAAGAAGGATGAACACCATGCCTGCCACCGCCGCCAGCCCCTGGTACAAGCACCTCTGGCCCTGGATCATCATCGGCATCCTGACCACCTCGGTGTGCCTGAGCCTGACCATGGTCAGCATCGCCGTGCGCAACCCGGACAACCTGGTGAACGACAACTACTACGAGGCCGGCAAGGGCATCAACCGCTCCCTGGACAGGGAGCTGCTGGCTCAGCAACTGGCGCTCAAGGCCAGCGTCCACCTGGACGACCTGACCGGTGAGGTAGATGTGCGCCTGACCGGTAGCAGTGACCCGCAGACGCTGGAGCTGAACCTTATCTCCCCTACCCAGCCGGCCATGGACCGCCGGGTGCTGCTGAGCCGTGTCGAGCAGGGGCGCTATGTCGGCCAGCTGGAAGACAAGGTCAATGGCCGGCGCTTCGTCGAGCTGCTGGGCAGCGAAGGCGATCAGGTGTGGCGCCTGTTCGAAGAAGAGAAGGTCGAGCATGGTGTGATCCTGGAGTTGGGTGACGAGGCGCTACAAGGCGCTCAACACCTTTGATCGCGCTCGCGATCGACTTGTGCAAGGCAATGATGCGATGACCCAACCCATCCTCTGCTACCACTGCGCACTGCCCGTTCCCGCCAGTCGCGGGTTCACCGCCGTGGTCCTGGGGCAGCCCAGAGCCTTCTGCTGCCCAGGCTGCCAGGCTGTGGCCGAGTCGATCGTGGCCGGGGGCCTCGAGCACTACTACCAGCACCGCAGCGACAACAGCGCCAACCCGCAAGCCCTGCCCCGGCAGTTGCAAGACGAGTTGGCGCTGTACGACCGCAGCGATGTGCAGCAGCGATTCGTGCGGCACGAGGGCGAACTGGCCGAAACCACGCTGCTGGTCGAGGGCGTCAGTTGCGCCGCCTGCGGCTGGCTGATCGACAAGCACCTGCGCAACCTGCCGGGGGTGGCCGAGGCGCGCTTGAACCTGTCCAATCATCGGCTGCTGCTGAGCTGGGATGATCGGCAATTGCCGCTGTCGCAGGTGCTGGCGGCGCTGCGCCGGATTGGCTACGCCGCCCACCCCTATCAGCCGGACCAGGCGGCCGAGCAGTTGAACCGGGAAAACCGCAGTGCGTTGCGCAGGCTGGGGGTCGCAGGATTGCTGTGGTTCCAGGCGATGATGGCAACCATGGCCACCTGGCCGGAATTCAACATGGACCTGTCCGCCGAGTTGCACACAATCCTGCGCTGGGTGGCCCTGTTCCTCACCATTCCCATCGTCTTCTACAGCTGCGCGCCCTTTTTCAAGGGCGCAGCGCGTGACCTGCGCACCCGCCACCTGACCATGGACCTGTCCGTCTCGCTGGCCATCGCCCTGGCGTTCGGTGCCGGGATCTGGACGGCTGTCACCGGTAGCGGCGAGCTGTATTTCGACACTGTCGGCATGTTCGCCCTGTTCCTCCTGACCGGGCGCTACCTGGAACGGCGCGCCCGCGAACGCACGGCCGCCGCGACGGCGCAACTGGTCAACCTGTTGCCGGCATCCTGTCTGCGTGTCGATGCCCAGGGCCGCAGCGAGCGCATCCTGCTCAGTGAACTGCGTTGCGGGGACAGCGTGCAGGTGCTGCCGGGGTCGGTGATCCCGGCTGACGGTCGCATCGTGCAAGGGCGCTCGAGTGTCGATGAGTCGCTGCTGACCGGCGAATACCTGCCCCAACCTCGCCAGGAGGGTGATCGGGTCACAGGTGGCACGCTGAACGTGGAAAGCGCCCTGCAGGTGCAGGTGCAAGCCCTGGGCCAGGATTCGCGGTTGTCTGCCATCGTCCGCTTGCTCGAACGTGCCCAGACCGAAAAGCCACGCCTGGCCCAGATTGCCGACCGCGCCTCCCAGGTGTTCCTATTGTGCTCACTGCTCGCGGCCGCCGCGATTGGCGTGTGGTGGTGGCAGGTGGAGCCGCAACGGGCGTTCTGGATTGTGCTCGCCATGCTGGTTGCGACTTGCCCCTGCGCGCTGTCGCTGGCCACCCCGACCGCGTTGACGGCGGCGACAGGCACGTTGCACAAGCTGGGCCTGCTGGTTACACGCGGTCATGTGCTGGAGGGCCTGAATCAGATCGACACGGTGATTTTCGACAAGACCGGCACGCTGACCGAAGGGCGCCTGACCTTGCGCAGCATCAGGCCGCTGGGCCATGCAACGGCCGACACTTGCCTGGCCTGGGCCGCGGCCCTGGAAAACCGCTCCGAGCATCCCATCGCACGGGCCTTCGGCCAAGTGGCCACGCCGGCCGATGGTGTGCTGGCCGTGCCCGGGCTGGGCCTTGAGGGTGAGGTTGAAGGCCAACGCCTGCGCATCGGCCAGGNNTAGATACCCGAGCCACGGGGACAGTGGCTGCTGCTGGGCGACCGCCGCGGGCCGCTGGCCTGGTTCGGGCTGGACGATCGCCTGCGTGAAGACGCCCCTGCCCTGCTCGCGGCCTGCAAGGCGTTTGGCTGGCGTACGCTGCTGCTGTCCGGAGACAGCTCGCCGATGGTCGGCGAGGTGGCCGCGCAACTGGGCATCGACGAGGCCGCCGGCGGCCTTAGGCCCGATGACAAGCTAGCGCGGCTCAAGGCCCTGCAAGAGGCCGGGCACAAGGTGCTGATGCTGGGGGACGGGGTCAATGACGTGCCGGTGCTGGCGGCGGCAGACATCAGCATCGCCATGGGCAGTGCCACTGACCTGGCCAAGACCTGCGCCGACGCGGTGCTGCTTTCCAACCGGCTTCAGGCGCTGGTGCAGACGGCCTCGCTGGCGCGGCGCACGCGGCGCATCATCATCGAGAACCTGCTGTGGGCCAGCCTGTACAATGGCCTCATGTTGCCGTTCGCGGCCCTTGGCTGGATCACCCCGGTGTGGGCAGCGGTCGGCATGTCGGTCAGTTCACTGGTGGTAGTGCTCAACGCCCTGCGCCTGACCCGAATGCCTGCTGCGGCGCCTGCCCTGGCCCCGTCAGCACCTACCCTTGCGAGGAACCTGCCATGCCCGCCCTCTATGTGATGATTCCCGCAGCGCTGCTGCTGGTCGGCGTGGCCGTCTACATCTTCTTCTGGGCGGTGGACAGCGGCCAGTACGACGACCTGGAAAGCCCCGCTCACAGCATTCTCTTCGACGATCAGGATCCCCGTCACCAAGCCGCCGTCACGCCCGAACAAACGCCTGATAACCCTTCCGAGCCCCCGGCTCGTGGCTGACTTGCTACCCCTACTGGGCTCGGCGCTGGTGCTCGGCCTGCTCGGAGGCGGTCACTGCATGGGCATGTGCGGCGGCCTGATGGGCGCCCTGACTCTGGCCATACCCCCGGCGCAGCGCGGCCGTCGATTGCGGCTGCTGGTGGCTTACAACGTCGGGCGTGTGCTCAGCTACACGGCCGCGGGCCTGATGCTCGGCATGGCGGGCTGGGCGGTGGCCAACAGCCCTGCCGTGCTTGTTTTGCGCATCATGGCCGCCTTGCTGCTGATCGCCATGGGCCTGTACCTGGCCGGTTGGTGGAGCGGACTGACCCGCATCGAAGCCATGGGTCGCGGGCTGTGGCGGCACATCCAGCCGGTGGCGTCACGCCTGCTTCCGGTCTCGAGCCTGCCTCGCGCACTGCTGCTGGGCGCCTTGTGGGGCTGGCTGCCGTGCGGATTGGTGTACAGCACCTTGCTGTGGGCCGCCAGCCAAGGCAATGCATTGCACAGTGCAGCCCTGATGGCGGCATTCGGGCTCGGGACCTGGCCCGTGCTGCTGGCCACCGGGTTGGCGGCCGAGCGGGTAAACAGGTTGTTGAGACAACGCAGCGTGCGGGTGGCCGGCGGCATGCTCGTGGTGCTGTTCGGCGTATGGACACTGCCCGGCCCTCATCAACACTGGCTGATGGGCCACTGAGGCGAGCCAGGCGGCGCAGCGTATGGCTTATGGCCAGTAACCGGCCGTACCCACCGCGCATCGCTTGAGCTAGACCTAGCGCCCTCAGGCCGTTTAGCGCTTGATACAAATCAACACAGATTCCTACAGACATCCCTAGACTCCGGAACATTGCTGCTCTTTCCGGGGACCGCCCTCATGCTCGACGACCTACGTTGGGACACCGACCTGATCCGCCGCTACGATCTGGCCGGGCCACGCTACACCTCCTACCCAACCGCCGTGCAACTGCACAGCGAAGTGGGCTCGTTCGACCTGCTGCACGCCCTGCGCGAAAGCCGGCGGGCCGTGCGCCCGCTGTCGCTGTACGTGCATGTGCCGTTCTGCGCCAACATCTGCTACTACTGCGCATGCAACAAGGTCATCACCAAGGACCGGGCACGCGCTGCCCCCTACCTGCAACGCCTGGAACAGGAAATCCAGCTGGTGGCCTGCCACATGGACAGCAGGCAACGTGTGGAGCAGCTGCACTTCGGCGGCGGCACCCCGACCTTCCTGAGCCATGTAGAGCTGCGTCAGCTGATGGCCACGCTGCGCCAGCACTTCAGCCTGCTCGATGACGATTCGGGCGATTACGGCATCGAAATCGACCCGCGCGAGGCGGACTGGTCGACCATGGGCCTGCTGCGTGAGCTGGGCTTCAACCGCGTCAGCCTCGGCGTGCAGGACCTGGACCCGGCCGTGCAGCGTGCCGTCAACCGTCTGCAGAGCCTGGAGCAGACGCGCACCTTGATCGAGGCGGCTCGCACCCTGCAGTTTCGCTCGGTGAACCTGGACCTGATCTACGGGCTGCCGCGCCAGACGCCCGAAGGGTTCGCACGCACCGTTGAAGAAGTGATCCGCCTGCAGCCCGATCGCCTGTCAGTCTTCAACTACGCCCACCTGCCCGAACGGTTCATGCCGCAACGGCGCATCGAAGCCGGGGAGCTGCCCAGTGCAGCGGCCAAACTGGACATGTTGCACGCCACCATCGAGCAATTGACCGCTGCCGGCTACCGCTACATCGGCATGGACCACTTTGCCTTGCCCGATGACGAACTGGCCATTGCCCAGGAGGAAGGCACGCTCCAGCGTAACTTCCAGGGCTACACCACTCATGGGCACTGCGACCTGATCGGCCTGGGCGTGTCGGCGATCAGCCAAATCGGCGATTTGTACTGCCAGAACAGCAGCGACCTCACCACCTACCAGGACAGCCTCTCCAACGCCCAGCTCGCCACCCAGCGCGGCCTGCTGTGCACCCCCGACGACCGTCTGCGCCGGGCGGTCATCCAACAGCTGATCTGCCATTTCGAGCTGGACTTCGAGTCGATCGAACAGGCATTCGCCATCGATTTTCGTGGCTATTTCAATGACCTGTGGCCGGAGCTCTTGACCTTGCAGCGCGATGGCCTGATTCGCCTGGACGACAAGGGCATTCGGATTCTACCGGCCGGGCGACTGCTGGCCCGTTCGGTGTGCATGGTCTTCGATGCCTACCTGGCCCTGCACAATCGCCAACGGTTCTCCCGTGTGATCTGAGCGAGGCATTTGGCCGCACTCCATGCGTCCTGGCCATGCGGCTGCTGGCACACAGGCCATCGGGTGATGCGCAGCCGGGCATGGCAAGCCAGCCTACTGGTCGCGGCCACTGGCCTACACCCTATGTCGTGGGTTACCCTTACGACTTATGTGTGCTTTCCCACAAGGATCGAGTCAAATGTCCGAGCCAGTCAAACTGCGCCCACACAGCCAGGCCCATTGCAAGGATTGCAGCCTGGCCCCCCTGTGCCTGCCCCTTTCACTCAACCTGGAAGACATGGACGCACTGGACGAAATCGTCAAGCGAGGTCGCCCTCTCAAGAAAGGCGAGTTCCTGTTCCGCCAGGGGGATAATTTTGGCTCGGTCTATGCCGTACGCTCCGGCGCTCTGAAGACGTTCAGCCTGAGCGACAGCGGTGAAGAGCAGATCACCGGTTTCCACCTGCCCAGCGAACTGGTGGGCCTCTCCGGCATGGACACCGAGGCCTACCCGGTGTCGGCCCAGGCCCAGGAAACCACGTCGGTCTGCGAAATTCCGTTCGAGCGCCTGGATGAACTGTCGGTGCAATTGCCGCAGCTGCGTCGCCAGTTGATGCGCGTGATGAGCCGCGAAATTCGCGACGATCAGCAGATGATGCTGCTGCTCTCGAAGAAAACCGCCGATGAGCGCATCGCGACGTTCCTGGTCAACCTGTCGGCGCGCTTCCGCGCCCGTGGCTATTCGGCCAACCAGTTCCGCCTGAGCATGTCGCGCAACGAGATGGGCAACTACCTGGGGCTGGCGGTGGAAACCGTGTCGCGCGTGTTCACCCGCTTCCAGCAGAATGGCCTGCTGCGCGCCGAAGGCAAGGAGGTGCATATCCTCGACCCGATCCAGCTTTGCGCGCTGGCCGGTGGCGCAATGGAGGCCTGAGGGCGGCTTTAGCAGGTATACTGGGCCGTTCGTTTTCCCAGGATACCTGCAACAATGCACAGCGACGCCTTCGACCTCAAAGCCCTGATCCGCCCGGTAGTGGACTTTCCCAAGCCGGGTGTGATCTTCCGCGACATCACCCCACTGTTCCAGTCGCCGCGCGGGCTGCGCTATGTGGCCGATCAGTTCATCGAGCGTTATGTGGAGGCCGAATTCAGCCACATCGGCGCCATGGACGCGCGTGGTTTTCTGATCGGTTCGATCATCGCCCATCAACTGAACAAGCCCCTGATCCTGTTCCGCAAGCAAGGCAAGCTGCCCGCTGACGTGCTCAGCGAGGGGTACCAGACCGAGTACGGTGAAGCCTTCCTTGAAGTGCACGCCGACAGTCTGTGCGAGGGCGACTCGGTACTGATCTTCGACGACCTGATCGCCACCGGCGGTACGCTTCTGGCCGCCGCCAACCTGGTGCGCCGTACGGGTGCGCAGGTGTTCGAGGCGGCAGCCATCATCGACCTGCCCGAGCTGGACGGCTCGCGCCGTTTGCAAGCGGCGGGCGTACCGACCTTCTGCCTGACCGAGTTTTCCCTCAGCGAGCGTTGAGGGGTGACGCCTGGGCGGCGATGGGGTGCGGCGACACCAGGATCAGCTTCGCGGCGGAAATCCCGAGGTCACTGCACCGCAGGTCGTACCCTATCACTGCCTCAGAGCGAGATAGGGCGACGCCCTGCAAAGGCATGGGCCAGCGTGCCGCCATCTACCAACTCCAGCTCGCCGCCCAGGGGCACGCCATGGGCGATACGCGAGGCGACCAGACCCTTCTCAGCTAGCAACTGCGCAATGTAGTGCGCCGTGGCTTCACCTTCCACCGTGGGGTTGGTGGCAAGAATGACTTCGGTGAAGGTGCCCTGCTCCTGGATGCGTGCCATCAACTGTGGAATGCCGATCGCCTCCGGGCCCAGTCCGTCGAGCGGCGACAGATGCCCCTTGAGCACGAAGTAGCGGCCGCGATACCCGGCCTGCTCGACGGCATAGACATCCGTCGGGCCCTCGACCACGCACAGTTGCGTGTCGTCACGCCGTGGGTCGGCGCACTGCGGGCACAGGTCCTGTTCGGTCAGGGTGCGGCATTGGCGGCAATGTCCTACCCCTTCCATGGCCTGAGTCAGCGCCTGGGCGAGCCGCAGCCCCCCGCTGCGGTCACGCTCCAGCAATTGCAGGGCCATGCGCTGTGCCGTTTTCTGGCCAACGCCGGGCAAGATGCGCAAGCCGTCGATCAGCTGGCGGATGAGAGGACTGAAGCTCATGGGAAACGCCTGACAAGTCATTAAGAGGCGGTTTATACCCACCATGGGGTGTGGCGTCAAATCGGCACGGCGGCCATAAAAAAACCGCCGCTGTTACCAGCGACGGTTCGTGGGCGCGCAGGGGCTCAGAACGGCATCTTGAAGCCTGGCGGCAATTGCATGCCAGCCGTCATGCCGCCCATCTTTTCCTGGCTGCTCTGTTCGATCTTGCGCACGGCATCGTTCAGGGCTGCAGCGATCAGGTCTTCGAGCACTTCCTTGTCGTCTTCTTCGGTCGACATCAGGCTCTGGTCGATGCTCACGCGCTTGACGTCGTGGCGACCGGTCATCACCACGCTGACCAGACCACCGCCGGACTGGCCGGTGACTTCTGCGTTGGCCAGCTCTTCCTGCATTTTCTGCATCTTTTCCTGCATCTGCTGGGCCTGCTTCATCAGGCCGGCCATGCCACCTTTCATCATGGGGAATACCTCGATTGGGTCATGTGATGCGGCCGGGCACGGGGCTGGCCGCATGGTTATTCGTTATTGGCCCTGACTGGCCAGGGCCTCTACAGGCTCAATAGTATCGTGCCGCACCTTGGCGCCAAACAGCTTGATCATCTGCTGGATCAGCGGGTCGTGCTCGATCGACGCCTCGGCTTCATGCTGGCGCTCCAGGCGCTTGCGGGCTGCCGCCTGAGCTGGCGTTTCCTGTTCGGGCCGGATCAGCTCGATGCGCAGGTTCAAAGTACGCCCCAGGTGCTGGTTGAGCGCCTCGTTCAGGCGTCTTTGCTGGGTGGCGTTGAACAACGCGCCTTGGCCCGGGTCCAGGTGCAGGAGCCAGTCATCACCGTCGGCGGCGATCAACGTGCAGTTGGCCGCGATGTTGCCCGTCATACCAGAGACAGGCAACTGCGGGAACAATTCCAGCCATTGCAAGGCCAGCCCGGTCGCCGGCTTGGCAGCAGGCAGCGGCTCGGCGGCCGCCTGGGGCTGCTCCTGGACGTGTTCGGCCAGCTCGTCGAGGTAGCTGAAGCCCACCGGATCGCTTTCGCCAGCGTAGTAGTCTTCGTCGAGCGGCGGCTCGTCGTCGCGGTCCATGCCCACCGATGCATACGCACCCGGATCGAACGGAGGTACATCATCGTGGGTTGCAGCGGCCTGTTGGGCAGGAGCAGGGTTTGCAGCAACGGGGGCTGGAGCCGGCTGGGGCTCCTGCATGGCCGGTGCGGCAGGCGCTTCCCACGGCAGATCGATTACCGGCGCGACTGGCTCAGGCACCGAGATGGCCGTAATCTCCGCCTCGAGTTCGCGGTCACGCTCAGCTTCGGGTTCATGGTCTGCCGTTGCCGGCGCAGGCACCTCGATCACAGGCGCAGGCGTTGACGGCGCCGACGCAGCCGGCTCGCTTACCGGTTGGGCAACCGCTGCCGGGGGCGCCACCGGTTCGACGGAATCAGCTGTGGCCTGGCTGATCCCCACTGGCTTTAGCACCGGCCTCGGGGCTCCATCGGCATCGGCCGGGCGGAACGCCAGCATGCGCAGCAGTACCATCTCGAAACCACCACGCGGGTCGGGCGCCAAAGGCAAGTCGCGCCGCCCTATCAGGCCCATCTGGTAATAGAACTGCACGTCCTCGGCCGGCAATGCAGCGGCCAGGGCGAGCACGCGCTCCCGGTCACCCTGGCCGTTGTCCACGGCCTCGGGCAAGGCCTGGGCAATGGCCACACGGTGCAGCACGTTGAGCATTTCGGCCAGCACCCCGGCCCAGTCCGGGCCCTGCTCGGCCAGGTTGCGCACGGCTTCGAGCAGGGCGCGTGCATCCCCTTCGAGCAATGCCTGCAGCACCCCGTACACCTGGCCATGGTCCAGGCTGCCGAGCATGGCGCGCACATCGGCGGCCAGCACCTTGCCTTCACCGAAGGCGATGGCCTGGTCGGTCAAGCTCATGGCATCGCGCATCGAGCCGTCGGCCGCGCGGCCGAGCAACCACAGCGCATCGGCCTCGAACGGCACGTTTTCGGCCTCGAGCACGTGGCTCAGGTGCTCGACCACCCGCTCCGGGCTCATGTTCTTCAACGAGAACTGAAGGCAGCGCGAAAGGATGGTAGCCGGCAGTTTCTGCGGGTCGGTGGTGGCCAGGATGAACTTGACGTAGGGCGGTGGCTCTTCCAGCGTCTTGAGCAACGCGTTGAAGGAGTGGGTCGAGAGCATGTGCACTTCGTCGATCAGGTAGACCTTGAAGCGCCCACGGCTCGGCGCGTACTGGACATTGTCCAGCAGCTCGCGGGTATCCTCGACCTTGGTGCGGCTGGCGGCGTCGATCTCGATCAGGTCGACGAAACGCCCTTCATCGATTTCGCGGCAGACCGAGCAGGTCCCGCAGGGCGTGGAGGTGATACCGGTTTCGCAGTTCAGGCATTTGGCGATGATGCGCGCGATGGTAGTCTTGCCTACACCGCGCGTGCCGGTGAACAGGTAGGCATGGTGCAGGCGCTGGTTGTCCAGCGCGTTGATCAAGGCCTTGAGCACATGGGCCTGGCCGACCATTTCGCGAAACGAGCGCGGACGCCATTTACGTGCAAGAACCTGATAACTCATCGAAAAACCATCGTAGCCTGATCGAGCGGAAGATCGCTAATGCTAGCGGAGCGGGGGCAAAATTGCACTGCCTGACTGGCCGTGCGCGACGATGGACAGCGGATCATGGAGAACCTGCGGTGCGGACCCTGCTGGCTTTGTTTCTTTTCTGGTCGGCTCACAGCCTGGCTGAACAGCCGGTACTGCGCTTTTCGGTGGCCGAGAGCTGGAGCATGCCGCTGATTCGCATCGAGAACGGCCAGCCGGTCGAAGGCCTGCTGTTCGATGTCATGGAAGCAGCTGCCAAACAAGCCGGTGCCCGACCCGAATATCATGTGATGGCTCGAATGCGCCTCGAGGAGGCGATGAACCAGGGTGATATCGATGTACGTTGCTACGTCAGCGACCAGTGGTTGATGGCGCGGCCGAAGGACTTCATCTGGAGCGTGCCGCTGATTCACCAGCGCGATGTGCTGGTAGGCCGCCTGGGCGAAGGCGGCCCGATTTCGCCACAACGGCTGTCACCCCAGCCCATCGGCACCGTTCTGGGCTACACCTACACCACGCTTGAACCCTTGCTGGCGGCACACCGGCTTTACCGGGAAGACAGCCGCAGCCAGGAGCTGGCCTTGCAGAAGTTGCAAGCGGGACGGTACCGGTATGCCGTCAGCAACCAACTGTCACTGCGGTGGTTCAACCACCAGCGCCATGCGCAATTGCAGCCACTGGCGGTGCTGGACGAGCAGGACCTGGGCTGCCTGGTCCGCAACGACCCTGACATCCCCGCCCAAGCGCTGCTGCGCGCATTGGTGCGCATCAAGCAGAGTGGGGAGATGGAGCGCTTGCTGCAACGCTACGGCAGCACCGAAGAGCCCCCACCCACCGGGACGGGCACCTGATCCCTATAGCGCCAAGGCCGTCACGTACAACCCGATACCGAATACCATGTGGTTCACCAAGCTCTTGAAGCGCACGCCAGGGGCTGGGCGTGCGTGAAGCAAAAAAACCCATGCCCATGGCAGGCTGCATCAGGCACATGGGCGCCAGTACCGTACCTGCGCCCACGGCCAATGCCGGCCACAGGGTCGGCGCGCTCAGCCACGCGACGCCCGCCGTAGTGACCAGCAGCATCGCGAACGCCACGCCAATGGCGTAGTGCAGCGCCCAGCCCCACACCCGCTCGTGCTTGATGGGCGGGGCCTGCCGGATCGCCTGATGGCGCCAGTGCCCTTGCAGTGCATGCCCGGCCCAGCGACCTACCAAGGCGTAATCGAGCGTGGTGGCGCCCAGGCGCCTGGAGACCGCAGACCAGCCGTCCATGACCAGTGTGGCGCCAACGCCGATGCCCATTGCTGCAATCCACTGTTCGCTGTTGACCATGACGCTTCCTCTCATTTGACGTTGTTGAATACGCCGGGCAGCATGCAAGTTGAAGTCAACTTCAAGTCAAGGGCTTGTACATGGACATTGCCGATGTGGCGAGACGCACGGGCGTGCCGTCTTCCACGCTGCGTTACTACCAGAAGAACGGCCTGCTCACGGCGCGTGGCGAGCCAGGCCAACGCCGGCAGTTCTCGGCCGACGTGGCTGAAAGGCTCGCATTGATAGCGGTGGGCCAGGCCGCCGGTTTTTCGCTGGACGAGATCAGCACCCTGCTGGTGGACCTGAAGGTCGACCGGGCGCAGCTGCTGGCCAAGGCCGATGAGCTCGACAGCCAGATCAAGACATTGCAGGCCATGAGCAAGGGCTTACGCCATGCGGCTGAGTGCCCTGCGGCCGATCACCTGGCCTGCCCGCGGTTTCGCCGGTTGATGGCAGTGGCCTCAGCACGATCAGCACATCCGAATGTAGTGCGCCGTTTGAAAATGGCGACCCCTTCGGCAGGTAAACCTAGGCACTGAATAGGGCTAACGACATCCAGAATCGGATTCACCTGCATGCCCATGAGTGCAACGCTCAAGGCGTTTGTATTCACGTCTCGATGCACCGCGAGGCAGCATGGCATAATGATATTAATGATGGAGCGAAGCGCTGATCATTCAACATTCATTATCGACAAGGAAATCTCGATGCTGTCTCGCATCAAGCTGTTCGCTACTGTCATCAGTCTGGCTATCTTAACGGGCTGCGCCTCCGTACCCATGGAGAGCCCCGAAGCAGACGCCGCGCTAAAGACTTTTGCAGCACCGCCCGCCGACCAGGCCGGCCTCTATATCTACCGTGACAACTTCGTCGGTAAAGCCCTGAAGAAAATCGTCACTGTCGATGGCAAGATCGTGGGACAAACTGCAAACCGGGTCTACTTCTACCGCCTGGTTACCCCTGGCCCGCACAAGATCGGCACTGAGTCCGAATTCAGTGACAATGTCATCGATTTGATGGCGGTGGGCGGGAAGAATTACTACATCCGCCAATCGATCAAAGTTGGCGTTTTCGTAGGCGGTGCGAAGTTGGAGGTTGTGCCTGAAAGCGTGGGCCAGGCCCATCTGCAGAAGTGCACGTTGGCAAAATCACAGTAACCCCAGCGCCTGATGCTGCGTATGCGGTAGTGTGCGCAGCGTTATAGCCAGTGTTCGCAGTGCGGGCACTTACGAAAAAACGGCACAGTTTAGGTGACTGAGCGCTTGGCCTTGTAGAATTCAGGGCCTGAAATGGAGGCGGCCCCGCCAGCCACACCCCGGCACTCGATGTTCCCGCTATGGCTGCTCCCTTCCGGGCCTGACCAGGTTAACGGGTAATCAATGCGGGAGGACCGACAGGGCCACCACTACATGTCTCGCTGAACAGCGAGTGGCGCCATTGTACCGGTCCTGAGCCCAGATACAACCTCTGCGGCAGAAAAAGTCATCATTTCTCAATGACTTGTCTGGCTAGCGCGCGCCACACGGTCAAACACCCTAACCCGTCAGCGACCCCGGCCGCCAAGATGGACAAGTGCCGGCACTCACGCAACGGGTCAGCACAGCCCCTGGGTTTTCAGACCTCGATGCCCTGCTGGGCAAGAAACGCCACGAACGCCTCTTCATCGAGCACCTTCACGCCCAGCTCGCTGGCCTTGGCCAGCTTCGACCCGGCACCCGGCCCTGCCACCACGCAGTGGGTCTTGCCAGAAACCGACCCCGCCACTTTCGCACCCAGGCCTTCGAGCTTTTCCTTGGCGATGTCGCGGCTCATGCGTTCCAGGGAGCCGGTGAGCACCCAGGTCTGGCCCGCCAGAGGCAGCCCCTCGGCCACCTTCTTCTCGCTACGCCAGTGCATGCCGAAGGCCAGCAACTGCGCTTCGATGGCGTGGGCCAGTTGCTGGTTGGCTTCATCCCTGAAGAACGCGCGTACAGCCTCTGCCTGGCGCGTATTGAGCGCCTGGCGCAGGTCGATGCCATCCGCGGCGATGATCTTGTCCAGGCTGTCCAGGCGCGCCACCAGCTTCTGCGCGCCAGTCGGCCCTACCGAGGGGATGTCGAGCTTGGCGAGCAGGTCGGCCAGGGTGGTACTGGCGGCGAATTCGGCTGCCAGCTCGCCTTCGTCCTGCAACTGCATGCCGCTGTCCAGCAACTGGCGGATGACCTTCTGGTTGTGTTCGTCTTCAAAGAAGTTGTGAATCTCATGGGCCACTTCCAGGCCGATGTCCGGCAGGTAGGTGAGCACCTGCGGCAATGCCTGTTGCACGCGTGACAGGCTGCCCAGTGAGCGGGCCAGCACCTTGGCGGTTTCTTCACCGACATCGGGAATGCCCAGGGCATAGATGAAGCGGGCAAGGGTCGGCTGCTTGCTGGCGGCGATGGCTTCGAGCAGCTTGCGGCTCGACACTTCGGCAAAACCCTCGAGGCCTACGATTTGGTCGAACGCGAGCGTGTAAAGGTCGGCTGGTGAGGCAATCAGGCCCTCGTCCACCAACTGCTCCACGCTTTTCTCACCCAGCCCGTCGATGTCCATCGCCCGGCGCGACACATAGTGAATGATCGCCTGCTTGAGCTGCGCCCCACAGGCCAGGCGGCCGACGCAGCGGTACACGGCCCCTTCGCTGGTCACTTCCCTGCCCTTGCTGCGCTTGACCAGCTGGGTGCGCTCCACGTGGGAGCCGCACACAGGGCATTGGCTGGGCACCTGCACTTCACGCGCCCCTTCCGGGCGACGCTCCAGCACCACCTGCATCACCTGCGGAATCACATCACCTGCGCGGCGGATGATGACCGTATCGCCGATGCGCAGGCCCAGGCGTGCGATTTCGTCCATGTTGTGCAACGTGGCATTGGACACCGTGACACCGGCGACCTTTACCGGCTTCAGACGGGCGACCGGGGTAACCGCGCCCGTGCGCCCCACCTGGAACTCCACGTCCAGCACCTCGGTGAGCTCCTCCATCGCCGGGAACTTATGGGCGATGGCCCAGCGCGGCTCCCGGGCACGGAAACCCAGCTCACGTTGTGCGGCCAGGCTGTTGACCTTGAACACCACGCCGTCGATCTCGTAAGGCAGGCTGTTACGCCGTTCACCGATGTCGCGGTAATAGTCCAGGCATTGCTCGATGCCGGCCGCGTGCTTGAGCTCACGACTGATCGGCAATCCCCATGCCTTGAGTTGCTCCAGCGTGGCGATATGGCTGTCGGCCACAGGCGCGGACACCTGACCGACACCGTAGCAGCAGAATTCCAGCGGGCGACTGGCAGTGATCTTGGAGTCCAGCTGACGCAGGCTGCCTGCCGCAGCATTGCGCGGGTTGGCGAACGTCTTGCCGCCAATGTCGGCCTGGGACGCATTGAGCCGGTCGAAGCCGGCCTTGCTCATGAACACCTCGCCCCGCACTTCCAGCACCGCAGGCCAGCCTTGGCCGTGCAGCTTCAAGGGAATGTTGCGCACGGTGCGCACGTTGGCGCTGATGTCCTCGCCGGTGGTGCCGTCGCCTCGCGTGGCACCCTGCACCAGATGACCGTCACGGTAGAGCAGGCTGACCGCCAGGCCATCGAGCTTGGGCTCGCAGCTGAAATCCACCGCGTCTGGCTGGTCCAGCCCCTCCGTCACGCGGCGACCGAACTCGCGCAGGTCGGCTTCTTCGAAGGCATTGCCCAGGCTGAGCATGGGAACCTCATGACGAACCTGGCTGAATGCAGCAAGGGCCGCACCACCTACCCGCTGGGTGGGCGAATCGGGCGTGATCAAGTGGGGGTGCTCGGCCTCCAGCGCCTTGAGTTCGTTGAACAGCCGGTCGTACTCGGCGTCGGGCACGCTAGGTTCGTCCAGCACATAGTAGCGGTAGTTGTGCTGGTCGAGTTCGGCACGCAGTTCGTGGATGCGGGTTTCAGCGGTCATTTTTCAGCTTCTCTTGCAAAACGAAAGAGCAGCCTGCAGCGTCTGGAGGGCCAAGCCTGGTCATCGCCTTCTGCCTTAGGCAGCGAGCCCGCTTCACAGGTTNNAACCTGTGAAGCGGGCTCGCTTGCCGAAAGCCGATTCGATGAGCAAGAGGCCTGAGCCGACCAGCACGCCCCGAGGCTGCTCTTCGTCTGGATTTATCAGCGCTTCTGGGTCAGGGCGCGGCGCTCGAATTCCACGATGCGCTGGCGGTAGTGCTCGATGGTCTGCGCCGTCAACACGCTGCGCTGATCATCCTTGAGTTCACCGTTGAGCTCATGGGCCAGCTTGCGAGCGGCCGCCACCATCACGTCGAAGGCCTGCTTCGGATGGCGTGGGCCTGGCAGGCCGAGGAAGAAGCTCACCGCACGCGTGCTGAAATGGTCGATGTCATCCAGGTCGAAGATGCCCGGCTTGACGGCATTGGCCATGGAGAACAGCACTTCGCCGTGACCGGCCATGCTCTCGTGACGGTGGAAGATGTCCATCTCGCCGAACCGCAGGCCGCTCTCCAGAATGTTCTGCAGCAACGCCGGGCCTTTGAACCCGCCCTCGTCCCGGGAAATGACGCTGATCACCAGCACTTCCTCGGCCGGTGGCAGCTCCTTGACGCTGTTGTTGGCCGTTGCTGGGGATGGGCTACGGCCATTGTCCGCGGCGAAGTCGTCTTCCTCGTCGATCACGATATCCGCTTCGCGGGAAGGCGCGCTGAAGCCTGCGTCAACGCGTGGCGCTTCTGCAGCCGTCGGGCGTTTTGGCCACTTGCTGACCTTGGCGGGCTTGGGCTCACGCTCACGGTCGCGATCCGAGGCACTGAGCGACGGCAGATCACTTTCGTCCAGCTCAGGCTCCCTGTGGGTGTCGAGCACGCGGGGTGGGCCAAGTACTTCGGCGCCACCGCCTTCATCGTCCGCCGCATTGGCATAACTGCGGTCCAGACGGAATTTCAACTTGCCCTTGCCGCCGCGCATACGGCGCCAGCCGTCGAAAAGAATGCCGGCAATGACAATGATGCCGATAAGGATCAGCCACTCGCGCAGACCGATTTCCATGTAATCCCGTGCCTCTAATAAATATGCTGAAAACAAAGGCTTCAAAGGCCTTTAACACGTGGCGCCAAGCCTATGTTCTGACAGGCGTTTTACCCACGCAGAAAACGAGTGACATAAAGCTAGCACGACCAAAGACAACTTTACACCGTCTGTCTCACATGACAGGGGCATTTCAATGAAGATTGTGCCGTTTGACTACAGGTTTCACGCATCGACCATCGCCATTGCCGCCTCCACGTCCACGGCCACCAGGCGCGAACAGCCTGGCTCGTGCATCGTGACACCCATCAACTGGTCGGCCATTTCCATGGCGATCTTGTTGTGCGTGATGTAGATGAACTGCACGCTCTCACTCATTTCCTTCACCAGCCGGGCATACCGCCCGACGTTGGCATCGTCCAGCGGTGCGTCGACTTCATCGAGCATGCAGAACGGTGCGGGGTTCAACTTGAAGATGGCAAACACCAGCGCCAAGGCGGTCAGTGCTTTTTCGCCACCGGACAGCAGATGAATGGTGCTGTTCTTCTTGCCCGGTGGTCGCGCCATGATCGTCACCCCTGTATCGAGTAGATCTTCGCCCGTCAGTTCCAGATAAGCGCTGCCACCGCCGAAAACTTTTGGGAAAAGTGCCTGCAATCCGGCATTTATCTGATCAAAGGTATCTTTGAAGCGGTGGCGGGTTTCCTTGTCGATCTTGCGAATGACATTTTCGAGTGTGTCCAACGCTTCGACCAGGTCAGCATCCTGGGCATCGAGGTAGCGCTTGCGCTCGGACTGCTGTTCGTATTCCTCGATGGCGGCCAGGTTGATCGCGCCCAGCCGCTGGATACGGGCCTCCAGTTGCTCCAAAGCCTGCTCGGTGCCGGCCTCGCTAACGTCGGGCTCGACCGTGGCGAGAACACCCTGCAAGTCGTAACCGTCGGCAAGCAACTGCTCCTGCAACGTGGTACGCCGCACTTCCAGGCCCTGACATTCCAGACGCAGTTGTTCAAGTTGACCGCGCAGCAACTGGGCCTGCTGCTCGGCCTGGGTGCGGCGCTTTTCGGCATCGCGCAGTTCGCGGTCGGCCTCGTCCATCTGCAAGCGTGCCTGGCGCATTTCTTCGTCGACACCCATGCGGCGTTCCAGCAGCTCTTCGAGCTTGAGCCGCAGTTCCTCCAACGGCGCCTCCCCCTCCTCCAGGTTCAGGCTCAACTGCTCCTGTCGCTCGCTCAGACGGGCCGCCTGCAGTTCCAGGCGTTCCAGAGCCTGACGCGTGGAGTCATGCTGGGCGCGCAACGACCCCAGGCGCACCGCCAGTTGGTGGGCATGATCCTTGTGCTGCCTGGCTTCCTGGCGAATACGGTCCAGGCCCTCACGCAGCCGGTCGCGCTGGGCCAGCAGCACTTCGCGCTGGTCGGTGTCCTGGGCCATCAGTTCGAGGGCATCCTGCAACAGCAAGCGGGCTTCGCCCAGCTGCTCATGCTCAAGGGCGCGCTGCTCGTCGAGCTCCGCCAGCTCCTCTTCCAGACGGCGGCGGCGCAGCGCGACCTGTTCGGCGCGGGCACGGTTGGCTGACAAGCTGGCCTTGAGCTCGGCCTGCAAGCGGTTTTCTTCCTGGGCGCGACGGCGTACCTGCTCGCGCTGCGCTTCCAGGTGCTGCTGCTGTTCACGCAAAGTCTGCAACTGCTGTTCAAGCTGCTGCAAGGCGATGTGCTGCTCGCGCTGACTGTGCTCGAGTCGTTCGATTTCCTGACCGCGCGCCAGCACGCCGCTCTCACCGCTACCCCCGCGGCGCACACGCAGGCTGTTTCGAGAGACCCAGTAGCCATCGCGGCTGACCAGGCTCTGCCCTTCGCCCAACCCGGCACGCAAGGCCAGGGCCTCGGCCAGGTCTTCGACGGGCCTGACCTGGCCCAGCCATGGCGCCAGGTCAACAGGACCCTGCACCCTGTCTAGCAGGCTGCCGGAAGTCGCTGCCTGGCTGGCGCAAGCCGCGAGCAGCAGGCTTACATCGCCCTGCTGCAAGCCTGCCAGGTCCAACGGTGCAAAGTCGTCCACCAGCACCGCTTGCAAATCGGCGCCCAGCACGGTTTCCACCGCAAGCTCCCACCCGGGCTCCACGCGCAGCGCTTGTGCCAGGCGGGGGCAGTCTGCCAACCCCTGCCCCTGCAACCACTCGCCCACACCAGCGCCTGGGTCCAGGGCTGCCTGTTGCAGGGCTTCCAGCGATGCCAGGCGCCCGCCCAGGCGTTGCATATCGCCCTGGGCCTGCTGCTGAGCCAGCCCAGCCTCCTGCAGCGCCTGGCGCACCGTTTCCAGGCGCTCGATAACCTGCTCTTCCTCCTGTTGCAGTGCTTCGAGCGACAACTCGCTGCTGGCCAACTGTTCAACCTGCTCCAGCATGGCTGCGTCTTGCGGGTCTTCGCCCAACTGCGCCTGCTCGTCGGTGAGTTTGCGCTGACGCTCGGCCAGTCGCTCCAGGCCGCTTTCCAACTGCTGCAAGCGCGCCTGCTGCACCTCGGCCTGGCGACGCGGTTCAGCCGAGCGACTGTTGAAGGTGTCCCATTGCTCCTGCCACCCGTGCATGCCTGACTCGGCCTCTTCCAGCACGGCAGCGCTTTCTTCGGCAGCCTCCAGGGTCAGCGCCTGCTCGGGCTCAAGCATGGCCAGTTCTTCGCCCAGGGTTGCCAGCAGCGTACGGTCATGCCCCAGGTGCGATTCGGTTTCCTGGCGCGTGCGCTCGGCTTCCTTGAAATCGTCCTGCAATTGGCGCAGGCGTTGTTGGCCGTGCTGAATGCTCTGCTCGACCCGGGCGATGTCGCCGGCCACCGAGTAGAACCGGGCCTGCACCTGGTTGAAGCGCTCGGACAGCTCATGATGACCGTCACGCAGCCGCTCGATACTGGCATCGGCATTGCGCTGCTCGGCCACCAGTGCCTCGAAGGACACATCCTGGTTACCGATCACCGACTGGCGCTGACGAACCCGTTCATCCAGCTCGCGCCAGCGCAGCGCCGCCAGGCGTGCCTTGAGCTGGCGTTCCTGCGCCTTGTATTCACGGTACTTCTCGGCCGCCTGGGCCTGGCGGTGCAGGCGTTCGAGCTGGCGTTCCAGCTCCTCGCGAAGGTCGGTCAGGCGCGCCAGGTTCTCCTGGGTGCGGCGGATGCGGTTTTCGGTTTCGCGGCGACGCTCCTTGTATTTGGAGATACCGGCCGCTTCCTCGATGAAATTACGCAGTTCCTCGGGCTTGGCTTCGATCAGCTTGGAGATCATGCCCTGTTCGATGATCGAGTAGCTGCGTGGCCCAAGGCCGGTGCCCAGGAAAATATCGGTGATGTCCCGGCGCCTGCACTTGGTGCCGTTGAGGTAGTAGCTGTTCTGGCTGTCGCGGGTCACCTTGCGCCGAATCGAGATCTCGGCGTAGGCGGCATACTCGCCCACGAGCGTGGTTTCGCTGTTGTCGAACACCAGTTCGATGCTGGCCTGGCTGACTGGCTTGCGGCCGCTGGAGCCGTTGAAGATGACGTCGGTCATCGACTCGCCGCGCAGGTTCTTTGCCGAACTTTCGCCCATCACCCAGCGCACGGCGTCGATGATGTTGGACTTGCCACAGCCATTGGGGCCCACGACCGCCGCCATGTTGCTCGGGAAGTTGACGGTGGTGGGGTCGACGAATGACTTGAATCCCGCCAGGCGGATGCATTTGAGGCGCATCGATCAGGGCCGGGCCAGCGCCGCCAGTACCAGTTCGCAACTGCGCTGGCCATAGGCGGTGAGTACTTCACGAATGCGCGGCAAGTCGCGCAGCACCACCGCCTCGAGCAAGTGACTGAACAGGCCCAGGTAATCGACCATGTTCGCTTGACGCTGGTCCAGGGACAGGTAGTAGGCGCGGCTCATGGCGGGTTGCAGGTTCTCGACGGTTTCCTGGAGGAACGGATTGTCGGCGAAGGGATAGGCGGCACGCATTACCTCGAAGCTCTCGGCCACGAACGCCTCGATGTCACGCGCGGCGTGAGCCACCTGAAGACGCTGTTGAATGTCCAGAAACGGGCGCAGTTCGTCTTCGTTGCGCCAGCGTTGTGCAACCGCGTTGCCCAGCAGGATGTAGAACTCGCTCATGAGCGTGCACAGGCTGCGCACACTGCGCTCGTCCAGCTCGGTGACGTGGGCGCCACGGCGCGGCAATATCGCCACCAGGTGGCGGCGCTCGAGGATCAGCAGCGCTTCACGCACCGAACCCCGACTGACGTTGAGCGCCTGGGTCACCTTCTGTTCCTGGATACGCTCTGCAGGCGCCAGTTCGCCGCGGATGATGCGCTCGGCCAGGTAATCGGCGATCTGCTCGGCGAGGCTGTCCGGGGCCTTGAACGTCATGGTTTTCCTTCAAATCACTGAACGGGGCACAAGGGGGCGGATTGTAGCCTACTTGCCCCTGGGAAGCGCAGCGGTGTATCGCGGTTTATTTGACCGCCCGGACAGCTGCCGGGTCGGCGCGATCTATGCTTGGTGTAAGCACCATCAACCAGGGTGGGCCGGCCGCCGAGCAATTTCCTGACCTTTGAGTCAGAAAAACATTGACCCGCGTGACAGGTGTTGCTTAGAGTCGGCCCAACAACAATAAAACCATTGCGAGGCCATCCCCGTGATCCAGTTTCTCGTCAACCAGGAGCTGCGCAGCGAGCACGCCCTGGACCCGAACATGACCGTGCTGCAGTACCTGCGCGAGCAGTTGGGCAAACCCGGCACCAAAGAGGGCTGCGCCAGCGGTGACTGTGGCGCCTGCACCGTGGTGATCGGTGAACTGACTCAGGACGACGCCGGCAACGATGCCTTGCGCTATCGCAGCCTCAATTCCTGCCTGACGTTCGTGTCCAGCCTGCACGGCAAGCAACTGATCAGCGTCGAAGGCCTCAAGCACCAAGGCCAGCTGCACAGCGTGCAACAAGCCATGGCGGACTGCCATGGATCGCAATGCGGTTTCTGCACGCCAGGTTTCGTCATGTCGTTGTTCGCCCTGCAAAAGAACAGTCAGGGTGCCGACGTGCATCAGCCCCAGGAAGCACTGGCGGGCAACCTGTGCCGCTGCACGGGCTACCGGCCCATCCTGGACGCGGCCCGGCAGAGCTGCCGGCAGCCCTGCCACGATCAGTTCGATGCCCAGCAAGCGCAGACCATCGCCCGCCTCAAGGCCATTGCACCGTCGCAGACCGGCGAGCTGAACAGTGGCGACAAACGTTGCCTGGTCCCGCTGACCGTCGCCGACCTGGCCGAGCTGTACAGCTCGCACCCCGAAGCCAGGCTGCTGGCTGGTGGTACCGACCTGGCGCTGGAAGTCACGCAAATGCACAAGACCCTGCCGGTGATGATCTACGTGGGGCATGTGGCCGAGCTCAAGCGGATCGAGCAGACCGCCACCCACCTAGAAATCGGTGCTGCCACCCCACTGACCGACTGCTACCAGGCGTTGAATGCGCAGTACCCGGACTTCGGCGCGCTGCTGCATCGCTTCGCTTCGTTGCAAATCCGCAACCAGGGCACCCT
Source organism: Pseudomonas sp. UBA5568 (assembly GCF_002425525.1). Taxonomy (NCBI): domain Bacteria; kingdom Pseudomonadati; phylum Pseudomonadota; class Gammaproteobacteria; order Pseudomonadales; family Pseudomonadaceae; genus Pseudomonas; species Pseudomonas sp. UBA5568. Next base: position 55,921 of record NZ_DIMK01000053.1, on the reverse strand, counting down.
GGGCGGCAACATCGGCAACGCTTCGCCCATCGGCGACTCACCGCCCTTGTTGATCGCACTGGATGCCCAGGTGGTCCTGCGCCAGGGCGAGCGCCAGCGCACGATGCCGCTGGAAGCCTATTTCATCGACTACCGCATCACCGCCCGGCAAGACAGCGAGTTCATCGAGAAGATCCTGGTACCCCTCGCCCGGCACGACTGGACGTTCCGCGCCTACAAGGTTTCCAAGCGCCTGGACGATGATATTTCGGCGGTGTGCGCAGCCTTCAATCTGAGCATCGAGCACGGTGTGGTCAACGGGGCACGCATCGCCTTTGGCGGCATGGCCGCCATCCCCAAGCGCGCCCGTGCCTGCGAGGCGGCGTTACTGGGCCAGCCCTGGAACAAGGCCAGCGTGGAGCGCGCCTGCCAGGCATTGGCCGAAGACTTCACCCCGCTCAGCGACTTCCGCGCCAGCCAGCAGTACCGCCTGCTGACCGCGCAGAACCTGCTGCGCAAGTACTTCATCGAACAGCAAACGCCGCACATCGAAACCCGGGTGACCGCTTATGTCTAATCATCATGTGGCAAAAAGCCAGGCCGAAATGGCCGACCTGTTCCGCCAGGACCTGACCACCGGGGTCGGGCGCAGCGTCAAGCACGACAGCGCCGACAAGCACGTGTCCGGCGAAGCGCTGTACATCGATGACCGACTGGAATTCCCCAACCAGTTGCACGTCTACGCACGCACCGCAGACCGTGCCCACGCGCGCATCCTGCGCATCGACACCACGCCCTGCTATGCCTTCGAAGGGGTACGCATCGCGATTACCCATGAGGACATCCCCGGGCTCAAGGACATTGGACCGGTGGTGGCAGGCGACCCCTTGCTGGCCATCGACAAGGTCGAGTTCTTTGGCCAGCCGGTCCTGGCCGTGGCCGCACGTGACCTGGACACCGCACGCCGCGCCGCCATGGCAGCCATCATCGAATACGAGGACCTCGAACCGGTGCTCGATGTGGTCGAGGCGCTGCGCAAGCGGCACTTCGTGCTCGACAGCCATACCCACCAGCGCGGTGACAGCGCCGCGGCCCTGGCCAGCGCGCCGCATCGCCTGCAAGGCACCCTGCACATCGGTGGCCAGGAACACTTCTACCTTGAGACACAGATTTCCTCGGTGATGCCCACCGAGGACGGCGGCATGATCGTCTACTGCTCCACTCAGAACCCCACCGAGGTGCAGAAACTGGTGGCCGAAGTGCTTGATGTGCCCATGAACAAAGTGGTGCTGGACATGCGCCGCATGGGCGGCGGCTTTGGCGGCAAGGAAACCCAGGCCGCGAGCCCGGCCTGCCTGTGCGCCGTCATCGCCCGCCTGACCGGGCAACCGACGAAGATGCGCTTGCCTCGGGTCGAGGACATGACCATGACCGGCAAGCGACACCCCTTCTACGTCGAGTACGACGTGGGCTTCGACGACCAGGGTCGCCTGCACGGCATCAACCTGGACCTGGCCGGCAACTGTGGCTATTCCCCAGACCTGTCCGGCTCGATCGTCGACCGCGCCATGTTCCATTCCGACAACGCCTACTACCTGGGCGATGCCACCGTCCACGGGCATCGCTGCAAGACCAACACCGCGTCGAACACGGCCTACCGAGGCTTTGGCGGGCCGCAGGGCATGGTCGCCATCGAGCAGGTGATGGACCATATCGCCCGATACCTTGGCCGCGACCCGCTGGCTGTGCGCAAGGCCAACTATTACGGCAAGGACGAGCGCAACGTTACCCATTATTACCAGACCGTCGAGCACAACATGCTCGAGGAAATGACCGCCGAGCTTGAAGCCAGCAGTGATTACGCCGAACGGCGAGCGGCCATCGGTCGCTTCAATGCCGGCAGCCCGATCCTGAAAAAAGGCCTGGCGCTGACCCCGGTCAAGTTCGGCATCTCCTTCACCGCCACCTTCCTCAACCAGGCAGGGGCGCTGATCCACATCTACACCGATGGCAGTATTCACCTGAACCACGGTGGCACTGAGATGGGCCAGGGCCTGAACACCAAGGTGGCGCAGGTGGTGGCCCAGGTCTTCCAGGTGGATATCGACCGGATCCAGATCACCGCCACCAACACCGACAAGGTGCCCAACACCTCCCCCACCGCTGCTTCCAGTGGGGCCGACTTGAACGGCAAGGCCGCCCAGCATGCCGCCGAGATTCTCAAGAAGCGTTTGACCGAGTTTGCCGCCAGGCATTACCAGGTCACCGAGGAAGACGTCGAGTTCCGTAATGGCCACGTGCGTGTGCGCGACCAGATCGTCAGTTTCGAGCAGTTGGTGCAGCAGGCTTATTTCGGTCAGGTGTCGCTGTCGAGCACCGGGTTCTACCGCACACCAAAGATCTTCTATGACCGCAGCCAGGCACGGGGCCGCCCCTTCTACTACTACGCCTTCGGCGCAGCCTGCGTGGAAGTGATCGTCGACACCCTGACCGGCGAGTACAAGATGTTGCGTGCCGACATCCTGCACGATGTGGGCGACTCGCTGAACCCGGCCATCGACATCGGGCAAGTCGAGGGCGGATTCATCCAGGGCATGGGCTGGCTCACCACCGAGGAGCTGGTGTGGAACGCCAAGGGCAAACTCGTGACCAATGGGCCGGCCAGCTACAAGATCCCAGCGGTGGCCGACATGCCGCTGGACATGCGGGTCAAGCTGGTGGAGAACCGCAAGAACCCAGAGGACACGGTGTTCCATTCCAAGGCGGTGGGCGAGCCGCCATTCATGCTCGGAATTGCCGCCTGGTGCGCGATCAAGGATGCGGTGGCCAGCCTGGCCGACTACCGCGTGCAGCCGAACATAGACGCCCCTGCCACGCCAGAACGGGTGTTGTGGGGCTGCGAGCAAATGCGCAAGGCGGCTGCCGTGCAACCTGCGGTGCAGGAACTGGACGCAGTGAACAATTGAAGGTGCGTTGCCTGTTCGGGCCCCATTGCCGGCAAGTCGGCAGGAAGGCCTGAACTGGCATCCACAGGAGGATCTTGCATATGCACCAATGGATCAACGCCCTGGCCGAACATCAAGCCCGCGGTGAGGCCTGCGTACTGGTGACCATCATCGAGGAGCGCGGCTCCACCCCGCGCAATGCCGGTTCGAAGATGGTGGTCAGCGCGTGCGGTTCATACGACACCATCGGCGGCGGCCATCTGGAATACAAGGCGCTGCATATCGCCCGGCAGATGCTCCTTGAGCAACGCGGCACCCCCCATTTGGAACGCTTCAGCCTGGGCGCCAGCCTCGGCCAGTGCTGCGGGGGCGTGACGGTGCTGTTGTTCGAACCCATGGCCGCCGTGCAAGCGCAGATCGCGGTATTCGGCGCGGGCCATGTAGGCCGGGCTCTGGTACCCTTGCTCGCCGCGCTGCCCTGCCGGGTGCGCTGGATCGATTCGCGCGAGCAGGAATTTCCTGCCCAGATCCCTGCTGGCGTGACGCGCGTGGTGAGCGAGGAGCCGGTCGACGAAGTGGCAGACCTGCCGCCGGGCTGCTACTGCATCGTCATGACCCATAACCATCAGCTCGACCTGGAGCTGACCGCTGCCATCCTCAAGCGCAACGATTTCACCTGGTTCGGCCTGATCGGCTCGAAGACCAAGCGGGTCAAGTTCGAGCATCGCCTGCGCGAGCGCGGGTTCGATGCCGCCGTGGTGGCCCGCATGCGGTGCCCGATGGGCCTGACCGAGGTCAAGGGCAAGCTGCCCATCGAAATCGCCGTGTCCATCGCCGGCGAAATCATCGCCACCTACAACGCCCGCTTCGGCCAGCACGATGCTGCCGCCAACGCCGGCCCCATTGCCCAGTTGCTGCCGCCTTCACGGCGCAGCCAAGCCATTTGACGAGTGAGATATGACCGTTACCCGCAAAGCCTACCGAGCCGCCATCCTGCACAGCATCGCCGACCCGGCCGAGGTCGGCCTGGACGCTTCCCATGAGTATTTCGAAGACGGCCTGCTGGTGATTGACGGCGGACGCATCCAGGCCGTGGGCCATGCCAGTGACCTGTTGCCGACCCTGGACGCCGACATACCGGTAGAGCACTACCAGGACGCATTGATCACCCCAGGTTTCATCGACACCCACATCCACTTCCCGCAGACCGGCATGATCGGTTCCTACGGTGAGCAGTTGCTGGACTGGTTGAACACCTACACCTTCCCTTGCGAGAAGCAATTCGCCGATAAGGACCACGCTGACCAGGTGGCGCACATCTTTCTCAAGGAGCTGCTGCGTAACGGCACCACTACCGCACTGGTGTTCGGCAGTGTGCACCCCGAATCGGTCAATGCCTTGTTCGAGGAAGCCGAGCGCCTGGACCTGCGCCTGATCGCCGGCAAGGTGATGATGGACCGCAATGCCCCCGATTACCTGACCGACACCGCCGAGTCCGGTTACGCTCAGAGCAAGGCGCTGATCGAGCGCTGGCATGGCAAGGGTCGTCTGCATTATGCCGTCACCCCGCGTTTCGCACCGACTAGCACGCCTGAGCAGTTGGCACGGGCCGGCCAACTGCTCAAGGAACACCCAGGCGTCTACCTGCACACGCACCTGTCGGAGAACCTTCAGGAAATCGACTGGGTCAAGTCGCTGTTCCCCGAACAGAAAGGCTACCTGGATGTGTACGACCACTTCGAACTGCTGGGCGAGCGCTCGGTATTCGCCCATGGCGTGCACCTGTGCGACGAAGAATGCCAGCGCTTGGCAGAAACGGGCTCGGCGATCGCGTTCTGCCCCACCTCCAACCTGTTCCTGGGCAGCGGGCTGTTCAACCTGCCCCAGGCGGAGCGTTTCAAGGTCAATGTCGGCCTGGGCACCGACGTAGGCGCCGGCACCAGCTTCTCGCTGCTCAACACGCTCAATGAGGCGTACAAGGTGATGCAACTGCAAGGTGCACGCCTGCACCCCTACAAGTCGCTCTACCTGGCGACCCTGGGCGGTGCGCGTGCGCTGCGCCTGGATGACCGGATTGGCAGCCTGCGCCCGGGCAATGACGCGGACTTCGTGGTGCTGGACTACAAGGCAACGCCTTTGCTGGACTATCGCCTGCAGCAGTCCAGAAGCATCGAGGAGACGTTGTTCGTGTTGACCACCCTGGGCGACGACCGCACGGTTCGTGAAACCTATGCGGCCGGCCGTTGCGTGCATCAGCGCGAAGGATAAGGTTCGCGCTTGATGCGAGCCCAGGCGAGCGGTCAGTTCTTGACCGCGACCTTGGGCTTTTTCAACAGATGGGAGAACACCGCGTGCAGATCGTCCGAGGCACTCTCCTCATCCAGGTTCAGCTTGCTGTCGATGTGGTCCATGTGATGCATCATCAGGCTGACGGCCTGGGCGGCGTCACGCGCTTCGATAGCATCGATCAGTTGCAGGTGTTCGTCGTACGAGCAATGGGAACGGTTGCCGCTTTCGTACTGGGCGATGATCAGCGACGTCTGCGATACCAGGCTGCGCTGGAAGCTGACCAACGGCGCATTACCGGCCGCTTCGGCGAGCTTGAGGTGAAACTCGCCGGACAACCGGATACCGGCACCGCGATCCCCTCGAGAAAAGCTGTCGCGCTCTTCGCGGACCATCTGCCTAAGCTCGGCCAACTGCTCGGCCGTGGCGTGCTCCACGGCAAGCTCGGTGATGGCGCGCTCGACCATGCGCCGCGAGAAGAACACCTGGCGCGCCTCCTCCACGGTTGGGCTGGCGACCACGGCACCTCGGTTGGGCCGCAGCAGCACCACGCTCTCATGAGCCAGCCGTGACAGGGCCCGACGAATGATGGTGCGGCTGACGCCGAAAATCTCGCCCAGCGCCTCTTCGCTGAGCTTGGTGCCCGGCGCCAGACGTTGCTCCAGGATGGCCTCGAAGATGTGCGCATAGACAATGTCGTCCTGGGTACCACTGCGGCCGGCCTTGCCGGTACGCGCGGGTTTTTTCAGGGGTTGCAGCTGTTCGTTCATGGGCTCTCGAGGCACGAAGGAAAGTATGGCGTCATTGTACACAGGCTGAGCCGTTTCTGCAGGCGCGCTTTAACGCATATAGCGATTGTTCACCACACCCGGCATACAAAACATAAAACAGTATTTGCTTTCTTTGTACACAAAAGCATAATCGCTCAGGCAACTTCCTGACCTTACGGTCAACAATATCCAGCGACATTGCAAGCCGCTGGACAGTTGCCGCCCTCGCGGAGCCGCCAAGTGCATTGCTCAGGACCACGGGCTCCATAACAACAAGAAAGACTTGAGGAGTACTCGCTGTGGAAAGCCGCAAAACCGAAGTCCCTACGCTGGACATCGCCTCACCGCCCGCCACGGGTTGGCTGGAGCGCATTTTCAAACTCAGGCAACACGGCAGTACCGTCAAGACCGAGCTGATCGCCGGGGTGACCACCTTCATCACCATGGCCTACATCATTTTCGTCAACCCCAACATCATGGCCGATGCCGGCATCGATCATGGCGCCGCCTTCGTGGCTACCTGCATCGCCGCCGCCCTCGGCTGTCTGCTCATGGGGTTGTATGCCAACTGGCCGGTGGGCCTGGCCCCCGGCATGGGCCTCAATGCGTTCTTCACCTACACCGTGGTCGGCACCATGGGCTACAACTGGGAAACGGCGCTGGGCGCGGTCTTCATCTCCGGCGTGCTGTTCATGTTCCTGACGCTGTCCAAGGTGCGCGAGTGGCTGCTCAACAGCATCCCCGTCAGCCTGCGCCATGCCATGGGCGCCGGTGTGGGCCTGTTCCTCGGCCTGATCGGCCTGAAGACAGCAGGCATCATCGTCGACAGCCCCGCCACCCTGATCAAGCTCGGTTCGCTGCATGAACCAGGCCCGCTGTTGGCGGCGGTGTGCTTCCTGCTGATCGCCATCCTCAGCTACAAGCGGGTATTCGGGGCGATCCTGATCAGCATCATCGGCGTGACGCTGGCGGGCTGGGGCCTGGGGCTGGTGAAGTTCGGTGGCGTGGTGTCGATGCCGCCCAGCCTGGCACCGACCTGGATGGCCATGGACGTGGCGGGCGTGTTCAACGTGAGCATGATCAGCGTGGTCCTGGCGTTTCTGTTCGTGCACATGTTCGACACCGCCGGCACGCTGATGGGCGTGGCACAGCGGGCGAACCTGGTGGCCCCCGACGGCCGTATCGAGAACCTGTCCAGGGCCCTCAAGGCCGACAGTGCGTCGAGCGTGTTTGGCGCCGTGGTCGGCGTGCCGCCGGTCACCAGCTATGTGGAAAGCGCAGCGGGGGTGGCCGCCGGGGGTCGCACCGGCCTGACGGCGGTGGTAGTGGGCGTGCTGTTCATCGCTGCCATGTTCTTCGCACCGCTGGCCGGCATGATCCCGGCCTATGCCACCGCAGGTGCCTTGATCTATGTCGCGATGCTGATGATGGGCAGCATGGCGCACATCAATTGGGACGAGGCGACCGACAGCATTCCGGCGATCGTCACCGTGATCATGATGCCACTGACGTTCTCGGTGGCCGATGGCATTGCGCTGGGTTTCATCAGCTACGTGGCATTGAAGGCCGGTACGGGTAAGTACAAGGAGATCTCCGCCAGCTTGTGGGTACTGTGCGCGATCTTCATTGCCAAGTTCATATTTCTTTGACCCGATCCTCTGCGGACAAAGGCGCCTAAGCGCCTAAGTCCGCAGAGGCGGAATGTAACTCATGACCCTGGTACGAGAAATACCGCTTTGTACAACCTTCGCACACTGCCGTTTATCCAGGCGCATAAGCAACGCGAACGCTCAGCACTGGGGCGCATGCCTGATTGGTGTAAACCGCCGACCAGTACCTCAAGACCACCTATCTGCGAGGTGAGCGCGACTACCGTGCACCCTATTTGGAGCTCATCGCAGTGCAAGGCCGCACCTGCCTGAGATGCGCTTGCCAGCAGGCGCGGTGCAGCTACTGGATAGATTGAGAATCTGACGTGTACCCAACGCAAAAAAAAGCCCGCCAGTGTGAGAGCGGGCAAGGACCTACGAAGATTCTTCTAGCGACCAACTAGCTTCCACGATAGGTCGAATAACTGTAAGGCGAGATCAGCAGCGGCACATGGTAGTGCTCCTGCTGCGCATCGATGCCAAAGCGCAATACCACCACATCCAGGAACGGCTGTTCAGGCAGCGCCACGCCTCGCCCGCGGTAGTAGTCACCAGCACTGAACTGCAGCTGGTAAACACCGGAACGGTAGTCATCGCCTTGCAACAATGGCGAATCGACGCGGCCATCGCTGTTAGTGAGCGCCGTGGTGACCAGCGTCAGCTGGCTGCCTTCGACACGGTACAACTCCACGTTGATTGCGCTGCCTGGGCAGCCATGGGCTGCGTCCAGTACGTGAGTGGTCAAACGTCCCATCTGCTTGTCGCCTCGTGTTTGCCAGGGGCAAGTACGCACGGCAGTGACCCGAATCGGGGCAGCGTGCGCCTTGGATGAACGCAATTAAGACATTCGCAACGTAAATTGTACACAATTTTTTTGCTTTCCAAGCCGATGCCCTTGTGGGCCATGGCACCAGCGTGAATTAAGCGGGACACTGCGTCTCCGCCTTGCTTAGCTGACCAAGTGGGCAGGTTTCTTGCAAGGTATCCAGACGCGACACCTGGTCATAAATACGGAAATTCGGACTTACAAAAGAATTCATAAGTTGTATACAATCATTGCATCCGGTGGTGCGACACAGCGACGCGGCCCGCCACCCTGCCCACACGTACAAGAAGGAAGACTGCAGTGAGCGCTGACTACCCTCGCGACATGATCGGTTACGGCAATAACCCTCCTCACCCGCACTGGCCAGGCAACGCCCGCATTGCGCTGTCGTTCGTGCTCAACTACGAAGAAGGCGGCGAGCGCAACATCCTGCATGGTGACAAGGAATCCGAAGCCTTCCTCTCCGAGATGGTCGCGGCCCAGCCGTTGCAGGGCGTGCGCAACCAGAGCATGGAGTCGCTCTATGAATACGGTAGCCGCGCAGGCGTATGGCGCCTGCTCAAGCTGTTCAAGGACAGCGGGATCCCCTTGACCATCTTCGCCGTGGCCATGGCCGCCCAGCGCCACCCCGACGTCATCCGCGCCATGGTCCAGGCTGGTCATGAAATCTGCAGCCACGGCTACCGCTGGATCGACTACCAGTACATGGACGAGGCCCAGGAGCGCGAGCACATGCTCGAAGCCATCCGCATCCTGACCGAAATCACTGGCGAACGCCCGCTGGGCTGGTACACCGGCCGCACCGGCCCCAACACCCGTCGGCTAGTCATGGAAGAAGGCGGCTTTCTCTACGACAGCGACACCTATGACGACGACTTGCCCTACTGGGAGCCGAACAATCCCACCGGCAAGCCGCACCTGGTCATCCCTTACACCCTGGACACCAATGACATGCGCTTCACCCAGGTCCAGGGCTTCAACTGTGGCGAGCAGTTCTACCAGTACCTCAAGGACGCCTTCGACGTACTGTACGCCGAAGGCGCCGAGGCGCCGAAGATGCTCTCCATCGGCCTGCATTGCCGCCTGGTCGGCCGGCCGGCACGCCTGGCAGCGCTCAAGCGTTTCGTCGACTACGCCAAAAGCCACGAGCAGGTATGGTTCGCCCGCCGTGTCGACATTGCCCGCCACTGGCAAGCCACCCACCCGTACCAGAAAGAGACCGTCTGATGACCACCTTCAAGACCCTCAAGCCGTCCACCCTTGACCGTGACGCGTTCGTTCACGCCTTCGCCGACATCTACGAGCACTCGCCCTGGGTTGCCGAGAAGGCCTACGACCTCGGCCAATCGGACGAACTGGACAACGTTCACGCGCTGCACCAGCGCATGAGCGACATCCTCCTGAGCGCACCTCACGCCGACCAACTGGCCTTGATCAACGCCCACCCGGACCTGGCCGGCAAGGCTGCCGTCCAGGGTGAACTGACCGCTTCGAGCACCAACGAACAGGCCGGGGCCGGTATTCACCAATGCACCGCCGAGGAATTCGCGCGCTTCACCTCGCTCAACGAGGCGTACAAGGCCAAGTTCCAGTTCCCGTTCATCATGGCCGTCAAGGGCAGCGACCGGCACCAGATCCTGGCCTCGTTCGAACAGCGCATCCACAACGATGCGAAGGCCGAGTTCGCCGAGGCGCTCAAGCAGATCAACCAGATCGCCCTGTTCCGCCTGCAACAGCTGTAAGCGACCGACGATTCTTTACAGAACAACGCCCAATAGAAGAGATAACCGCATGCGCACCCTGATGATCGAGCCCCTGACCAAAGAAGCCTTCGCCCCTTTCGGTGACGTGATCGAAACCGATGGCAGCGACCACTTCATGATCAACAACGGCTCGACCATGCGCTTTCACAAGCTCGCCACGGTCGAGACCGCCGAGCCTGAAGACAAGGCGATCATCAGTATTTTCCGCGCCGACGCGCTGGAAATGCCGCTGACCGTGCGCATGCTCGAACGCCATCCGCTGGGCAGCCAGGCTTTCATTCCGCTGCTCGGCAACCCCTTTCTGATCGTGGTCGCGCCACTTGGCGATGCACCTGTATCAGGCTTGGTCCGCGCCTTCCGCAGCAACGGCAGGCAGGGCGTCAATTACCATCGCGGCGTCTGGCACCACCCGGTGCTGACGATCGAAAAGCGGGATGACTTCCTGGTGGTTGATCGCAGTGGTTCTGGCAACAACTGCGATGAGCATTACTTCAGCGAGGAACAGATGCTGATCCTCAACCCCCACCAATAAGAAAAGGTCGGTCATGCCAGGGCACTGCCCGCGCCTGTGACCGGCAAGAGGTACATACTGTGGAAGCACACCTTCACGAGTGGCTGAACCTGAGCATTCGCTGGGTTCACATGATCACCGGCGTGGCCTGGATCGGTGCATCGTTCTACTTTGTCTGGCTGGAGAACCACCTGAATCGAAGCAACCCGCGCGATGGGTTGTCAGGTGACCTCTGGGCCATCCATGGCGGTGGTATCTACCACCTGGAAAAATACAAGCTCGCCCCGCCGAAAATGCCCGAGAACCTGCACTGGTTCAAATGGGAAGCCTACTTCACCTGGATGTCCGGCATTGCCCTGCTGTGCGTGGTGTTCTACTGGAACCCCACCTTGTACCTGCTGGCACCGGGTAGCACCCTCAGTGGCGCCGAGGGCGTGGCGATCGGTATCGGGTCGCTGGTCGTGGGCTGGTTCGTCTACGATTTCCTGTGCGACTCGCCCCTGGGCAAGCGCCCTGCCCTGCTCGGTGCGGTGCTGTTCGTGCTGATCATTGCCGCCTGCTGGGGCTTCAGCCTGGTGTTCAGCGGCCGCGGCGCCTACCTGCACACGGGCGCGATCATCGGCACCATCATGGTCGGCAACGTGTTCCGTATCATCATGCCGGCCCAGCGTCAGCTGGTGGCTGCCATCGAGAACAACCAGACCCCGGACCCGGTCTTGCCGGCCAAGGGCCTACTGCGGTCACGCCACAACAACTACTTCACGCTGCCGGTGCTGTTCATCATGATCAGCAACCACTTCCCCAGCACCTACGGCAGCCAGTACAACTGGCTGATCCTGGCGGGGATCGCAGTGGCGGCGGTGTTGATCCGTCACTACTTCAACACCCGTCACGACAGCAACAAGTACGCCTGGACGCTGCCGGTCGGTGCCCTGGCCATGATCTGCCTGGCCTATGTCACCGGTCCCAAGCCAATGCCGGTCAGCCCGGAACAGGCCGCTGCCAAGATCGAATACCAGCCGTTGCCAGCCACGGCCGTGGGCGGCAAAACGGCCGCTGAGCGCCGCGCCGAAGACGCGGCCAAGCCCGCCGAACCGGCGGTGCCGGCCGAGGCGACGGCGCAGGCCGGCGGTGACAGCTTCGAGAAGATCCATCACGTGATCCAGGAACGCTGCACCGTGTGCCACTCCTCGAAACCGACCAGCCCACTGTTCAGCGCCGCTCCAGGTGGCGTGATGTTCGACACACCGCAACAGATCCAGGCCCAGGCCGCGCGCATCCAGGCGCAAGCGGTTGCCAGCCAGATCATGCCGCTGGGCAACATCACGCAGATGACCACCGAGGAGCGCAAGCTGGTAGGCGACTGGATCGCCAAGGGCGCGCCGGTCAACTGAGCGTAATTGGCTACACCGCATAACGTCGTACGCAAGCATCGAGCGCAGGCGCTGGCACAGACTTCAAACAAGGCGATCTTCAGGTTGAAGACCGCCATTTGAAGCCTGGGCTCGCCCGCCGCTTGGATCCGAGAATAAAAACAAAACTCGAGGTGCTGCATGTCCGAGTCATCCAAGGCGTCTATCCCGGTAGCGCCGCCGCGACAGCCCCTGCCCCTGTTCCAGCTCTTTCTGGTTGGTCTGCAACATGTGCTTCTGATGTATGGCGGCGCCATCGCGGTACCGCTGATCATCGGCCAGGCTGCAGGCCTGTCCCGCGAAGAAGTTGCCTTTCTGATCAACGCCGACCTGCTGGTCGCCGGCGTCGCCACCCTGGTGCAGTCGCTGGGCATCGGCCCTGTGGGTATTCGCATGCCCGTGATGATGGGGGCCAGCTTTGCCGCCGTCGGCAGCATGGTGGCCATGGCCGGCATGCCCGGCGTGGGCCTGCAGGGCATCTTCGGGGCCACCATTGCCGCAGGCTTCTTCGGCATGCTGGTCGCGCCCTTCATGTCCAAGGTGGTGAGGTTCTTCCCGCCGCTGGTGACCGGCACGGTGATCACGTCCATTGGCCTGTCGCTGTTCCCCGTGGCGGTGAACTGGGCCGGAGGCGGCCAGCAAGCGACCACCTTCGGCTCACCGATCTATCTGCTGGTCGCCGGCCTGGTGCTGGCAGTGATTCTGCTGATCAACCGTTTCATGCGGGGCTTCTGGGTCAACGTGTCGGTGCTGGTGGGGATGGGCCTGGGTTACCTGCTGGCGGGGTCGATCGGCATGGTCGACCTCTCGGGCCTGGGGGCTACCCCCTGGCTGCAGGTGGTCACGCCGCTGCACTTTGGCATGCCCACCTTCAGCCTGGCCCCGATCCTGTCGATGTGCCTGGTGGTGGTGATCATTTTCGTCGAATCCACGGGCATGTTCCTGGCCCTGGGCAAGGTCACCGACCGTGAAGTCACCCCAGGCATGCTGCGCCGGGGGCTGCTGTGCGACGCAGGCGCCTCTTTCATCGCAGGCTTTTTCAACACCTTCACCCATTCCTCGTTCGCCCAGAACATCGGCCTGGTGCAGATGACCGGCGTACGCTGCCGTTTCGTCACGGTGGTGGCCGGCGGCTTGCTGGTGGTGCTCAGCTTGCTGCCCAAGGCGGCCTACCTGATCGCCTCGATCCCGCCAGCGGTGCTGGGCGGCGCGTCCATTGCCATGTTCGGCATGGTCACTGCCACGGGCATCAAGATCCTCCAGGAAGCGGACATCGGCGATCGGCGCAATCAGTTGCTGGTTGCGGTCAGCGTCGGTTTCGGTCTGATCCCGGTGGTACGGCCGGAGTTCTTCGCCCAGATGCCCCAGTGGATGGAGCCCATCACCCACAGCGGCATCGCCATGGCCACGGTCAGTGCGCTGGTGCTCAACGTGCTGTTCAACATCCTCGGCGGCGCGGACCGCGCAGCGCACAACGCGCCCTGCCACCCCCACTGAGCCAACGGGCGGCGCCCTGGCCGCCCATGCTTCACGCCTGAATCACTGCTGTGCCGTCGGCCCACTGCGCGTGGGCCGCCCGGGGCGCGCACGCGCCTGACAACCCACAAGAACAACATCCGGGAGCTGTCACATGAACCACATCCCCACCGCCTTGTTGCTGGGCACCAGCCTGCTTGCCAGCGTACCGAGCCAGGCCGGCCAATGGCTGCAATGGCACGGCGAGAGCCTGACCTACCTGTACGGCAAGGATTTCAAGATCAACCCTGGCATTCAGCAGACGCTTACCTTCGAGCACGCCAACAAGTGGAAATACGGCGACACGTTCCTGTTTGTCGACAAGATTTTCTACAACGGCAAGGCCGACCCCGGCAAAGGGGTGACCACCTACTACGGCGAGTTCAGCCCTCGCTTCTCGCTGGGCAAGATCCTCGACCGCAAGCTCGCCTTCGGTCCGGTCAAGGACGTGCTGCTGGCCATGACCTACGAGCGTGGCGAAGGTGACAATGAAGCCTACCTGATCGGCCCAGGCTTCGACCTGGATGTGCCAGGCTTCAATTACTTCGTGCTCAATTTCTACGTGCGCAATACCGAGGGCAGCCGCCCCGGCGACAACGTATGGCAAATCACGCCCGCCTGGTCCTACACCGTGCCACTGGGCAAATCCGACATTCTGATAGACGGCTACATGGACTGGGTGACCGACAACGACCAGAACCGACGGGGCACCTATCACGCCAACCTGCACTTCAACCCGCAGGTGAAATACGACCTGGGCAAGGCGCTGAGCCTGGGCGACAAGCAGCTGTACGTGGGCTTGGAGTACAGCTACTGGAAAGACAAATACGGCATCGACAGCCGGGGCGCCCTGGACAGCAATCAGAGCGTGGCCAGTGCCTTGATCAAGGTACACTTCTGACAACCTGACCACATGCACAGGTTTGCTCCACCGTGCTCCATGACGGAGCACTTGAGGCCAGGCGCGCAAGCCAGTAATCTGCGCGCCCCCTCGATCAGGGCAGGACGGATTCTGCCTGCGTTTACTGACCGCTCAGTCAATGAATTCGGGCGGTTGGCCAACGTGTTGCCAGCCTGAAAGACCCTTTTCATCCGTTCAGAACGACGTCGAGCAGGATGGTTTCGCCAACCGGGAAGAAGTTGGCTCAACCCTTGCCAGACAGCTGTGGCCCATCGAAAAAAGCTGACTACAAAGACAGAAAAAGCGCCAACACCGAGCGCTGACAACAGATCAACCAAGGGAGCGACATCCGCAATGCGTACCATCAACAGCCTGATCCTCGCCGGCGGCCTGCTGGCCTGTGGCACCACCTTCGCCGGCGACCTGCTGCAGTGGCAGAGCAACAGCCTGACCTACCTGTGGGGCAAGAACTTCAAGGTCAACCCGTCGACCCAACAGACCCTGACCTTCGAGCACGCCGACGGCTGGAAGTACGGCGATAACTTCCTGTTCGTCGACAAGATCTTCTACCAAGGCCAGAAGGACGCCGGCAACGGCCCCAACACCTACTACGGCGAGATCAGCCCGCGGCTGTCGTTCAACAAGATCTTCGATCAGAAGCTGACCTTCGGTCCGGTCAAGGACGTGCTGCTGGCCATGACCTACGAGTTTGGCGAGGGCGACACGGAAGCCTACCTGATCGGCCCCGGTTTCGACCTGGACATCCCAGGCTTCGACTACTTCCAGCTGAACTTCTACCAGCGCACCACCGACGGCAGCCGCCCTGGCGACAATGTCTGGCAGATCACCCCGGTGTGGGCCTACACCATCCCGGTCGGCGCCTCCGACGTGTTGATCGATGGCTTCATGGACTGGGTGGTGGACAACGATGAAAACCGCCGTGGCACCTACCACGCCAACCTGCACTTCAACCCGCAGATCAAGTATGACCTGGGCAAAGCCATGCACCTGGGCGAGAAGCAGCTGTACGTGGGTGTGGAATACGACTACTGGAAGAACAAATACGGCATCAAGGATTCCGGCGCCTTCACCACTGACCAGAACACCATGAGCTTCCTGGTCAAGGTGCTGTTCTGATCACGGCATGATGACGGGGCCGCCTGGCGGCCCCTTTGCCCAAGCGTTGTCGCTCAGCCCGTAGCGCGTGCGCGAACCCAAGAGAAACCGCCGACCACCAGCGCCGTCAAGCCGCCAGCGACAGCCCCGACAACCCCGAACACGACGAGCTTGGCCACTGCTTCCCAGCTTCCGCTGTGCGCGACCCAGCCTTCGATGACGTGCTCAAGTGGCGCAATGCCTTCAGTAATGAATGTACCGCCGACCAGAAACATCGCGACCGTGCCGATCCAGGACAGCGCCTTCATCAGGAAAGGCGCGGCCGACACCAGCACTTCACCCAGCTTTCTGACCGCGCGACCCCACATACCCTGGGCTTTGGATTTCGCCAGGGCGAACCCTGCGTCGTCCAGCCGCACGATGCCAGCGACCAGCCCGTACACGCCAATCGTCATCACCAAGGCGATCAAGACCAAGGTCAGAATCTGCTGGTACAGCGGGGCCTCAGCCACCACGTTGAGGGTAATGACGATGATTTCTGCGCTCAGGATGAAGTCGGTCTTGATCGCCCCTTTGACCTTGCGTTTTTCATACGCGGCCAGTTCCTCGGGGGTCTTGGGAAGCGCTTTTTTCCCTTGCCCCTTCGCGCCATGCTCGCTGCGGGAAAACTTGTCCTTGATCGCCTCGAAGCCCTCGTAGCACAGGTACAGGCCGCCGGCCATGAGCAGCCATTTGACCGCCGCCGGCAGCACCGCACTGAGGATCAGGGCGCACGGCACCAGGATGGCCTTGTTCTTCAGAGAGCCTTTGAATACGGCCCATACCACCGGCAGTTCGCGATCGGCCTTCATGCCTGTTACTTGCTCGGCGTTAACGGCCAAGTCATCGCTCAGTACGCTGGCCGACTTCTTGGCCGCGACCTTGGTCATCAACGAGATGTCATCCAACAGGGCCGCGATGTCATCCAACAACGCAAAAAAACTGCTGCCAGCCATTCCATTCATCCTTAGTAGACGCGTGCGATTTCATCATCCTGAAGCGCCTGAATAGCCAGGCGTGCTCCCAGGGCAATCACGATGGCATACAGACCGGCCGGTGGCGGAACAGTTCTGCCGGGCGCGCGCGTGCCGTGGCCTGCCGGCGGCAGATGACCCAGGACGCACACATGGGTTTCAGGGCAGCGTCAGGCACGGGGCAGCGCGCATGACGATTCGTTCATGGACGCAAACGAACAGCCGTGGCCAAGCGCCTGTCTCTATCCCATCGATCACATTCTTCCATTCGCACCAGGAGTACCCATGGCAAAGCTCAACATGGCCCAGCAGTTGGCCTCGACACTCGAACAAGCCGGTATCAAGCGGATCTGGGGCCTGACCGGCGACAGCCTCAATGGCCTGACCGACGCCCTGCGCAGCATGGACAGCATCGAGTGGATGCACGTGCGCCATGAGGAAGTTGCGGCCTTTGCCGCCGGTGCCGAGGCGGCGGTAACCGGTGAGCTGACGGTGTGCGCGGGTAGTTGCGGGCCGGGCAACCTGCATTTGATCAATGGCCTGTTCGACTGCCACCGCAACCGGGTGCCCGTGCTGGCCATCGCCGCGCAGATCCCCTCCTCGGAGATTGGCCTGAACTACTTCCAGGAAACCCACCCGCAGGAACTGTTCAAGGAATGCAGCCATTTCATCGAACTGGTCAGCAACCCTGCGCAAATGCCGCAGGTGCTGCACCGGGCCATGCGTTCGGCCATCCTCAATCGCGGTGTGGCGGTGGTGGTGATTCCCGGTGACGTCTCGCTGCTGGAGGTCGAGCAGAAACCGGCGGCCTGGCCTACCCTGCAGCAGCCACGCATTTTGCCCACGGACGTCGATCTGCAGCGCCTGACCGAATTGTTGCAAGACAGCCACAAGGTGACCCTGCTGTGCGGCAGCGGCTGCGCAGGTGCGCACGACCAGGTCGTGGCCCTGGCCGATGCACTCGGCGCACCAGTGGTCCATGCGCTGCGCGGTAAGGAGCATGTGGAATGGGACAACCCCTTCGACGTCGGCATGACGGGCTTGATCGGCTTCAGTTCCGGTTACCACGCAATGCTCGGCTGCGACACGCTGGTGATGCTGGGCACCGACTTTCCCTACCGGCAGTTTTTCCCGAGCGACGCCAAGATCGTGCAGGTCGACCGTGACCCGCAAGCGCTGGGGCGACGCGCCACGTTATCGCTGGGTATCGCTGCCGATGTCGGCGAAACCCTCACCGCCCTGCTGCCACGCCTGACGCGCAAGACTGATCGGCGCTTCCTGGATGATGCACTCAAAGCCTATGACAAGGCGCGCCAGGGGCTGGACGATCTGGCGGTACCCTCCAAGGGTGACCGGCCGATCCATCCACAATATGTCACACGCCTGCTCAGCGAACTGGCCACCGAAGACGCGATCTTCACCGCCGACGTCGGTTCGCCCACGGTCTGGGCGGCGCGTTACCTGAAGATGAATGGCCAGCGTCGCCTGGTCGGCTCGTTCAACCACGGCTCGATGGCCAACGCCATGCCCCAGGCCATGGGCGCACAGGCGGCCTTCCCGGGGCGCCAGGTGATCTCGATGAGTGGCGATGGTGGGTTCAGCATGCTGATGGGGGACTTCATCTCGCTCGCGCAGCTCAAACTGCCCGTGAAGGTGGTGGTGTTCAATAACGCGTCACTGGGCTTCGTCGCCATGGAAATGAAGGCTGCCGGCTACCTCGATACCGGCACCGACCTGCACAACCCCGATTTTGCCGCCATGTCCAATGCCATGGGCATCCTGGGGATTCGCGTCGAGCGCTCCGAAGACCTGGAGCAGGCCCTGCGCCGTGCGCTGGCCCACGACGGCCCCGTACTGGTCGACGTGGTCACCGCCACCCAAGAACTGGTCATGCCGCCAGCGATCAAGCTGGAGCAGGCCAAGGGCTTTAGCCTGTACATGCTCAAGGCCGTGATGAGCGGGCGCGGCGACGAGGTGCTGGACCTGGCGAAGACCAACCTGCTGCGCTAGCGCCTATGCGCGCGACTGGATGCAAAGGCCCTGCCCAAAGCCGCTGCCTTGAGCCGCCATTGGGCACGGTGCTACCATGCCGGCTGCCTCCTAGAGGTGGCCTGACACGAGGAAGATCCCTGACCATGAGCACCATTCGCGAGCGCAACAAGGAATTGATCCTGCGCGCGGCCAGCGAGGAATTCGCCGACAAGGGCTTCGCAGCCACCAAAACCAGCGATATCGCCGCCAAGGCCGGCCTGCCCAAGCCCAACGTCTACTACTACTTCAAATCCAAGGACAACCTGTACCGCGAGGTGCTGGAAAGCATCATCGCGCCGATCATGCAGGCCTCCACCCCATTCAACGCCGATGGCGATCCTCGCGAAGTACTGAGCGCGTACATTCGCTCCAAGATCCGGATCTCCCGCGATCTGCCCCATGCTTCGAAAGTATTTGCCAGCGAAATCATGCACGGCGCACCGCACTTGTCGCCCAGCCAGGTGGAACAGCTCAACGAACAGGCGCGGCACAACATCGAGTGCATCCAGCAGTGGATAGACCGCGGCCAGATTGCCCACGTCGATGCGCATCACCTGATGTTCAGCATCTGGGCGGCGACCCAGACATACGCCGATTTCGACTGGCAGATCTCGGCGGTGACCGGCAAGGCCAAGCTGGCCGACAGCGACTACGACGCTGCGGCCGAAACCATCATCCGCATGGTGCTCAAAGGCTGCGAACCCGAGCCGGCCTGAGCAGCACCACCTTGCCGTTCGCCCTGAATGTGCCCACCTGCGCCGCAGGTTGGGGCATTGAGCAAAGACAGTTGATGCGGGTCAGGCCACCGCGCCCGCATCGGCGCGCAGCCCCAGCGCCTCGATGGCACTGATCGCGCACTGCTCGTCGATATCCGATGTATCCCCGCTGATCCCCACCGCACCTAGCACCCGCCCATCCTGATCACGCACCAGCACGCCGCCTGGCGCCGGCACGACCGGACGTTCGCCCAATCCGTTGAGCGCGGCGAAGAAAGCCGGCCGTTGCTGCGCATCCAGCGCCAGCAGACGCGAGCCCTTGCCCAGCGCTATCGCCCCCCAGGCCTTGCCCGTTGCGACCTCGGGTCGGATAAGGCTCGCCCCGTCTTCACGCTGCAAGGCAAGCAAGTGCCCACCGGCATCGAGCACCGCCACCGTCAGCGGCGCCGCCTGGATGGTCCGCCCAGCAGCCAATGCGGCGTTTACCAGGCTCAGCGCCAGGTTCAGGTTCAAAGCATTCATGGGAAGGTCCTCTTTTTATTGTGAGAAGCCCTGAGGGCAGTTGAAAACCGATACAGCAATAGAACACAACCGAAAATATTTTTGTATACAATATTTAGATCCAATCGTATTCGATAGCGCAATCACCCCATTTCACGGCCGCATCGACTTACCCGATCAAAACCCATTGACCTGATCACCTGACCGTGAATACACTGAATCGCAACACAGGTTGTATACAATTACAAAATCGATGAGGCACAAATCATGAGCAAAATGAGAGCAATCGATGCAGCCGTACTGGTCATGCGCCGTGAAGGCGTCGTGACTGCGTTCGGCATCCCAGGGGCTGCCATCAACCCGTTGTACTCGGCCCTGAAGAAAGTGGGTGGCATCGATCACGTCCTCGCTCGCCACGTCGAAGGCGCCTCGCACATGGCAGAGGGCTATACCCGTGCCAACCCGGGCAACATCGGCGTTTGCATTGGCACCTCCGGCCCAGCTGGCACGGACATGGTCACCGGCCTTTACAGCGCCAGCGCCGACTCCATCCCGATCCTGTGCATCACTGGCCAGGCGCCGCGCGCCCGCCTGCACAAGGAAGACTTCCAGGCCGTGGACATCACCAGCATCGTCAAGCCCGTCACCAAGTGGGCAACCACCGTGCTGGAGCCTGGCCAGGTGCCGTACGCGTTCCAGAAAGCGTTCTTCGAGATGCGCAGCGGCCGCCCCGGCCCGGTACTGATCGACCTGCCATTCGACGTGCAGATGGCTGAAATCGAATTCGACATTGATGCCTACGAGCCATTGCCCGTGCACAAGCCGTCGGCCACGCGCGTCCAGGCCGAAAAAGCCCTGGCCATGCTCAACGAAGCCGAGCGGCCCTTGCTCGTTGCAGGCGGCGGCATCATCAACGCCGACGCCAGCGACAAACTGGTCGAATTCGCCGAACTGACCGGTGTGCCGGTGATCCCGACCCTAATGGGTTGGGGCACCATCCCCGATGACCACCCGCTGATGGTCGGGATGGTCGGCCTGCAAACCTCTCATCGCTATGGCAACGCCACCCTGCTCAAGTCCGACCTGGTGCTGGGCATCGGCAACCGCTGGGCCAACCGCCACACCGGTTCCGTGGACGTGTACACCGAAGGCCGGAAATTCGTGCATGTGGACATCGAGCCGACACAGATTGGCCGCGTGTTCACCCCGGACCTGGGCATCGTGTCCGATGCCGGCAAAGCCCTGGATGTGTTCCTGGAAGTCGCCAGGGAATGGCAAGCCGCCGGGAAACTCAAGTGCCGGCAGGCCTGGCTTGAAGACTGCCAGCAGCGCAAGGCCAGCCTGCAGCGCAAGACCCATTTCGACAACGTACCGGTCAAGCCTCAGCGTGTGTACCAGGAGATGAACCAGGTGTTCGGCAAGGACACCTGCTATGTCAGCACCATCGGGCTGTCGCAGATCGCCGGTGCGCAGTTCCTGCACGTGTACAAGCCACGGCACTGGATCAACTGCGGCCAGGCCGGCCCGCTCGGCTGGACCATTCCTGCAGCACTGGGCGTGGTCAAGGCCGACCCCAAACGCCAGGTCGTGGCCTTGTCTGGCGACTACGACTTCCAGTTCATGATCGAGGAGCTGGCCGTCGGGGCGCAGTTCAACCTGCCCTACGTCCACGTGCTGGTGAACAACGCCTATCTGGGGCTGATTCGCCAGGCTCAGCGTGGTTTCGACATGGACTACTGTGTACAACTGGCATTCGAGAACATCAACGCCACCGACGCTGCCAGCTATGGCGTCGATCACGTAGCCGTGGTCGAAGGCTTGGGCTGCAAGGCCCTGCGGGTATTCGAGCCGGCCGACATCGCCCCTGCCCTGCTCAAGGCACGGCAAATGGCCGAGCAGTTCCGCGTGCCGGTCGTGGTCGAGATCATTCTTGAACGCGTCACCAACATTTCCATGGGCACCGAGATCAACGCGGTCAACGAATTCGAAGACCTCGCCCTGGTCGGCAACGACGCGCCGACCGCCATCTCGCTGCTGGACTGATCGCCTGACGCCCCGGCTGGTCCGGGGCTCTCAACGCAAGGAGACAACCATGCCTCGCTTCGCTGCCAACCTGTCCATGCTGTTCACCGAGCAGGACTTCCTGGCCCGCTTCAAGGCCGCCGCCGACGCCGGTTTCAGTGGTGTCGAATACCTGTTCCCCTACGATTTCAGCGCTGACGAAATCCAGGCGCAGCTCAAGGCCCATGGCCTGACCCAGGTGCTGTTCAATCTTCCCGCAGGTGACTGGTCCAAAGGTGAGCGTGGCATCACCTGCCACCCAGACCGCGTCGAAGAATTCCGTGCAGGTGTCGACAAGGCCATCGAGTACGCCAAGGTACTGGGCAACACCCAGGTCAACGCCCTGGCTGGGATTCGTCCAGACGGCCTGGACTGCGCCACCGTGCGCAAGACCTTCGTGGAAAACCTGCGCTATGCCGCCGACAAGCTGCAGGCCGCCGGTATTCGTCTGGTCATCGAAATGATCAATACCCGCGACATCCCAGGCTTCTACCTCAACACCACCGAGCAGGCGCTGGCCATCCAGGCCGAGGTGGGCAGCGACAACCTGTTCCTGCAGTACGACATCTACCACATGCAGATCATGGAAGGTGACCTGGCGCGCACGCTGGAAGCCAACCTCACGCTGATCAACCACGTGCAGCTGGCCGACAACCCTGGCCGCCATGAACCGGGCACGGGCGAGATCAACTACCGCTTCCTGTTCGAGCACCTGGACCGCATCGGCTACCAGGGCTGGGTGGGGGCTGAGTACAAGCCACTGACCACCACCGAAGCAGGCCTCGGCTGGCTGAAATCACACAACGCGATCTGAGCCCCACCGGGAACGCGAACAACGATAAAAAGAGGTAATTTCTCATGGCTAAAATCGGTTTCATCGGCACCGGCATCATGGGCAAGCCCATGGCCCAGAACCTGCAAAAAGCAGGGCACAGCCTGTTCGTCTCCACCCACCACGATGCGGCTCCAGCCGACCTGATCGCCGACGGCGCCGTGGCCCTGGCCAACCCCAAGGAAGTAGCCCAGGAAGCCGAGTTCATCATCGTCATGGTCCCGGACACCCCACAAGTCGACAGTGTGCTGTTCGGGGAAAACGGCGTCGCCCAGGGCGTGGGACCGAACAAGGTGGTGATCGACATGAGTTCGATTTCCCCGACCGCCACCAAAGCCTTTGCGCAGAAGATCAACGCCACCGGCGCTACCTACCTGGACGCTCCGGTATCCGGGGGTGAAGTGGGTGCCAAGGCTGCGACCCTGAGCATCATGGTCGGCGGCTGCCCGAACGCCTTCGAGCGCGCCCTGCCACTGTTCCAGAGCATGGGCAAGAACATCACCCTGGTAGGCGGTAATGGTGACGGTCAGACGGCGAAAGTGGCCAACCAGATCATCGTCGCCCTGAACATCCAGGCCGTCAGCGAGGCGCTGCTGTTTGCCGCCAAGAACGGCGCAGACCCGGCCAAGGTGCGCGAAGCACTGATGGGCGGTTTCGCCTCGTCGAAAATTCTGGAAGTGCACGCCGAGCGCATGATCAAAGGCACCTTCGACCCAGGTTTTCGCATCAGCCTGCACCAGAAGGACCTCAACCTGGCCCTGCAGGGTGCCCGTGAGCTGGGCATCAACTTGCCCAACACGTCCAACGCGCAGCAGGTGTTCAACACCTGCGCGGCCCTGGGCGGCAGCAACTGGGACCACTCGGCGCTGATCAAGGGCCTGGAGCACATGGCCAACTTCTCGATCCGCGACGACCGCTGATCCGAGCGCCGGTCCTGCCTTGCAGCCCTGCTGCCGGTAAACCGGCACGCCTGTTACGCCTCTTGGCTGAACACAGCCAGGGGTGACCCCGAGCAACACCGCCCCTGGTTCGGCCTGCACGGAGGCTGTTCCAGGGGCGTTCTCGATTGTGCAGAACAACAATAAAGGGAGCCTGCCATGTCGGTCGATCCACAGAAACTGCTGCGTGAGCTATTCGACACAGCCATTGCCGCTGCCCACCCCAGCCACGTGCTCGAACCCTACCTGCCCGCCGACCGCAGTGGCCGGGTGATCGTCATCGGCGCAGGCAAGGCCGCCGCCGCCATGGCCGAGGTGGTCGAAAAGCACTGGCAAGGCGAGGTCAGCGGCCTGGTCGTGACCCGCTACGGCCACGGTGCCAACTGCCAACACATCGAAGTGGTCGAAGCCGCCCACCCGGTGCCGGATGCAGCCGGCCTGGCGGTTGCCAGGCGCGTGCTGGAGCTGGTCGGCAACCTCAGCGAACAGGATCGGGTGATATTCCTGCTGTCCGGTGGCGGCTCTGCCTTGCTGGCGCTGCCCGCCGCCGACCTGACCCTGGCGGACAAGCAGCACATCAATAAGGCCCTGCTCAAATCCGGCGCCACCATCGGCGAGATGAACTGCGTGCGCAAGCACCTCTCGGCGATCAAGGGTGGGCGCCTGGCCAAGGCCTGCTGGCCGGCCACGGTCTACACCTATGCGATCTCGGACGTGCCGGGCGACCTGGCCACGGTCATCGCATCTGGCCCCACCGTGGCCGATCCGAGCACCTCGGCCCAGGCACTGGCGATCCTCAAACGCTACGCCATCGACGCCCCACAGGCCGTCATCGTCTGGCTCAACGACCCGGCCTCCGAAACCCTCAAGGCGGGCGACCCAGCCCTGGCCCGCAGCCATTTCCAGCTGATCGCCAAGCCTCAGCAATCGCTGGAAGCTGCGGCAGTCAAGGCGCGCCAGGCAGGCTTCAGTCCGTTGATATTGGGCGACCTGGAGGGTGAGTCACGGGAAGTGGCCAAGGTGCACGCAGGCATTGCCCGGCAAATCGTCCAGCATGGCCAGCCGCTCAAGGCCCCCTGCGTGATTCTGTCCGGCGGTGAGACCACGGTCACCGTGCGCGGTAATGGGCGCGGCGGGCGCAACGCGGAATTTCTGCTCAGCCTCACCGAAAGCCTCAAGGGCCTGCCGGGCGTCTACGCACTGGCAGGCGATACCGACGGCATCGACGGCTCGGAAGAAAACGCCGGCGCTGTGATGACGCCCAGCAGCTACGCACGCGCCCAAGCCCTGGGCCTTTCTGCCAGCGACGAGCTGGACGACAACAACGGCTACGGCTACTTCGCCGCGCTCGATGCGCTGATCGTCACCGAACCCACGCGCACCAACGTCAACGACTTTCGCGCCATCCTGATTCTCGAGACCGACCCCTCATGACGCCTGACAAGAAAGTGAAAATCCTCGCCACCCTGGGCCCGGCTACCGGTGGCATCGACGATGTACGGCAACTGGTGGAAGCAGGCGTGAATATCTTTCGCCTGAACTTCAGCCATGGCGAGCACGCCGACCATGCGCTGCGCTATCAATGGATCCGCGAGGTGGAGCAGCAGCTCAACTACCCATTGGGCATCCTCATGGACCTTCAAGGGCCAAAACTGCGGGTGGGTCGTTTTGCCGAAGGCAAGGTGCACCTGCAACGTGGTCAAGCCTTGCGCCTGGACCTGGACAAGACGCCAGGCAACAGCAGCAGGGTCAACCTGCCTCACCCGGAGATCATCGCTGCGCTGGAACCTGGCATGGACCTGCTGCTGGACGACGGCAAGTTGCGGCTGCGCGTGACGGCCAAACACCGTGACGCCATCGTCACCGAGGTGCTGGCAGGTGGGGAGCTGTCCGACCGCAAGGGGGTGAATGTGCCTCAGGCGGTTCTGGACTTGTCGCCCCTGACCGAGAAGGACCGCCGCGACCTGGCCTTCGGCCTGGAGCTTGGCGTGGACTGGGTGGCGCTGTCGTTCGTGCAACGCCCCGAGGACATTGCCGAGGCACGCCAGCTGATCGGCGACCGCGCCTACTTGATGGCCAAGATCGAGAAACCGTCGGCGGTGGAGCAGCTGCAAGCGATCGCCGAGCAGGCCGACGCGATCATGGTGGCCCGGGGCGATCTGGGTGTGGAAGTGCCTGCCGAGAGCGTGCCGCAGATCCAGAAGCGCATCATCGGCACCTGCCGCCAGCTGGGCAAGCCCGTGGTAGTGGCCACGCAGATGCTCGAATCCATGCGCTTCTCCCCTGCTCCGACTCGTGCCGAAGTCACCGACGTGGCCAATGCCGTGGCGGAAGGTGCGGACGCTGTGATGTTGTCGGCGGAGACGGCCTCGGGCGATTACCCGCTCGAAGCCGTGCAGATGATGAGCAAGATCATCCGCCAGGTGGAGAACGGCCCGGACTACCAGGCCCAGCTCGACGTCGGCCGGCCGAAGGCAGAGGCCACCGTATCGGACGCCATCAGCTGCGCCATCCGCCGCATCAGCGGCATCTTGCCGGTGGCGGTGCTGGTCAACTACAGCGAGTCAGGCGCCTCGACCCTGCGTGCTTCGCGCGAGCGGCCACGGGCACCGATCCTCAACCTGACGCCGAACCCGAACACCGCTCGCCGCCTGAGCGTGACCTGGGGCGTGCATTCGGTAGTGAATGACCGCCTACGCCAGGTAGACGAAGTGGTTTCCACTGCGCTGGAAATTGCCCAGGCCCAAGGCATGGCCAGCCGTGGCGACACGCTTCTGATCACTGCCGGTGTGCCTTTCGGCAAGCCAGGGTCGACCAACACGCTGCGGATCGAGACGTTGAACTGAGATTTCCAGGGGCGCTATGCGCCCCCGTCGCGGAACAAGCCCGCTCCCAGAGGAGGCGCGCCGCTCCATGGCACAGCGCAGAGCTTGTAGGAGCGGGCTTGACCCGCGAATGGAGGGCGCAGCCCTCCCCGAACACCGATGTACCGGACCTGCGGTAAATCGAGGCCCAAAGAGGCCCACCGCCCTCCCATCCACCTCACTGACTGCCCCATGTACACCAAAAATTTCGTAAACCCTTGCCCCGACTGGGCGACGGCGATACTCAACGGTTTCAGCCAGGTGCTACTGCTGCGCAACCCCCTGTGCGGCCTGTGCTGCCTGCTGGCCATCCTGCTGACCGCGCCCAACCTGGTCGGTGGCGCCCTGCTCGGCGCCTTGGCCGGCCTGCTCACCGCGCAGCGTCGCGGCTACGACCGTGCTGACCGCCAGGCCGGGCTGTACTGCTACAACAGCGTACTCATAGGCCTGCTGATCAGCGCCGTGCTGCCCTGGTCCGCCATTCTGCCGCCGCTGATCCTCGCTGCCGGCGGGCTGTCCAGCATCATCACCCACCAGTGGCGCAAACGCGGCGGCAAGCTGCTGACTGCCTACACGGCGCCGTTCGTGCTCCTGGGCTGGGGCACGTTGCTGTTCGTACAGACGGTCACCGTACCCGCGGTGGTCGAGGCCGACCTGGCGAGTGCCCTGGCAAGAGGGGTCGGGCAGATCTTCCTGCTCGATCAACCCCTGGCTGGGCTGCTGATCATCGTCGGCCTATTGATCGCCAACCCGTATGCCTGCTTCTGGGCGGTCATAGGCTCTGCCGCAGGTGCAGGCCTGGCACTGCTCGTGGGTGATACGCCGTCGGCATGGATGGGGCTTTATGGTTTCAACGCGGCCCTGGCAGCCCTAGCCTTCAGCCGTCAGGGGGAAAAACCCTGGGTCACGTTGTTGGCCATCGGCCTGGCACTGGCGTTACACCCGCTGTTGAGCAGGCTGCCGTTCCCGGCGCTCACGGCGCCTTTCGTCGCCGCCTGCTGGCTCATCCACTTGGGCAGTCACCTGAAGCTTGGCAAACGCCAGACACCGGGGCGCTTGCATAGCTGAAAGGCACCCCATAGGCTCAGCCGACTTCACGATGGACAGAGCCAATGAACAAACCTGCAAGCCTGCGCGAGCGGCTTTACGTGATCGTCTTCCAGAGCGACACCGTGGCCGGAAGACGCTTCGACAAAACCCTGTTGCTGATCATCCTGGCGAGCCTGGTCACGGTCATCCTGGACAGCATCGATGAGGTGCATCGCGGCTACGGAGGCCTGCTGGCCGCGATCGAGTGGGGCTTCACCGCCATCTTCCTGTGCGAATACCTGACGCGGCTGTACTGCTCGCCCCGGCCCCTGCGCTACGCCTTCAGCTTCTACGGCCTGGTCGACCTGCTGGCGATCGTGCCGGGCATCATCGCGCTGTACTACAGTGACGCGCAGTACCTGCTGATCGTGAGGGTCATCCGCATGTTGCGGATCTTCCGTGTACTCAAGCTCAGCCCGTACCTCAAGCAGGCCAATTACCTGCTCGATGCCCTGCGCGGCAGCAAGCAGAAGATCATCGTATTCCTGGTCAGCGTATCGACGCTGGTCACCGTATTCGGCACCCTCATGTACGTGATCGAGGGCCCGGAGCATGGCTTCACGAGCATTCCCAAGGGGATCTACTGGGCCATCGTCACGCTGACCACGGTCGGGTTCGGCGACATCGTGCCCAGAACACCTTTGGGCCAGGTGCTGTCTTCGCTGGTGATGATCATCGGCTACTCGATCATCGCGGTGCCAACCGGGATCTTTACCGCCGAGCTCGCCAATGCCATGCGTGGCGAGCAACTGCAACACCCCTGCCCGACCTGCAGCAAGAAATCCCATGAAAGTGGAGCGGCGTTTTGTGCCCGGTGTGGAAATGCGTTGTTCCCCAAATCCGGTTGAGCGAGGCGCTCATGACGAGATCCGGAGGGCTCCCGCACCTTGGAGGGTGAGGGAGTCATTGAGTGGGCAAAGCCCGTGGACAACTGCCAACACCGCCCATCGGCCAGCACGCATAAGCAAAGACGCATTGATTCTTTAATACCTGAAGAACAAGACGCTATAGTCGCTGGCACATTGCCCCAACATTCATACCTATAAGGAATGCGTCGTGAAAAAGTTTTTCACCGTCTCGCTGGCCGCTGCCAGCCTGGCCTTCGGCACCCTGGCCCACGCTGCCCCGACCCTGCTGAACGTTTCCTACGACGTGATGCGTGATTTCTACAAGGACTACAACCCGGCCTTCCAGAAGCACTGGGAGGCCGAGCATAACGAGAAGGTCACTGTGCAGATGTCCTTCGGTGGCTCCAGCAAACAGGCGCGCGCGGTGATCGATGGCCTGCCGGCCGACGTGATCACCATGAACATGGCCACCGACATCAATGCCTTGGTCGACAACGGCAAATTGATCCCTGACAACTGGGTCACGCGCCTGCCGAACAACAGTGCGCCGTTCACCTCTGCCACGGTGTTCATCGTGCGCAAGGGCAACCCCAAGGCATTGAAGGACTGGCCGGATCTGCTCAAGGACGGCGTACAGGTCATCGTACCCAACCCCAAGACCTCGGGTAACGGCCGCTACACCTACCTGTCGGCGTGGGGCTATGTGCTCAAGCAAGGCGGTGACGAGACCAAGGCGCGTGCGTTCGTCGGCAAGCTGTTCAAGCAGGCGCCAGTGCTGGACACCGGTGGTCGCGCCGCCACTACCACGTTCATGACCAACCAGATTGGCGATGTGCTGGTGACGTTCGAGAACGAAGCGGAAATGATTGCGCGCGAATTCGGTCGCGATCAGTTCGAGGTGGTCTATCCAAGCGTTTCAGCCGAAGCCGAGCCGCCGGTGAGCGTGGTCGATAAAGTGGTGGCCCGTAAAGGCACCCAAGCCGTGGCCGAGGAATACTTGAAGTACCTGTGGTCACCGGCCGCCCAGGAACTCGCCGCCCAGAACTACTTGCGTCCACGCGATGCGACCGTGTTGGCCAAGTACACCGATCGTTTCCCCAAGGTCGAATTCCTCTCGGTCGAGAAGACCTTTGGTGACTGGCGCACTGTGCAGAAAACGCATTTCAACGATGGGGGCGTGTTCGACCAGATCTATACCGGTCAGTGAAGCTGATGGGGCTAGGCCGGCAGTACAGCGGTCCGGGGCTTGAGCTTCGCAACACCCATGAAAGCCGGACGCGGCTGTGGTCCCCTGAATGACGGCCTGCCCCGATCAACCTAACCGAAACACCAACGCCTTCAACCCCCCAGCCGGATCCACATCCGGGAACTCCGGCGGGTTCTGCAGCCGTTCCACGAAGGCGAGGCCGGGCGCGTGCTCGGCCATGCCCTCGATCAAGAACTCAGGCCCTATGCCGGGGTCGTTCACGCAGGCCAGAACCGTCCCACCTTCATTCAACAGCTCAGGCAAGCGGCGCAGGATCTTCGCGTAGTCCTGGGTCAACACGAAGCTGCCGCGCTGGAAGGTGGGCGGATCGATGATGATCAGATCGTAAGGCCCGTATTTGCGCACCTTGCCCCATGACTTGAACAGCTCATGACCCAGGTAGGCCACACGGGACGGGTCATGCTGGTTGAGGCGATGGTTGTCGCGCCCTCGGGACAGTGCCGATTTCGCCATGTCCAGGTTCACCACCTGCTCGGCCCCACCTGCAATCGCCGCCACCGAAAAACCGCAGGTGTAGGCAAACAGGTTCAGCACGCGCTGCCCCTTGGCCTGGGCGCGCACCCACTGGCGACCATGACGCATGTCCAGGAACAGGCCATTGTTCTGACGTACCCCCAGGTCCAGCAGGTAGGTCAGCCCGTCCTCGATCACCTCACGTTGCTGACACGGCTCGCCCACCAGCCACTGACCGGGGCTGTCGGGCAGGTAACGGTGTTGCAGCAGGATCGCCTGGCCCGTCCACTGCTCAAGGTGCGACAGCCGCAACAGCATCGCCTCGAGCTCTGCCAATTGCCCCTCGGGGGGCTCACGGAACAAGGCGACCGACAACACGCCTTGAAGCCAGTCCACCGTGATCTGCTCAAGGCCGGGCCAGCAACGTCCTCGGCCGTGGAAAAGGCGACGGGTTTCTGCAGGGGCGGGGTTCAGGGCGGCAAGCAGATGCTGCTCGAGGGCGGCAATCGGAGAGGTCATGTCAGGTCACATCGGTAAGCGGAGGCGTATTTTACATGGCAAGACCGCCCAAGTGCGCCACCTTGAATTGCCTATTTTTTGTACACACTAATGTCACCTTAAGTGCCATTTTTGTGTGCACTTTCACCGCCCATGCCCCGATGTGTTACATGAAGCGCTCACTTAATGCTGACTAACTGATCAACTAAGCCCATGAATTCAAACAATTATTGACTCAATGGTCAGCTTAAAACGTTGATTTTTCAGCTTGTTACTGAAATCTGCACGCTTCCTGAGTGGTCACTGTGGCGATCGCCT
The DNA here is from genome assembly GCF_002425525.1 of Pseudomonas sp. UBA5568. Classification (NCBI taxonomy): domain Bacteria; kingdom Pseudomonadati; phylum Pseudomonadota; class Gammaproteobacteria; order Pseudomonadales; family Pseudomonadaceae; genus Pseudomonas; species Pseudomonas sp. UBA5568. The sequence goes on along the minus strand of NZ_DIMK01000053.1, from coordinate 24,819 downwards.
GCTGAAGCTGGCATGGAACTGGCTTCCCTGTGCTTGTGTTTTGTATACAAGTTTCACCGAACATAAATACACAAGAACCCGCGACGCCGATTGACCGTCGGCCGCCGCGCCCAGAACCCCGAGATGCCAACGCTGCACCGACGAGATGGCGAGCCCGTGCGCTGCCCGCTCATCGCAGTCAACGTGCATCAGGAGCCCGCCGGAATGAGTAGCAGCCTCAACCTTGCCCCTGAACTATCCGTCGCCAGCACCCAGACCCAACCAACCCCGGCCGACACGGTGCCGGACATGGCACTGAGCCCCCGCCTGCACAACCGGGACCTGGCCCCCACCCGCATCGCCGGGCGCCGCTGGGGCCGTTACAGCATCTTCGCCCTGTGGACCAACGATGTGCACAACATCGCCAACTATTCATTCGCCATGGGCCTGTTCGCCCTGGGCCTGGGCGGCTGGCAGATATTGCTGTCGCTGGCCATTGGCGCCGCCCTGGTGTACTTCTTCATGAACCTGTCGGGCTACATGGGGCAGAAGACCGGCGTCCCCTTCCCGGTCATCAGCCGCATCGCCTTCGGCATCCACGGCGCGCAGATCCCGGCGCTGATCCGCGCAGTCATCGCCATCGCCTGGTTCGGTATCCAGACCTACCTGGCCTCGGTGGTCCTGCGCGTGCTGCTCAGCGCCGTCTGGCCGCAGATGGCAGCCTACGACCACGACAGCATCCTTGGCCTGTCCAGCCTGGGCTGGGCCTGTTTCGTGGCCATCTGGCTGGTGCAGTTGGTGATTCTCGCCTACGGCATGGAGATGGTCCGTCGCTACGAAGCTTTCGCAGGCCCTGTCATTCTGGTAACGGTTGCAGCGCTGGCGGTGTTCATGTACTTCAAGGCCGACACACGCATCGCCTGGTCGGTGGCAGAACCCCTGAGCGGTTACGAGATGTGGCGCAACATCTTTGCCGGCGGTGCCTTGTGGCTGGCCATCTATGGCACGCTGGTGCTCAATTTCTGTGATTTCGCCCGTTCCTCGCCGTGCCGCAAGACCATTCGCGTTGGCAATTTCTGGGGCCTGCCGGTGAACATCCTGGTGTTTGCCGTGATCACCGTCGTGCTGTGCGGCGCTCAGTTCAAGATCAACGGCCAGATCATCGACAGCCCAACGCAGATCGTCGCAGCCATTCCAAACACCACCTTCCTGGTGCTGGGCTGCCTGTCGTTCCTCATCGTCACGGTGGCGGTCAATATCATGGCCAACTTCGTGGCACCGGCCTTCGTGCTCAGCAACCTGGCACCGCGTCACCTCAATTTCCGTCGCGCGGGGCTGATCAGCGCCACGCTGGCGGTGCTCATCCTGCCGTGGAACCTGTACAACAGCCCCTTGGTGATCGTCTACTTCCTGTCCGGCCTGGGTGCATTGCTGGGCCCGCTGTACGGGGTGATCATGTCCGACTACTGGCTGCTGCGCAAAGGCTGCATCAACGTCCCGCAGCTCTACAGCGAAGACCCCGCCGGCGCGTATCACTACACCAAGGGCATCAACCTGCGAGCGGTCGCGGCGTTCGTGCCGGCGGCCCTGTTGGCCATCGTGCTGGCCCTGGTACCCAACTTCCACAGCGTCGCGCCCTTCTCGTGGCTGATCGGGGCTGGCATCGCCGCCGCCCTGTACCTGTTGATCGCGCCGCGCAACCGTCATTACCACGACGTCAGCGGCGAATGCATCGCCGTCGACCACAGCAGCCACTGAACAAGGAGGACTGCCCATGCGAATCCTGATTGCCAACGTCAACACCACCGAAGCCATCACCGAGGCCATCGCCGAGCAGGCCCGCGCCGTGGCGGCGCCGGGCACAGAAGTCATCGGCCTTACGCCGTGGTTCGGCGCAGAATCGGTGGAGGGCAATTTCGAGAGTTACCTGGCCGCCATTGCCGTGATGGATCGGGTACTGGCCTATGAGGGCCCCTATGATGCAGTGATCCAGGCCGGTTATGGCGAGCACGGCCGTGAAGGCCTGCAGGAGCTGCTGAACGTGCCGGTGGTGGACATCACCGATGCCGCCGCCAGCACCGCCATGTACCTGGGTCACGCTTACTCGGTGGTCACCACGCTGGACCGTACCGTCCCCTTGATCGAGGACCGCCTCAGGCTTTCCGGCCTGTACGACCGCTGCGCATCGGTACGCGCCAGCGGCCTGGCGGTGCTGGAGCTCGAAGCCGATCCGCAGCGCGCTGTCGAGGCCATCGTCGAACAAGCCGAACGGGCCGTACGTGATGACAAGGCCGAGGTCATCTGCCTGGGATGCGGAGGCATGGCCGGGCTGGACGAGCAGATCCGCCAACGCACCGGGGTACCGGTGGTCGATGGGGTCAGCGCGGCGGTGACCATCGCCGAGTCGTTGGTGCGCCTGGGCCTGAGTACGTCCAAGGTGCGCACCTATGCCACCCCTCGGGCGAAGAAGGTCATAGGCTGGCCAATGCGCGTCGGCCGCTAGGGCACCAGGGCGCAACCTGCGCGGGATCGGCAATCGATCCTGCGCAGGCACTGCTCAACCGATCATTCTGGCCAGCCGCTGGCCACTGCCGCAGGCCAGCGTGAAGCCCAGCGCGCCATGGCCAAGGTTGAGCCAAAGGTTACGGTAAGGCGTTGCGCCTATGATGGGTACACCGGTGGGCGTCGCCGGTCGCATACCGGCCCATTCCACCGCGTGGGCATAATCGGCGGCGTGGGGCAGCGTCTCCAGTGCCAGGCGGCGCATGCTCTGCAAGCGGCGTTTGTCCAGCGCCTCGTCCTGTCCCACGATGTCCACCATGGCCGCGACGCGCAACTGTCGATCCAGCCGGGCATAGACGATCTTGCGCTCGTAGTCCGTCAGGCTGATCTCAAGCGCCCCCTGCCCCGGCACCAGGGGCGCAGTCAGGCTGTACCCTTTGAGTGGATAGATCGGAATGTTCACCCCTGGCACCTTCAGCGCCGCGCTGCGGTAACCTGCGCACAGCACCAACTGGTCGATTGGCAGTTCTTCATGGCCAAGGCGCAGCGCCACCACCTGATGCTCACGGTGAAGCAGTTGCGTCACCGGCTGACCGAGCCGGAACTGGCATTGGCCGCAGGCTTGCAGAGCGGCGGCCAAGCGCAGGCAGAAGGCGTGGCAGTCGCCCACTTCTTCGTCCGGGGTGAAGACGCCGCCCACGAATGGCGACGCCTGCAGCGCCGGTTCCAGCGCCCGCAGCTCAGCGGCGCCGAGTACCTGCTGGCGATCAGGGTCCGTCAGTTGCAGACGGCTGCGCCTGAACTGGGCTTCGCTGCGAAACGCTACGAGCTTGCCGTTGCGGCGCCAGGCAAAATCACCGATTGCCTGGGCTTGGCGCCACTGGGCCAACACGGCCTGGCTTTGCAGGGCAAGGTCAAGCAATACGGCGGCGTTGCGCTGATTGACGCTGCGTCGGCACGCCAGTGTGAAGGCCAGTAACCAGCGCCACTGCGCCGGGTCTAGACGCAAGCGCAGGCGCAGCGGGGAGTCGCCCTGCAACAACCACCCCAGCGCCTGCCACGGCACGCCCGCATCCGCCAGTGGCGCGACGTAGCGGTAGGACAATTGACCACCGTTGGCAAAGCTGGTGGCCGCCCCCAAGGTGTCGTGGGCCTCGATCAATTCAACGCAATGGCCTTCCTGCACCAGCGCATAGGCCGTCGCCAGCCCGATCACGCCGCCCCCGATCACCGTCACCTGCCGCTTCATCGTTCATCCCTGTTCAGCATCCTGGCTCAACAGTACCAGCGGATCAGGTCGGGCAGCTATGCTCACCGTCATCGAGCCCCTGACGCACGTTGCGGCTGCGCAGGCTGGCCTTGCCATCGTGCCAGTCCAGGGTCAGGACATAGAGAGTGTCGAAGTCCCCATCCTGCCAATCTTCGGTGATGACATGCTCCTTACCGACAGCCTTCTGGGCGACGGTATTGATCAGGTCCGGCAGGTAGCCGTGAGACCATGCCGTATAGATGGTCGCGTTACGGTACTTGTCGCTGAGCAGTTCGTCGGCCAGGTCATCGGTGTCGTTGGCGCTGTAGTCGATGTTGACCGGCAGGCCGAGGCGAATGGCACTGGGGCTTATGGTCATGAGCGGACGCAGGTAGCTGTAGCTTTGGTCATCAGCGCCCTCCTCCACGTGCCGGGACGGGTTGGCAGCAAACACGTAATCGGCCTTGCCGAAACGTTCGGGTAAAACCGTGGCCAGGTCCAGCGCGCGGTTCAGGCCCTGGCAGTTCAGCTGGCCCAGGCCTTCACCGGGTTTTTCGGCATGGCGCAGAAACACCAGGGTCTGGGTGCCATCCACCGGTTGCGCGCGGCTCTCGACGGCGTCCAGCGCCAGCGGTACGCCTACGGCGGTCAGGGCCAGGCCCAGCAACCAATGACGGCGACGATGCAGGTGTGGAATCAACTTCATCAATGCAGGCTCGTGTGACAAACGGGTCACCCGCGCATCGCCTGGACGGGCACAGGGCGCCTTTTGCAGTGAGTGCCTTCCTTGACGACGGGTTCGGTTCAGAGTGCCAATAGCCCGTTTTGTTCCCCGCTGCCAGGGTGCCAGGCGTCTGGCACAGGCATTACGGGGCTATCGTGTCAGTCATCGCGCGTCAGCACTTCGAGCAGCTCGATTTCGAACGCAAGGTCCGAATCAGGTGGGATAGAACCAACGCTACGCGCGCCATAACCCAGGTGCGCCGGCACCAATAGTTTGCGCTTGCCGCCAACGCGCATGCCCATGATGCCCTGGTCCCACCCCTTGATTACTCGCCCGGTACCGATCACGCATTGAAACGGCTTGCCGCGTGACCAGGAGGAGTCGAACTCGGTGCCATCGGCCAGCCACCCGGTGTATTGGGTCGTGATCAGCGCACCTTTGACGGCCGCCTTGCCGTCACCCTCGACCAGGTCGATGATTTGCAGTTCTTGGTTCATGCGCAGGCTCCAGCCGCTACGAAAATGCCGTTCTTTTCGCAGCATTGCCCGGATTTGGCAAGCCTTGGTGTCGGCCTGCGCATCGTCGGTGACGACAGGGTCGTCTTACAGGTAGACGGTACCGCGCATGAACAACGCCGCCCGCCCACTGATGATCACCCGGCCATTGCCCGGGAGCACGCAGCGCAGCTGGCCCTTGCGCGCACCGCCTTGCTCGCATTCAAGCGACTGCTTGCCTAGCCGTTGTGCCCAGATCGGTGCGAGCGAGGTATGGGCCGAACCGGTCACCGGGTCTTCATTGACCCCCACGCGTGGCCCGAACCAGCGCGTCACGAAGTCGAACCCACGCCCCGGCGCCGTTACGGCGATGCCGCGCACGTCAAAGCCAGCCAGCTCGACGAAATCTGGCGTGAGGGTATCGAGCAACTCAGGGTCATCGACCACCACCACGTAGTCATCGCTGCGATACACCGCCTGCGCCTGGCGCAGGCCCAATGCTTGCAGCAGACCGGCTGGCACTGGCTGGGCCTCAGGTTGGCGGGCAGGGAAATCCATGGCCAACAGGCCGTCCGTTTGCCGTGTTACCCGCAGTTCACCGCTGCGGGTATTGAAGCGCAGCACCTGCGCCGGTTCTTTGAGGTGTTCGAACAGCACGTAGGCCGAGGCCAGGGTGGCGTGACCGCACAAGTCCACTTCCACGGTGGGCGTGAACCAGCGCAGGTCGAACACATCGCCGTTGCGCACGAAATACGCCGTTTCCGAAAGGTTGTTTTCCTCGGCGATGCGCTGCAGCACGGCATCGGGCAGCCACTGATCGAGCGGGATGACCGCGGCCGGATTACCGCCGAAGGGTTCGGCACTGAAGGCGTCGACCTGGAAGATTTCGAGTTGCATCAATACGCTCCTTGTTGCCTGCCCTTGTGCAGGCTATTGGCGGTGTGGGGCCTAATGAAGCACCGGTGTCAGCACTGGCTTGCCGGCGAAAAAGGCATCGAGGTTACGCAGGACCAACGTCACCGTGGCTTCTGCCGCCTCTGGCGATTGCCCGGCGACATGGGGCGTCAATACCGTGTTCGGAAGCGACTTGAGGGTGTCGGGAACATCAGGTTCCTCGTCGAACACGTCCAGGGCCGCACCGGCCAATTGACCGCTCTGCAGTGCCTGGGTCAGGGCCTGGGTATCGACGACGCTGGCCCGAGCGATGTTGACCAGGTAGCCCTGGGTGCCGAGCGCCTTCAGCACCTGTGCATTCACCAGGTGGCGAGTGTCGGCGCCGCCGGGTGTGGCGACCAGGAGAATATCGACTGCCTCGGCCAGGGCCGGGACGCTGTCATGGCCGGTGTAGGGCAACGCCGGTCGTGGTGTTCGGTTGTAGTAGCTCACGGGCATGTCGAACCCCTGGTGTGCGCGCTTGGCAATGGCCTGGCCAACGGCGCCCATGCCCAGAATGCCCAGGCGTTTACCTGTGACCGATGGGCTGATCACGCGCTGCCATTGGCCAGCGCGGGTACTGGCGTCGGCTTGCGGGATGTTGCGCAGCAGTGCCAGGAGCATGGCCATGGCGTGATCGGCCACGGCGTCGGCGTTGGCGCCGGCGCCGTTGGTGACGGTGATGTGGCGGGCACGGGCGGCTTGCAGGTCGACCTGCTCATAGCCGGCGCCGATGACGCAGATGATCTGCAGGTTGGGCAGTGCGTCGATTTCCTTGGCTGTCAGGCCGAGGGGGCCGCGGGTGAGGACGGCGTCGATGCGGGGGCCGTTTTGCTCGATGGCCTGGGTGCGCAGGTCGGGGGTCTGGGCGAGGATGAGGTGGTAGCCGGCGTTTGTCAGCAGGGGTAGGTAGGTGTCTACGGTTTCGACCAGGACCAGGATTGTCTTGTGCATGATGCCTCCGGGTGGGTTGGGGATTATGCGGAGGGGGTGGGTGGTGGAGTCAATGGGTATTATGGGTGGGGGCTGTATGGGAGGCGGGAGTGGGATTTGGGGGCGGGCGCTTTGTAATTAGCTTGATCTTGAATTGGATCCTGCGGTTTTTGAAATTTGAAATTTGAAATTTGGACTTTGAACCTGGGACTTGGGGCTCAGGTCTTTGAGGCTGGAGTTGGATTGTTAGCATGGGCATTTATATTGAGTAGGTATTCATTGGCTAGGGTGGCGCACAGTCACCCTT
>NZ_DIMK01000053.1:0-17549 GCF_002425525.1 Pseudomonas sp. UBA5568 | reverse complement strand
TCCTGAAGTCGCGATCTGCGGGGTCTGAACTACCGCGCGCTTAGAAGCAAGATCAAGATCAAGATCAAGATCAAGATCAAGAGCGGCTATTTCAATGGACTGGCGCTCTTTGGGATGAAGTGTCTTGGGTACCAAGCATTCATTTTGCTCATTGCGGTGCAACTGCTTTGCACAATATTACAAGGCAATCCCATTTCATGTAGGAGCGGTCTTGTGCCGCGATGGGCCGCGCAGCGGCCCCAGGTTGTCGGTTAGAACGCCTATATAACTAAGGCTGCTGTGCGTCGCGTGCGGCCGGCCGGGTGTCGAAAAAACTACTGCCCAAAAGCCCGCCCCAGCCCCCCAGGCACACCACTGCTGTCGGTCTGCTGCCACGGTCCATCCGGGCTCACCGACCAGCTCCAGCCATTGTCGAACCGGTAATACGTTCGCTGGCGATAGAAGGTATTGGGCTTCTTGTCCAACACATACACGCCCAACTTGGGATCCCAATGGCTCGCCCCGCCCGGCGGCGGCGCAAAGCTTGCCGAGGTGCGCGGCACTGGCTTGGCTGGCGGTGCAGGCTTGCTCCCAGGCCCTGTAGGCTGCCCACCCGGCAGCGGCGTGACCACCGGGCCCTTGGGCGGCAGCCGTTCGATCGGTGGTTCAGGCTCAGGCTGCGAAGAAGGCCCATGCACCGTACAGGCCGACAAACCCAGCGCCAGGGTGATCAGGGTGAGGCGTACCGTCGCGTGCATAGGAAACTCTCTTACGAATCAGGGCTGTCGATGATCAGGCGCTGCTGGGCCTGGGTCGTATTGGGCAAAGGCGCGCTCTGGCCAACCCACTCACCACGGGTCGGCTGCCCATCCTTGGAAACACGCGCAACCAGTTGGACTTCGGCGAAATCGGACAGTTTCATCTGCGCCATCATCGCATCCGCATCTGAAAGCTCGACCTCGATCGGCAATTGCGCCACCGTCACCCGCTTGGCGGCAAGCGGCATGGGCGGGCCACTGCTGGCGCGGGCGAAAATGAAGACGGTGTCCTGTGCCTTTACCTTGTCCCGCAAAGCCGGCGCCAATTCCACCCGCACCTTCAAACGCACCGCAGCGGGTGCCGGCACCTGAGCGGTCTGAGTGCCCAACCGCTCGGCCGCACGGTCAATGCCACCCTGCAATGCAGCGCGCGAAGCATCTCCTTGCGGCAACTGCGCCAACAACCGCTTCCAGTACGCGATAGCCTCCTGATAGCGCTCACCTTCAAATGCCGCAATTCCACGCAGGCCCAGGCTGGTGACCTCGTTGGGGTCGGCTTTGAGCGCTTCGTCAGTCAATGCCTGCAGTTGCGCACTCCAGCGCTTGTCGGCCGCGAAATACAGGGCCTGGGCCCACTGGCCCAGTAACTCGGGCTGGCGACCGGCCATGGCCACTGCGCGCTCGAACGTGCGGGCCGCCTCGGCAGGGCGTTGTTCGGCCATGTAGGCACGGCCCAGGAAGTACACGGCCTCGGCTGAATCAGGTTGTGCCTGGACCACTCGCTCCAGACGTGCCGTCATCTCTTCCATCGACTTCGGTGCCTGGGCAAATTCCTGGGTCAGGGCCACTTTGTCCGCCGCACCGAAGTGCAGGTACAGCCCTAACGCCAGCAGCGGCACCAGGACGGCTGCCAGCAAAGGCAAGGCCTTGCCCAATTGACGCTGCCTGGCGGGTTCGGCGCCCTCGGTGTCGGCCAGCAACTCCCGGGCGGCTTCATCGCGGCCCTGATTCAATTGCAGGTCATCGAGCACACCCGATGCTTGCTGCGCGGCCAGCGCGTCGATGCGTTCCTGATAGAGCGCCACGTTGAGCGCTGTTCGGTCTTGCTCCTGCTGGCGGCGATGGCCACGCAGGATCGGGATCAGCAGAAAGCTGAGGGCCGCGAGCAGCAACAAGCCCGCGCTAAGCCAGAATTCAGTCATGGGTACGTTCTTTTTCCAGCAGGTTGGCCAGCCGTGCGCGCTCCTCGGCTGACAATTCATCAGTGCCTTGCACGGACGCCAGGCGACGACGCCGTACAATCACCGCCAATACGGCGAACCCGCCGGCCAGCAGAATGCCCGGGCCGAACCAGAGCAACCAGGTCCGGCCGCTCAGCGCCGGCTTGTAGCGCACGAAGTCGCCATAACGGTCCACCATGAAGTCGACGATCTGCTGGTTGCTCTTGCCCTCCCCCAGCATGCGGAATATTTCCCGGCGCAGGTCAGCCGCAATGGGTGCGTTGGAGTCGGCGATATCCTGGTTCTGACACTTGGGGCAGCGCAATTCCTTGGTCAGTTGTTGGTAGCGCTCACGCTCGGCCTGGTCACGAAACTGGTAGGTATCGATGGCGGCCTTGGCTACCCCACCCACGCACAGGCTCAAGGCCAGGGCTGCGAACCAGCGCTTCATGGTGTCGCCTCGTCGAGCAGCGCCTGGTAGCGTGGCGCCAACTGTTCTCGCCAAACGCTGGCGTCGACCACGCCCACATGCTTGTACCGAATCACGCCATCGCCATCGATCAGGAACGTCTCCGGCGCACCGTACACACCCAGGTCCAGACCTAGGCTGCCCTGCTCGTCGCTGATGTCGAGCAGGTAGGGGTTGTGGAACTCGGTCAGCCACTTCTGCGCTGCGGCGTTGTCGTCCTTGTAGTTCACCCCGTAGATGACCACACCCTGGGAAGCCAGCTGGTTGAGATAAGGATGCTCGACTTTGCACGACGCACACCAGGTGGCCCAGACGTTGACCAGCGCAGGCCGGCCCTGCAGGTCTGCCTGGGTAAGCGTACGGTCGCCCTGGGTGGAAGCCAGCGAAAAGACCGGGAACGGTTTGCCGATCATTGCCGAGGGCAATTCATCGGGCTTGAGAAACAAACCCTTGTACAGGAACACCGCCACCAGCAGGAACACCGCCAGGGGCACCACCATCAACCAACGTTTCATGCAACTGCTCCAGACACGCCCAGGGCCTCACGCACCCGGGACTTGACCTTGACGCGGTAGCGCCGGTCGAGGGCCGCCAGCAATCCGCCCAGGCCCGTCAACAGACCGCCCAGCCAGATCCAGCGAACAAAGGGCTTGATATGCACACGCACCGCCCAGGCACCGTTTTCCAAAGGCTCCCCGAGGGCCACGTACAGGTCGCGGGTAAAGCCTGCGTCGATCCCGGCCTCGGTCATCATCGACTGCTGCACGGTATACAAGCGTTTCTCCGGGTGCAGGGTGGCCACAGGACGACCCTCGCGGCTGACCACCACTGTGCCCTTGTCGGAAATGAAGTTGGGCCCTTCGAAGTGCCTGGCGCCCTGGAACAGGAAGTGATAACCGCCCAGCTCCACGCTTTCGCCCGGAGCCATTCGCAGATCACGCTCGGCGCTATTGTTGCTCGACAGCACCACCCCGAGGGCACACACCGCAAGCCCCAGGTGAGCGACCTGCATCCCCCAGTAACTGCGCCCCAGCCCAGGCAGCCCCTTGAGCAGCCCTTTGTGGCGCGTCTTGTCGAACACATCGCGCAGCCCTCCGAGCACCACCCAGGCAGCCAGAGCGAACGTGGTCAGTACCTGCCAGTCGAAATCGTCGACGATCAGGCCCGCCACCGGCGCCAGCACGGCGCTGCCGACGAGGACCGGCGTCATCATGCCCAGCAGCCACTTGCCAGGCGTATCCTTCCACCGCACCACTACCCCTACCCCCAGCACCAGCATCAGCAGTGCCATCAGCGGCAGGAACAGGGCATCGAAATAAGGCGGGCCTACCGAAAGCTTGGCGCCGGTCAGGGCGTCGAGCACCAGCGGGTACAAGGTGCCTAGCAGGATCATCGACGCTGCAACCACCAGAACCAGATTGTTCGCCAGCAGCAGGGTTTCGCGCGACCACAGGGCGAACCCCACCTGGCTCTTGACCACCGGCGCACGCAGGGCGAACAGGGTCAGCGAGCCGCCGACCACGAACAGCAGGAAGAACAGAATGAAAATGCCGCGCGAGGGGTCGGCGGCAAAGGCATGCACAGAGGTGAGCACCCCGGAACGCACCAGGAACGTCCCTAGCAGGCTCAGTGAGAACGCAGCGATGGCTAACAGAACGGTCCAGCTTTTGAACACCCCGCGCTTCTCTGTCACCGCCAGGGAGTGGATCAGCGCCGTCCCTACCAGCCAGGGCATGAACGATGCGTTTTCCACCGGGTCCCAGAACCACCAGCCACCCCAGCCCAGTTCGTAGTACGCCCACCAGGAACCCAGGGTGATACCCACGCCCAGGAAGGCCCAGGCTACCAGGGTCCAGGGCCGCGACCACCGGGCCCAGGCGGCATCCAGACGCCCGCCGAGCAAGGCGGCGATGGCAAAGGCGAAGGCGACCGAAAAGCCGACATATCCCATGTACAGCATTGGCGGATGCACGATCAGGCCAATGTCCTGCAGCAGCGGGTTGAGGTCACGGCCATCGACAGGCACCTGAGGCAGCAGGCGCTGGAACGGGTTGGAGGTGATGATCAAAAAGCTCAGAAAGCCCACGCTGATCATGCCCATGACCGCCAGCACCCGGGCGAGCATCACCTGGGGCAATTGCCGCGAGAACACCGACACGGCAAAGGTCCAGCCCCCCAGAATCAGCGCCCAGAGCAGCAGGGAGCCTTCATGCGCCCCCCAGACTGCGCTGAACTTGTAGTACCAGGGTAATGCGCTGTTCGAGTTGCTGGCCACGTAGGCAACCGAAAAGTTGTCGGTCATGAAGGCGTGGGTCAGGCACGCGAACGCGAACGTCAGGAAGGCGAACTGCCCCCAGGCTGCGGGCCGCGCCAGGCTCATCCACAAGCTGTCACCACGCCACGCCCCGAGCAGCGGCAGGCTGGCCTGCACCGCAGCGAAACAGATGGCCAGAATCATCGACAGTTGACCGAGTTCAGGTATCACCAACGCTGCGTTCATGGCCGCTCCCCCGTCTGGGCTGCCGCCTGGCCGCTTTCCTTCAGCGCCTTGCTGACTTCGGGAGGCATGTACTTTTCGTCATGCTTGGCCAGCACTTCGTCGGCCACCACCACGCCGTCGCCGTTGAGCTTGCCCAAGGCCACGATGCCCTGCCCTTCACGGAACAGGTCCGGAAGGATGCCGCGGTACGTGATGGGCACGGACTTGTTGAAATCGGTGACCACGAACCGCACGTCCAGCGAGTCGGAGGAGCGTTGCACCGAGCCCTGTTCGACCATGCCGCCGGCGCGGATACGCGTGTCCAGCGGAGCCTCGCCATTGGCGATCTGGGTGGGGGTGTAGAACAGGTTGATGTTCTGTTGCAAGGCAGTGAGGGCAAAGCCCACGGCAACCCCGACGCCGACCAGCAGACCGATGATGAGCAACAGGCGTTTCTTGCGCTGCGGATTCACTGCGTTTTCTCCCGGCGCAAGCGGCGCGCCTCTTCTTGCAGGTAGCGGCGCCGGGCCAGCACCGGCACGGCGACGTTGAGCGCCAGCACAGCGGCGCAGATGCCGTAGGCCGACCACACATAAAGGCCGTGATGACCCATGGCGATAAAGTCGCCGAAACTGGCGAAACTCATGGCACGGCCCTCCCACCCAGGCTGTTCGATACCTCTTCCTTCACCCAACTGGCGCGCGCCTCGCGCTTGAGCACCTCAAGGCGCATGCGCATCAGAAGCACCGCGCCGAAAAAGCAGTAGAAGCCCAGCACCGTGCACAACAGCGGCAACCACATGTCGGCGGGCATTGCGGGCTTTTCGGTCAGGGTGAAGGTGGCGCCCTGGTGCAGCGTGTTCCACCACTGGACCGAATACTTGATGATGGGGATGTTCACCACCCCAACGATGGCCAGCACGGCGCAGGCTTTCGCCGAGCTGTCACGATTACTGATTGCCTGGCCCAGCGCAATGATGCCGAAGTACAGGAACAAGAGGATGAGCATCGAGGTAAGGCGCGCATCCCACACCCACCAGCTGCCCCAGGTTGGCTTGCCCCAGATGGCCCCGGTCACCAGCGCCACGGCGGTCATCCAGGCGCCGATGGGGGCGGCGCATTGCAGGGCGACATCGGCCAGCTTCATCTTCCACACCAGCCCCACCACACCGGCCACCGCCAGCAGGACATAACAGGACTGCGCCAGCATCGCTGCCGGGACATGGATATAGATGATGCGAAAGCTGTTGCCCTGCTGGTAGTCCTGGGGCGCAAAGACCAGCCCCCAGACCGTGCCAACCACTAGCAATACAACGGCAGCGATGGACAGCCAGGGCAACATGCGCCCGCTAATGGCGTAGAACCATTTCGGAGAGCCCAGCTTGTGAAACCACGTCCAGCTCATTTTCATCAGGGTGCATCCAGGGTATTGGCCAGGCTTCAAAGCCCAGGCTCGTTATTCGCCGACGCTGATTTTCAGGCCGGCGGCGATCGCAAAGGGTGCCAGGGTCACGGCCAGGGCCGTCAGGCTGGCGAGCCAGAGCAGGTGGCCAGTGGCGGGCATATTCTGCAACGCCGCCTGCAAGGCACCACTGCCCAGGATCAATACAGGGATATACAACGGCAGGATCAGCAACGCCAGCAACAAACCGCCGCGCTTGAGGCCGACGGTCAGCGCGGCGCCCACCGCGCCCAACAGGCTCAATACCGGCGTACCCAGCAACAGCGAGCCCAGTAGCACAGGCAGGCAATGCCCAGGCAAGCCGAGCATCAGCGCCAGCAAAGGTGACAGCAACACCAGCGCAAGCCCGGAGAACAACCAGTGCGCCAGCACCTTGGCCAACACCATCAGTGCCAGCGGATGCGGCGAGAGCACCCACTGCTCCAGTGAACCGTCTTCGAAATCGCTGCGAAACAGGCCATCGAGCGATAACAACACCGCCAGCAATGCGGCCACCCACACCAGCCCCGGGGACAGGTTCTGCAACATCTGGGTCTGCGCGCCAACCGCCAAGGGGAACAAGGCCACCACGATGGCGAAGAACACCAGAGGGTTGGCAAGCTCCGCAGGACGGCGGAACAGCAACCGCGCCTCGCGCCGCAACAACAGGGTGAAGACGCTCATGCTGCCCATTGCCCCAGGTTGAGTTCTCGGTAGCCCGCAGGCGTGTGGGACAAGGTGTGGTGGGTGGTCAGCACCACGGTGCCACCGTGTTCGCAATGGCTGGCCAAGTGGGCCTCCAGGTCCGCGACACCCTGTTTGTCCAGGGCAGTGAACGGTTCGTCCAGGATCCACAACGGCGCAGCTGCCAAGTGCAGGCGCGCCAGGGCCACGCGGCGTTGCTGCCCTGCCGACAAAGTATGGCAGGGCACGTCCTCGAAACCACGCAGCCCAACGGCAGCCAGGGCCTGCCAGATCTGTTCGCGGCTGGCTGGACGGTGCAGCGCGCACAGCCAGGTCAGGTTCTCTTCGGCCGTGAGCAGTTCCTTGATGCCCGCAGCATGGCCAATCCACACAAGGATGCTGGCCAACGCATGCCGCTGTTCATCCAGCGGACGGCCACCGAGCAGGATCTGACCGGCGGTCGGCTGCATCAGGCCAGCCAGCAGGCGCAGCAGGCTGGTCTTGCCGCTGCCGTTGGGGCCGCTGATCTGTAGCATGTCGCCGGGTCGCAGCTCGAAGGCAAGGTGCTCGAACAGCAGACGCCAGTCGCGCTCGCAGGCCAGGCCCACGGCTTGAAGATGAAGGGTCACGGTTTCGCCTTATCGTTCTAGGGTTCGGGTGACGGTGCCCGGAGCCCGGAGCCCTGCCACTCAAGTCGCCCGATGCGCTGCCGTTACAGTGGCAACTACGGGCGGGCGGCATTATTACATGCACAGCCCTGCTGCCAAGAGGCTGAGCGCCTAAGGTTGTATACAATCATGACTGAAATCAATAGTCTCGGCCCGCAAACCGTCACTGGAGCCCAAGCGATCAAGGCTGCCATGACCGGCGAATTGCTGCGCCTCACCCAGGCTCAACCGGGTTTGCTGAGCCCTGGGGAGACGGCGCAGGCCGAGGTGGTTGCCATGCGCCAGACTGGCCAGGAGTTCCAGTTGGTGTTGCGCTTGCTGCAAGCCAACGGTCTGCAGACTCAACTGCAAGCCAGCGCCAGCCAGCCTTTGCCCCAGGGCAGCCAAGTGACCGTCAGCCAACCCGAAGCCGGGCGTCTGGCCATTTTGCTGCAGCAGGCCAGCGCTAGCCAAATCGCAACCCTCACCCGCCTGGATACTACGCAGGTACCGGTCGGTACCCTGGTGCAGGGTAAGGTCATGACCAACCAACTACTCCCTGAAGTACCGGGTCAGCCTGCAAGCTATCGCGCGCTGGTGAGCCTTCTCAATACCGCCCAAGCCGGTGCCGTACTGGCCGTGGACAGCCCCCGGCCGTTGGCAATCGGCAGTCTGCTCAGTGCAAGCGTACAGGGCGACCAGTCGCTGCAGTTCGTCCCCCTGGCCGGCAGGCAGGATCAATTGGGCATCGCCCAGCACCTTGGCAGCCAGCAGAACCGCCAGGCGTCGCTGCCAGGCCTGCTGGCCGGTTTGCAACAGGTGGCACGCGACGCCGGGACTGACAGCGAGCTGCGCACGACCGTCGAACGATTGCTTGGCGCGCTGCCGACAGTCCAGCAACTGGGGGATGCCAAAGCCGTTGCTCAGGCGTTGCTCAACAGCGGCGCCTTTCTCGAGGCCAAGTTGATGACAGGGACGACAGCCACGCTGGCCACTGACCTCAAGGCAAACATGCTGCAATTGATCAACCAGATCAGTGCCAGTAGCGCCCTCGGCCCACCAGCGGCGAGCGTGGCCGCGGCCATGCCCGCCCTGGTCCGAAACGCCCTGGGCATGCTGGAGCGGGTAAGCCCCAAACCCCAGCCCGGCGCGTTCCCCCTCCCCTCCAGGTTATTGCAGGCGATGGAAGAAGAAGGGGACCTGGAACAGCTGCTGCGCCTGGCAGCGGCCGCCGTCTCTCGCCTGCAAAGCCACGCCATGAGCAGCCTGCAGCAAAGCGGCACGCTGGAAAACGGCAACCTGCAGACCACTTGGCAGACCGAAGTGCCCATTCGCCATGGACAGGAGTTCGTGCCCTTGCAAATCAAGCTTCAGCGCGAAGAGACACCTCAGCAGCAAGCCGACCGCGAGCGTGAGGCGCCTGAAACGCTGCAACCGTTGTGGCGTATCGAGCTGGCTTTCGATCTGCCGCCGCTCGGGCCGCTTCAAGTCCAGGCCCAGCTGACACAGGGCCGTCTGAACGGCCAGCTGTGGGCCGAGCGCGAACAGACCGCCCGCCTGATCGAAGGGCAGCTTGGCGCGCTGCGTGAGCGCCTGCTGGCCCGCGGTCTGCTGGTCGATGATCTGCACTGCTACCCCGGCAGGCCTGCACAAGGCTCACGTACCAGGGTCGAACAACGTTGGGTGGATGAAAACGCATGAGTAACCCTAACCCGCGTCAGGCCGTGGCGCTGAGCTACGACGGGCAGCAGGCGCCGACACTGAGCGCCAAAGGTGACGATGAGTTGGCAGACGCCATCCTGGCCCTGGCCCGCGAACATGAAGTGCCCATTTATGAAAACCCTGAGCTGGTTCGTTTACTGGCGCGTCTTGAACTGGGCGAACAGATCCCTGAGGCGCTGTATCTGACCATCGCCGAAGTCATCGCTTTCGCCTGGCAGCTGCGCGGCAAAGTACCACCGGGCTTCGAGGACACCCCGGCTGAGCCGAGGGACATTACCCCGGCGCACTTGCGTTTGCCTGAAGGGTAGTAGTTGGCTACGACCCAAAACTGCAGGCGCATCGACACTGTATCGGCTCTATCCACTACATGAGTCGATAACCATGGCTACTACCTTCGTCAACTCAGTCGGCCAACGGTACGTGCGTAATCACCTGCGCAACATACCGCGCCCAGATCGCCAGGCCGCCGCTGCTATACGCGAGTGGGCTCAGCGGCAAGGCCATGACCTGGATCCGGATCAGACGGATGTCGTCACCTTGCACTACCGGGGCGATGAGGCCGTCGTGATGCAACGGCTTTCGCTGACCCAGGCGGTGCTGTCGAACTGGCAGGGGGAAACCTGCAAGAATCTGTTGGGGCAGTTGCTTCCTGGCGAGTGGGCAGGTCACATGCCATCGCGCCCGTTCAAAATCGTCAACCGCCTGCCCGAGAATAGCGTGCTGGACAACAGGCCTGCCTATTCGGTCTTCAATGGGCTGTTCCGCAGAACCCAACCCGCACGCTACGACAGCTCGACCCACCTGCCCATCGACGTCGAAGCCATGCAGCACGCCATCTGGGAGCTGGATTTTCACACCCGTTTCGTCGCCATGCTCGACGATTACTGGCACAACGCCCGTGACAGCCACCAGCAATGCCTGCAAATCGGCTTCGTAGCGGCTTGCAACAAGCAAGTGCAAGAGGGCTCGCTCAGCGACACGGCGCGCCAGATGCTCTGGGAAGCAGCAGGCCTGGCGCCTCGCGCTACCAGTCTCAGAATCCGGGCGCTCAATGTCTATGGCTACACAGCCACCGACCTGATCGCAATCGCTGACCAGCACAGGCGCGGGGTGGTGCTGTACCTTCCAGGTAATGCCTCGCCTTTCCATGAGTTCGCAAGCCTGGACAGCATGAAAGACTGGTTTGGTGACCAGTGCCGCGTTGCAGAGAAGCGTGAGGCACTGCGCCGATATTTCCGGCTAGCCGATACGCCAGACGGGCTGGACTTCAGCGGCTTGGATACGGCGCTCGAGGGGTTAGGCGCCTATCCTGCCGTTTATCATCGAGCGCCCAATCGTTCCGGTTTCACAACCGATGGTCAGTGGCCGCCGCGGCAATACGTCTACTACAAGACCAAACAGTACAGCCCGTCGATCAAGGATGACTTGTTTGCCGTGCTTACTGAGCGTCAGCGCGTGCGCAGTTACGCCGATGCGGACTTCATCATCACCAGTGACCAAGCCGTGACCAAGGCAAAATGGCGAGGCTATGTGCTCGCCTCGATCAATTTACTGGCACCACTGGCGATCGTGATTCCTGCCCTGGCACCTATGCTTGCGTTGGCAGGCGCCGCTCAGTTTGGCTTGGGCCTGGATCAGGCCATCAATGGCAAGACACTGGAGGACAAAGCGCAGGGCGTCAGCAACACGGTTTACGGACTGTTCAACGCCCTCCCCCTGGTTGGCGAGGCCACGACGCGCGCAACAGAAGTGTTCTGCGCACAACGCTCGCGCTTCTTCACGCCCATCCGTTTGAACGACCAATTGGGCTACCCGCTGAGCCCGATAAACCCACCGCATTTTTCCGAGCCGGAGATCGGTGATTTCTTCGGCGATGCGCTGCAGCCCGTGCCGGCTGACGATAGCCCGGTCGCGCGCTCCATCATCCGAATACCTGTCAGTGAGCAGGGACCCGCGCAGCTGCAAGGGGAAATCGGCGGTTACAACGCAAACGTGCTGTACGACAGTGAACACGATGCTTTCATCGTCGATGATGCAGTCAACGATGTGGACCCAACCTATTACCAGGTGACCCCGGGCCGTCGTGGCCTTACCCCAGTGGATATCACGACGCGCCCGGTTACCGACGAAATGCGCTCGGCAACGCTCAGGGGCCTTGGTATTGATCTGCCATTACCGCTCGATATCCCTGCCGTCGACCACTCGGCGGCTCAGCCTATTCCCAAAACCATTTCCAGCCTATGGGTAGGCAACAAGATCATCGCGCCTGAGCTTGTAGACAACTTGGCCGCCAACGCAGAGCGCCTGAGCAACAGCAATTACACTTACCGCCTGTACTTGTCCAAGGCAGAACCCCAGGCCTTTGAAGCCAATCGGCAACTGCTCAATGAACGCGCGCCCAGGCTTGAAGTGCTGCCTTTGGAGGAGCAGCCGTTCTATGCGCACTTCACTGAAAGCGTGAATTTCGAGCAATACCAGCATGCCACCAGCGATCCTGGGGCCAATTACGCTTCGGCATCGGACATCTTGCGCTATTCAATGCTCGACAGTTTGGGGGGCATCTACATGGATGTCGACGATTCGCTGCTACCCCATCCCGAGGCACCGCAGGACCCTACTCGCGCTGCTATTGAAACCGTCGAACTGGCCACGACACAGGACGGTTTCATCCTGGGTGACCCTACAAACAACGATACGCTCGGCATGCACTGCCACTACAACACCAACATGATTGGCACTCATCCTTCAAACCCCAACCTGCAGGCGATCAGCGATCTCATGCGCGAACGCTACCAGGCCATGCCAGACTTTTATCAGCACAGGCCCATCACCGGCACTGCCGGTTTCAAGGCGTATGCCAGACGCCTGAATCACTTGACGGGCCCCGCAGTGCTCAATGATGTGATCGATCAGCACTTACCCCGGCTCTACCGCTTGCGCCAACTCACCAACCTGCACACATTGCCACAGACCAAACCGCTGTTTCTGACCATTGGCAAGACGCAGGCGGTAAAGGCGGCGATTACCCACGACTTGGCACTGGGCAATGTTGCACAAGTGGGCAACTACCATTCGTGGGGCAAACCTTGAAACGCACAGGGCGACTGGCGCCGCCCTGATGTTCAGTCGTTGCGATGCAGCTTGCTCATCAGCTCGGCCTCGGCCTGGG
Source organism: Pseudomonas sp. UBA5568 (assembly GCF_002425525.1). Classification (NCBI taxonomy): domain Bacteria; kingdom Pseudomonadati; phylum Pseudomonadota; class Gammaproteobacteria; order Pseudomonadales; family Pseudomonadaceae; genus Pseudomonas; species Pseudomonas sp. UBA5568. Next base: position 4,982 of record NZ_DIMK01000053.1, on the reverse strand, counting down.
TCAGGCCGCAGGTTTCGGTGAGTTCCGACACGCTAGCGCCCATGCCGACCAGCCGTGCAGCCTGGGTGAAGGTGACGCTGCTCGGGTCACGCTGCTCCAGCCGTTCCAGCCGGTCGGGCAGCGTGGCCACCGCACCGCGCAGCTCATGGATGGCGTCGCCCATGCGCACGGTGACGTTCTGGTAGTCATCGAGCCGCTTGCCGAGGTCCTTGATACGCTGGTCGCGCAAGGCATCGCCAATGGCCTGCTGCGCAGCCAGCTCGCGCTGACGCTTGGTGTAGTTCAGGAAGAACCACAGGCTCAAGGCCCACAGCAGGGCCAGTAAGATGACGCCGACCTCGAAAATCAAGTCAGATGTTCTCCAGTTCCGACCACTCTTCCTCGGTCATCATCTTGTCCAGCTCGACCAGAATCAGCAATTCGCCATTCTTGTTGCACACGCCCTGGATGAACTTGGCCGATTCTTCGTTGCCGACGTTGGGCGCGGTTTCGATCTCGGACTGGCGCAGGTACACCACCTCGGCGACGCTATCGACCAGAATGCCGACCACTTGCTTGTCAGCTTCGATGATGACGATGCGAGTGTTGTCGGTGACCTCGGTTGGCATCAGCCCGAAGCGCTGGCGCGTGTCGATCACGGTCACCACGTTGCCGCGCAGGTTGATGATACCCAGCACATAGCTGGGCGCACCCGGCACCGGGGCGATTTCCGTGTAGCGCAGCACTTCTTGTACCTGCATCACGTTGATGCCGTAGGACTCGTTGTCCAGACGGAAGGTAACCCACTGCAGGATCGGATCTTCAGAACCTTGTGCGGACGACTTTTTCATTCCCCTACCCCTTGAAATCCGCCTTTGGCGGTGTGTTCGGTGTGATGTGCTGTTTGGCGTGCAACTGCTTGACGGCGCCGCTGGCGATCAACTCGGCCAGCTCCGCCACGTCCAGCAGTGCACACATGTGTTCAATGACCGTGCCGGCCAGCCACGGCCGCTGGCCCCGCTGGCTACGCCACTTGATCTCGGACGGGTCCAGGCGCAGCGAGCGGCTGACCTGATGCACAGCCAGCCCCCACTCGTAGCCCTGGACAGAAATGACGTATTGCAGGCCCTGGCGGAAATCATCGCGGTAGCGGTCAGGCATGACCCAGCGCGCGGTGTCGAGCACCTTGAGGTTGCCAGCCTGGCAGGTGAGGATGCCCAGGAACCACTCGGGCTGCCCGAACAGCGGCGTCAGCTCGCGGTCGGCCAAGGTGTAGATCGAGCCCAGGCACACCAGCGGCACGGCCAAGGTCAGGCCGGCCACATCGAACAGCAGGCACTCGAACGGCTCGGCAGCCCAGGCCGGGCGCCCATCGACGGTGGCCGGCGGTACGGGCACATCCGGTGCAGGCAGGTGGACGTCCACCAGGGGCATTGCCGGCTCCACAGCCGGGGTATCAGTCAAGACCGGGATGCTGGCCTCGGCCACCACTGCCTGTTCCACCACCGCCACCACGGGCGGCTGCACAGGTATGACGCTAGGCAACACCGCAAGCCTGGGCTCGGCGAACGGCCGCTCAGGTGCGGGCGGCGCCGGTTGTGCCTGCGTGGCCTGGCCAGGCTGACGCGCATCGCGGGCCTGCTCCTGGCGCACCGCCAGGGCGAAGTCATCAGCCGCGCCTGGCGGTGGCGGCGTCTCCAAGGGCTCGGTGGCTTCCTGGAGCAGACCGTCAAGATAGGACTGCAGGGCCAACTGGGGCTTGCTGCTCACTTGCCGTGTTTGTGTCATCAGGCCACCTGCGCCGCGGGCTTGTAGGTCAACAAGTGCTTGAGCAGCGCCCGATAGGCCACCAGCCCTCGGCTCTTGTTGTCGAATTGCGACGGCGTGACGCCCTTGCGGCTGGCATCGCGCAGCCGCGTGTCCACGGGAATGTAGCCCTGCCATACCTGTTCGCCGTAGGCATCGCGCAGCAACTTGAGCGTTCCCAGGGACGCCTGGGTACGTCGGTCGAACAACGTCGGCACGATCTGGTAAGGCAGCGCCTGGCGCCGGGAGCGGTTGATCATGGCAAGGGTGCCGACCATGCGCTCAAGTCCCTTGACGGCCAGGAACTCGGTCTGCACCGGGATGACCAGTTGCTGGCTGGCCGCCAGCGCATTGACCATCAACACCCCTAGCAAAGGGGGGCTGTCGATCAATGCGAAGTCGAAGTCTTGCCACAACTGCGCCAGACTCTTGGCGATGACCAGCCCCAAACCGTTCTGACCGGGCGATTGACGCTCCAGCACAGCAAGGGCAGTGCTAGAGGGAAGCAATGAAATGCGCTCGTCACTGGTTGGCAACAGCAACTGCCCCGGCAGCCCGTCCGGAACGCTGCCCTTGTGCAGGAACAGGTCGTAGCTGCTGTGCTCCAGCGCATCGGGATTATGCCCGAAATAGCTGGTCATCGACCCATGCGGATCAAGATCGACGACGATTACACGCTTGCCGGCGTCGGCCAGAAGGCCAGCCAGGGCGATGGTGGTGGTGGTCTTGCCGACGCCACCTTTTTGATTGGCTACTGCCCAGACTCTCATCAGGCAAACTCTGTCCGTGGGTGAGGCAGGGCGCGTGGTGTGCCCGCTGCCTTGCTGGAAAATGAAAGGCGTGGATGGCTGTCGGTCAGGCGCCGTGCATGGACATCCGCCAATGGGGCGACAGAGAATTGACGAGTCACTGGCCTGCCACCGCTGCTGAGCTTGCCGGTGCACTTTGTGTGCCAGCCCGGCGCAGTGCAGCATCAGGCGTGGCATTGGCAGCACCGGTACTGGTCAGGCTGCGGCGCACCTCAAGGTTGCGGGATATCACCAGTACCACGCGCCGGTTACGGGCCCGGCCCTCGGGGGTATCATTGCCCGTCACGGGCTGATACTCGCCGTAGCCCACCGAGGCCATACGCCCAGGGTTCACGCCGCCCATGGCCAACAGCCTGACGATACTGGCGGCACGGGCCGAGGAAAGCTCCCAATTGGTCGGGTATTGCGCCGTACGGATAGGCTGGTTATCGGTGAAGCCTTCGACGTGAACCGGGTTGGCGAAAGGCTTGAGAATGGCCGCCACCTTGTCGATGATGGCGAATGCATTATCACTGGGCATGGCATCGCCACTGCCGAACAGCAACGAGGAATTGAGCTCGATCTCGATCCACAGCTCGTTACCCCGGATCGTCATCTGATCACCCTTGATGAGGTCACCAAAGGCGTCGCGCACTTCATCGGCGATGGTCTTGAGCGGGTCGTTGCTGGCGGCCGTCAGGCCAGCGTCGGACTGCTCGCTGTCCTTGACCAAGGGCTGGGCAGGTCGAACGGTCAGCGGGCGCTCATCCCCGATGGGAATGGGCCTCATGCTGCGCTCAGGGTCGTTGAACACGCCCAACAAGGCTTGGGACACCACCTTGTACTTGCCCTCGTTGACCGAGGAAATCGAATACATCACCACGAAAAAGGCGAACAGCAAGGTGATGAAGTCGGCGTAGGATACCAGCCAGCGTTCGTGGTTTTCCGGCTCCTCGGCATGACGGCGACGACGCATGGGCTACTCCATGAAGCCTTGCAGCTTCAGCTCGATCGAGCGCGGGTTCTCGCCTTCGGCAATGGACAGCAGGCCTTCGAGGAGCATTTCCCGGTAACGCGACTGGCGCAGCACCAGCGCCTTGAGCTTGTTGGCGATGGGTAACAGGATCAGGTTGGCGCTGGCGACCCCGTAGATGGTCGCCACGAAGGCAACGGCGATGCCGTTGCCCAGTTGCGCCGGGTCGGCCAGGTTGCCCATGACGTGAATCAGCCCCATCACCGCGCCGATGATTCCGATGGTCGGAGCGTACCCGCCCATGCTCTCGAAGACTTTGGCAGCCTGCAGGTCACGGCCCTCCTGGGTCAGGAAATCCACTTCGAGGATGCTGCGAATGGCTTCGGGCTCGGCGCCGTCGACCAGCAACTGCAAGCCCTTGCGCGCGTAAGGGTCAGGCTCGCCATCGGCTACCCCTTCCAGCCCGAGCAGGCCTTCCTTGCGCGCCGTGAGGCTCCAGTTCACCACGCGATCAACCCCACCCGGCAGATCGACGCGCGGTGGAAACAGGATCCAGCGCAGGATCTGCAAGGCCCGCTTGAACGAGGAGAGCGGCGATTGCAGCAAGGCTGCCGCCAGGGTACCGCCCAATACGATCAGCGCTGCCGGCCCATTGATCAAGGCGCCCACATGGCCGCCTTCGAGGAAGTTACCGCCCACGATGGCGACAAAAGCCAGGATCAGGCCAATCAGGCTGAGCACGTCCATCAGACGCACGCCTCCACCAGGTGCCGGCCAATATCGTCGAGGCTGTACACCGCATCGGCCAGGTTGGCCTTGACGATCGCCATGGGCATGCCATAAATCACGCAGCTGGCTTCATCCTGTGCCCACACCGTGCTGCCACCCTGCTTGAGCAGGCGCGCCCCTTCCCGACCGTCCGCGCCCATGCCCGTCAGTACCACGGACAACACCTTGTCGCCATAGGACTTGGCTGCCGAGCCAAAGGTAATGTCCACGCAGGGCTTGTAGTTGAGCCGCTCGTCACCGGGCAGAATCTTCACGGTTCCACGGCCATCGATCATCATCTGTTTGCCACCGGGGGCCAACAGCGCCAGCCCGGGGCGCAGAATGTCGCCATCTTCGGCTTCCTTGACGCTGATCCGGCACAGCTTGTCCAGGCGCTCTGCAAAGGCCTTGGTGAAGGCTGCCGGCATGTGCTGGATGAGCACGATCGGCGCCGGGAAATTGCCTGGCAATTGCGTGAGCACGCGCTGCAAGGCCACCGGTCCCCCGGTCGAGGTGCCGATGGCAACGAGCTTGTAAGGCTTGCGCTTGGGCGCAGGCGAATGGGCAGCCGCCGGCCTGACGGGGGCAGCGGTGCTGCGCACCGGTGCCGGCGCTGCAGCGCTGGTGGCTGTTGTGGGCGTCGGCGCAGGGGCAGCAGCGGGCGCGAC
>NZ_DIMK01000067.1:0-8685 GCF_002425525.1 Pseudomonas sp. UBA5568 | reverse complement strand
AAGAGCAAGAGCAAGAGCAAGCCCCCCCCTAAATCCTCCCCCCGGCCAAGCGTCTCTCAAGCGACTACCGCCCATTCGCTTGCTTGCGAGGATTCACCATGTCCACCGCTACCAGCCTTGCTCAGATCCCACCGGCCACCACCCCGCATCCCCTGTACGAATTCACCGACTCCCCGCTGCTGCACCGCCAGCAGCAACAGGAGTCCAATGCCCGTAGCTACCCCCGCCGTATCCCGCTGGCCCTCAAACGAGCCCGTGGCATCTATGTCGAGGACGTCGAAGGCCGCCAGTTCATCGACTGCCTGGCCGGGGCCGGTACGCTGGCGCTGGGCCATAACCACCCCGTGGTGGTCGAAGCCATCCAGCGCGTGCTGGCCGATGAACTCCCCCTGCACACCCTGGACCTGACCACCCCGGTCAAGGACCGCTTCGTCCAGGACCTGTTCGCCGTACTGCCCGAAGCACTGCGCCGTGAAGCCAAGGTGCAGTTCTGTGGCCCGACCGGTACCGATGCGGTGGAAGCGGCGCTCAAGCTGGTGCGCAGCGCCACCGGACGCAGCACGGTCCTGACCTTCCAGGGCGCCTACCACGGCATGAGCCAAGGGGCACTCAGCCTGATGGGGAGCTTGGGTCCCAAGCAACCCCTGGGCGCATTGCTGGGCAGCGGCGTGCAGTTCATGCCGTACCCCTACGACTATCGCTGCCCATTCGGCCTGGGCGGCGAGGCGGGCGTTAAGGCCAACCTGCACTACCTGGAAAACCTGCTGCTCGACCCCGAAAGCGGGGTGCCGCTGCCAGCAGCGGTGATTCTGGAAGTGGTGCAGGGCGAAGGCGGCGTGATACCCGCCGACATCGAGTGGCTCAAGGGCGTAAGGCGCATCACCGAGCAGGCGGGCGTCGCGCTGATCGTCGATGAAATCCAGAGCGGCTTCGCCCGTACCGGGCGCATGTTCGCCTTCGAACACGCCGGTATCGTCCCAGACGTAGTCACCTTGTCCAAAGCCATCGGTGGCAGCCTGCCCCTGGCCGTGGTGGTGTACCGCGACTGGCTCGACACCTGGAAGCCGGGCGCCCATGCCGGCACCTTCCGCGGCAACCAGATGGCCATGGCCGCAGGGTCTGCCGTGCTCGAATACCTGGTCGAGCACCGCCTGGCGGACCATGCCGAGGCCATGGGGCAGCGCCTGCGCGGGCACTTGCAACGCCTGCAGGCGGACTATCCGCAGTTGGGGGATATCCGTGGCCGGGGGTTGATGCTGGGCGTGGAACTGGTCGATCCGCACGGCACGGCGGACGCCCAGGGGCACCCGCCGGCCAACCGCGAACTGGCCCCGCGCGTACAGCGCGAGTGCCTCAAGCGAGGCCTGATCCTGGAACTCGGTGGCCGCCACGGGGCCGTGGTGCGTTTCCTGCCGCCTTTGATCATCAGCGACGAACAGGTCGACGAGGTCGCGCAGCGTTTCGCTGCTGCCGTGGCCGCGGCGGTCTGAGCCCAGCCGGGGGCCGCGTGCCCCCGGCTATACCCCTTCAGTCCAAAGTTCTGCCTGCACGCCAGTAGCCCATCAGGGTCAGCCCTTGGCGCGGTAACCCGCGCTCCTTGATCAAATGACGACGGATGGCCATGACCGTGGCCGACTCGCCCGCCACCCAGGCGTGGAACGCGCTGCAGGCGGTACTGGCCTGCTCCCACAGGATGCGCTTGTCGATATCGATATCCTCCAGCCTGGCCCTGGGCACGGCATGCCCCTGGGGCAGGCGGGCCAGTTCATGCACGGCATGCAGCATGGCCTGGCCGTGCTCGCAGTTCAGCAGATCGCGTGGCAGCCAGTGCAACTCGACGCCGCTGCCATGCCGCACATCCAGGCAATCGGCCTGCAATGGCACCTCGATGAACGCCTGCACCGCCAGGTCCGGTTGCGTCACGGCCAAGGCTTCGAGGATGCCGGCAATCGCTGGCAGCGCCGTTTCATCCCCGACCAGCAGCACATTACGTACCCCTTGCGGCGGCTTCCACTCGTACCCACCAGGGTCTCCCGTATAGGCCAGATTAGGTGCCAGCATCTGCAGGCGATCACCCGGCTGCGCCTGGGTAGCCCAGGCTGAGGCAGGGCCGTTGACGCCGTGCAGGACGAAATCCACGTCCACCTCCAAGGCCTCTGGGCGCAGTGCGCGCAAAGTGTAGGTACGCATGGGTGGGCGCTGCTCGGCAGCGAGCGCGCTGTGGGCGGCCTTCCAGTGCTGGTCGGCAGGCAGTTGCGCAACGGAGCCATCGGGCGCGGGGAAGAACAGCTTCACCCGCTGGTCTGGGGCCAGGGTCGTCATCTGCGCCACGTCCGGGCCGGTGAACACCAGCCGGGTGAGCGAAGGGGTAAGGGTCAGGCGACGGCTGAGCACCAGGTCGAACAGGCGGTAGGGCTGGGCCTGGCGTGTGGCGCCGCCAATCAGACGGCGCAGACCTTGCTGGAGGGTTTGGGTCATGCGGGCGGGGCTGGGCATGGGGCGTTCTCGTGCAGACGTCTTTGCTGAGAAACGAGCTGACGCCCAGGCAAATTAAACGCACATCACCAACCGCGACCGGCGTTCACCCAGAAGTTGACCGACAGCGACGTGGACACCGACTCCACCTGGTGGAACCAACCCTCGGGCAAAAACAGCAGGTCGCCGGCTTGCAGCACCACGCGCAGGAACGGCACATCGCGGGCGGCCGGGAAACGCTGGTAGTCGGCGGCATCGGGGTTGAAGTCGCAGCCGTCCAGGCCACCCTTGGGGCTGGTCGACCAGGTGCCCAGCGCCGGGCGGTGATGCGGGGCAGCAAGAATGAACGACTTCTGCCCCCAGACTTGAGCGAACAGGTTGTCGGTGTCGTCCCGGTGCAAGGGTGTGAGCGTCCCTTTGGGCCCGATCCAGATGCGTGGCGCGATGTAGCGCGAGCGTTCGAAATAGTCGGGGAAGCGGATCAGCGCCAGGAGCTTTTCCGGGACGATGTTGTTGCCCATGTAGGCCGGGGTTTCACCCGGTTTGGCCGGGGTATCGAGCGAGGCAATGAAGTCGGCCATGGAGGTAGCGCGAAAGTCGCGGTCGGTGGAGAAGGTCTTTTTCACGTAATCGCCGTGGCGGGTGATGCCTTGCAGCTCGGCAAAGTGCGCGAGGGATGCCTCACGCCCCATGCTGAACAGCGGCCAGTCGTGCAGGGCATCGCTCATCACCACCGGCATGCCCTGGGGCAGGAACTCCCGGGCAAAACGCTCGGCTGACAGGTGCGCCCGTGGCAGGCGGGGCACCTCACGCAGCACAGGCTGCGCTGCCGATATCCGTTCGCTGATGCGCGCGGGCGTGGGGTAGCGTTGGTTCATGGCCACCTTGCTGGCCGACGTGCCTTGCCGCGCGCTGTTGATGATCTGCGGCAGCAGCGTGGCCAGGCCCATGTTGCCGGTGATCTTCAGCCGCGCACTGGCGAACAGTTCCTCGACATTGGCCGTGCCGCCCATGATCCCGAGAAAGTCGCGCTCGGCCACTTCGATGGTGACGTCCGGCGCTGCGTGGCGACCCGCACCGGTGCGGCTCTGCTCGCGCACCTCCGACCAGAATGCCCGGTCATGGGCGAAGACGAACTGGTAGACGCCCTCGATGCCCACGCCATGGGCATTGGCGAACAGCCTGCTGAGAATGCTCTGAAGGTCCACGGTCAACCCCTGTCGATCTGTCGTTGTGCAGGGTTAACGAGCGATACGCGCACCGATTTAACCGGCGCCTTACCGGCATGCGTGGCGCCAGCGCCTAAGCTGCGCGGCTAATTTTCTTGCGTCGTCCTACGTCCCGTAGGGATAGCCGAGCCAACGCTCGATACCCAACTGTATGGAAGGTCGCAGATGAATGCCGATAAGTCCCTCAAGCTTGCCCGCCGTTTCATAGAGCTGCCAGTGGACAAGCGTCATCTGTTTCTGGATGGCCTGCGCGCCGAAGGCATCGACTTTTCCCAATTCCCCATCGCCGCCGACGTGCAGGTCCCGGACCGTGATGCACTGTCCTATGCCCAGCAGCGCATGTGGTTTCTCTGGCAGCTGGACCCGCGCAGCGGTGCCTATAACCTGCCCAGCGCCGTGCGCTTGAGCGGGCCTCTGGACGAGGCGGCGCTGGAGCAGGCCTTTGCTTGCCTGGTAGCACGCCACCAGAGCCTGCGCACGGTATTCGCCGAAGGCGAAGACGGCCAGGCTCGGCAGGTAGCGGCCAAGTACCCGATGCACGTGGCCAAGCACAGCCTGGTTGACCTGGACGCCGATGCCCAAGCGCGCGGTGTGCGCGAGCTGGCCGAACACGAGGCGCAGCAACCCTTCGATCTGGCCGTCGGCCCCTTGATGCGCGTCACCTTGCTGCGGCTTGGGGCGCAGGAGCACGTGCTGCTGCTGACCCTGCACCACATCGTGTCCGACGGCTGGTCGATGAACGTGCTCATCGACGAGTTCGTCCAGGCTTACCAGGCCTTTGCCGCAGGCCTTGAACCAGCGCTACCGGCCTTGCCTGTCCAGTACATGGACTATGCGCTGTGGCAACGCAAGTGGCTGGAAGCCGGTGAGCAGGCGCGGCAGTTGGGCTACTGGCGCGAGCAGTTGGGCGATGAGCAGCCGTTGCTGGAGCTGGCCACCGATTTTCCACGCCCGGCGGTGGCCAGCCAGCGCGGCCAACGTCACGAGCTGGTCATCGACCCGGCCCTGGCTGATCAACTGCGGGCCTTGGCGCGCCAGCACAACGTGACCTTGTTCATGGTTCTGCTGGCGGCATTCAATGTGCTGCTGTACCGCCACACCGGCCAGACCGATCTGCGCATCGGCGTGCCCGTGGCCAACCGCAACCGGGCCGAGGTCGAAGGCTTGATCGGTTTGTTCGTCAACACCCAAGTGCTGCGCACCTGCCTGCACGGGCATCAGTCGGTCGCCAGCCTGCTGGCCGCCGTAAAACAGACCACCGCCGGTGCCCAGGCGCACCAGGACCTGCCCTTCGAACAGCTGGTCGAGGCCCTGGACCTTGACCGCAGCCTCAGCCATAACCCGCTGTTCCAAGTGATGTACAACCACTTGCCCAACGTTGCCGATATCGAGGTAATGACGGTGGGCGAGGGGTTGGAGCTGCGCCCACTGGAGGCGAGCAGCCGCCCCACGCCCTTCGACCTGACCCTGACCACCTTCGAGCGCGGCGGTCGTCTGCATGCCTCGTTGACCTATGCCAGCGAGCTGTTCGAACCGGCCACCATCGCCCGCATGGCCGGGCACTGGCTGCAACTGCTGCAAGCGATGAGCGAGGATGCCGACCAGCCACTGGACCAACTGCCTTTGCTCGATGCGCACCAGAGGGCACTTTTGCAGCAGCAGGCCACGGGCCCGCAGGCACCAGCAGCGCCGTCGGCACTGGCGATGTTCGAGGCCCAGGTGCAGCGCGTTCCCGATGCCTTGGCGCTGACATTCGCCGGCCAATGCCTGAGCTACGCCGAGCTGGACGCCCGCGCCAACGCGCTGGCCCTGCAACTGGTCGAGCTGGGCGTCGGTGCTCAGGTGTGCGTTGGCCTGGCCGCCGGGCGCTCGTTGGAAATGGTGATCGGCCTGCTGGCCGTGTGGAAGGCCGGGGCAGCTTATGTACCGCTGGACCCGGCATTCCCTGCCCAGCGGCTGGCCTACATGATCGAAGACAGCCGGGTCGGTGTGCTGCTGACCCAGCAGGCGTTGCAAGCCAGCCTGCCGCACATCGCCGGGGTGACGACCCTGCTGCTCGACCCCGCCCGCCCTGAAATGAGTGCGCAGGGCACGCAGCGCCCCGTCCACGCTGGCGAGCTGGCCTACGTCATCTACACCTCCGGTTCCACCGGCACCGCCAAGGGTGTGGCCGTCAGCCACGGCGCCCTGGGCAACTACCTGCAAGGCATTTTCCAGACCTTGCCGCTGCAGGGCGCAAGCAACATGGCGGTGGTCTCCACCCTGGCTGCGGACCTGGGGCATACCGTGCTGTTCGGCGCATTGTGCTCCGGGCGGTCGCTGCACATCATCGAGCAGGACGTGGCCCTCGACCCGCAGCGCTTCGGCGCCTATATGCAAGGCCATGGCATCGACGTGCTGAAAATCGTGCCGTCGCACCTGGAGGCGCTGCTGGGCGCCGATCAACCGCAACAGGTGCTGCCTGCTCGCTGCCTGGTGCTCGGTGGCGAGGCCTGTTCGCCTGCACTGATCGAACGCCTGCGCGCCTTGGGCCGCTGCGACATCATCAACCACTACGGCCCGACCGAAACCACCGTCGGCGTACTGACCCAGAACCTCAGCGCGGCAGACAGCCCCATCGTGCTGGGCCGGCCATTGCCCAACACCCGCACCCAGGTGCTCGATGCCGGCCTGCAACTGCAGGCGCCGGGCAGCCACGGTGAGTTGTACATCGGTGGCGCTGGTCTTGCCCGTGGGTACCAGAACCGTCCAGGCATGACCGCCGAGCGCTTCGTGCCTGACCCCTTCGGTGCACCGGGTGCGCGCCTGTATCGCACAGGTGACCGGGTGCGTCGCCTGCCCTCGGGCGAGCTGGCGTTCCTTGGCCGTGTCGATCGCCAGGTCAAGCTGCGCGGCTACCGCATCGACCTGGATGAAGTGCTGCTGGCCCTGCGTGCAGCGCCCCAGGTGCGCGACGCGGCCGTGCTGCTGGTGGGCGAAGCCGCCCATGCGCAACTGGTGGCCTATGTGGTCTACGCGGACACTGACGCGCAAGCGCAGCTGGAGGCGTGGCTGCAAGCGCGTCTGCCTGACTACATGCTGCCCAGCACCTATCAGGCCCTGGCCGTCATGCCCCTGACCGCCAACGGCAAGCTCGACGCCCGCGCGCTGCCTCAGCCGACCCAGGCGCGTGCCGCCGATGCCCATGTGCCGCCGGTAACTGAGCGCCAACGTGCCCTGGCGGGCATCTGGGAACAGGTGCTCAAAGTGCCGGCAGTCGGCCTTGGCGACAACTTCTTCAGCCTGGGCGGCCACTCGTTACTGGCCGTGCAGATCGTCTCGCGTGTGCGCCGCCAACTGGGGCTCGACCTGCCGCTGCGGGCCATGTTCGACACGGCCAACCTGGGTGAACTGGCCCAGGCGCTGGAGCACTGCGAGCGCTACCGCGAACAGGCGGCCATTGCGGCACTGCCGCGCAGCGAGCGCCTGCCGGCGTCGTTCGCCCAGCAGCGCCAATGGCTGTACTGGACCTTGCAGCCCCAGAGCACCGCCTATCACACCCCGCTGGCCGTGCGGCTGCAGGGCCAGCTTGATCGCCAGGCCTTGCAGCGGGCGATGGACACCTTGCTGGCACGGCACGAAGCCTTGCGCACCACGTTCGTCCAGGAGGATGGCCAGCTTTACCAGCAGGTGCAGCCGGCCGGGGCGGTGGACCTGCAATGGATGGCCTTGCCCGATGCCAGCCAACCCCAGCTGGAGCTTGCGGTGCGCGCCGAAATCACGCGCCTGTTCGACCTGCACCAAGGCCCCCTGATGCGGGTCAAGGTGATCGAGCGCGCGATTGATGAATGGGTGCTGGTGCTCACGCTGCACCACATCACCTCCGACGGCTGGTCCATGAGCCTGTTGGTGCACGAATTCGTCGACCTCTACAGCGCCTTCAGTGCCGGCCATACGTCCGCTCTGCAACCGCTGGTGGTGCAGTACGCCGACTACGCCCACTGGCAGCGCCAGTGGCTGGACCAAGGCGAGATGCAGCGCCAGCAGGCCTATTGGGTCGAACGCCTGGGTGGTGAACCGGTGGTGCTGTCGCTGCCGACCGATCACCCGCGCACGGCGCAGCTCAGCGACTGTGGCGGGCGCCTTGACCTGCGCCTGCCGCAGGACCTGGAGCGTCAAGTACGCGAGTTGGCCCAGGCCCAGGGCGTCACCTTGTTCCAACTGTTCCTGGGTACCTTCGCCTTGCTGTTGCAACGCTACAGCGGCCAGCCCGACGTGCGCATCGGGGTGCCGGTGAACAACCGCAACAGCCAGGAGCTGGAGGCGGTGGTGGGCTTTTTCGTCAACACCCTGGTCATGCGCTTGTGCCCGCAGCCTGAGCAATCGGCGGGCCATTGGCTGCAGACGGTCAAGGAGGTGACGTTGTCGGCCCAGGCCAACCAGGACCTGCCCTTCGACCGCCTGGTGGAAGTGCTCAACCCCCAGCGTGCGCTGAATCACAACCCGCTGTTCCAGGTGATGTACAACCACCTCAGCACTGTCGGCGCCACCGCGACCGGCACTAGCCTGCCAGGTTTGCAGGCTCGCGAACTGCTGCTCGATGGCGGCGGCGCGCAGTTCGAGTTGTCCCTTGAAACCTTGGAAACGCCGCAGGGCATTTCCGTGGCCCTGGTGTACGCCGCCGACCTGTTCGAAGCCGCCACCCTCGAGCGTATGGCCGGTCACTGGCAGACCCTGCTGCGCGGCATGGTTGCCTGCCCTGCACAGGCCATTGGCGAGCTGCCGATGCTCGCTGCCAGTGAACAGCACGGCCTGCGCACTTGGAACCAGACCGCTCAGCGTTACCCCGAGCAATACTGCGTTCACCGCCTGATCGAGCAGCAGGCCCAGCGCAGCCCCGAGGCGACCGCCGTGGTGTTCGGCGCACGTCAACTCACCTATCGCCAACTCAACAACGCCGCCAATGGCCTGGCCTGGCAGTTGATCGATCGCGGCGTTGGCC